>NZ_JBKFTN010000039.1:0-30385 GCF_050432945.1 Pseudomonas sp. 18173
AACGACCATCGCGAGCAGAGCTCGCTCCTACACGGATCATTCATTCAATGCGTGCCAAGCGAGGGTGTCATGTCAGAACGAGTCTTGATCGATGGATTCTCCCGGCGCGTGGACTATCTGCGGATGTCGGTCACCGACCGCTGCGATTTCCGCTGCGTGTACTGCATGGCCGAGGACATGCAGTTCCTGCCACGCCAACGGGTGCTGACGCTGGAAGAGATTTACCAACTGGCACAAAGCTTCGTGGCGTTGGGTACCCGCAAGATCCGCCTGACCGGAGGCGAGCCGCTGATCCGTCCGGGCGTGGTGCAGTTGTGCCAGAAGATCGCCGCCCTGCCCGGCCTGCGCGAACTGTGCATGACCACCAACGGTTCGCAGTTGGCCAAACTCGCCGAGCCGTTGTTCGAGGCCGGGGTCAAGCGCCTCAACATCAGCCTCGACTGCCTGGACCCGCAACGTTTTCGCGAGCTGACCCGCACCGGCGACCTGGCGCAGGTCATCAAGGGCATCGACGCTGCCAACCAGGCAGGATTCCGTAACACCAAGCTCAATTGCGTGGTCATGAAAGGCCGCAACGACCATGAAATCAACGATCTGGTCAGCTTCGCCATCGACCGCAACCTCGACATCTCCTTCATCGAGGAAATGCCGTTGGGCACCATCGACGAGCACAGCCGCGCCGAATCGTTTTTCTCAAGCGCCCAGGTCCGCGAACGCATCGCCGAACGCTACACTTTGATTGATTCCGCCGAGTCGACCCAGGGCCCGTCGCGCTACTGGCGCCTGGCCGAGGCACCACAGATTCGCCTGGGGTTCATCTCGCCCCACAGCCACAACTTTTGCGGCACCTGCAATCGGGTACGACTGACCGTGGAAGGACGCTTGCTGCTGTGCCTGGGCAATGAACACTCGGTGGATCTCAAGGCTGTTCTGCGCAGCCATCCCGGACAGCCCGAGCGCCTGGAAAAAGCCATTATCGAGGCAATGAAGCTCAAGCCTTATCGACACAACTTCGAAGTGAACGACGAGGTACAGGTCATTCGCTTCATGAACATGACGGGCGGCTGAACCCCATGATCGTGAGACCCAAACCCAACCTGATCGGCGTACTGACGTCCCTCAAGGGTTCGATCGCCAAGCGCATAGCCTGGCGCAGCCTGATGGTGACGTTGCTCGCCTCGGCCATCGTGCTCGTTGAAACCTTGCATCCCAGCTACTTTTCCAAGGTCAGTGCAACACCCTTCACCCTACTGGGTTTGTCGTTGTCGATCTTCATGAGCTTTCGCAACAACGCCTGCTACGACCGCTGGTACGAAGCGCGCAAGGCGTGGGGCGAGGTGATCGTGGAAGTGCGCTCGATGATTCGTGAAACCCTGGTCCTCAAGGATACGGACGAGCGACACACGATCCTCAGCAACCTGTGCGGCTTTGCTCATGCCCTCAATGCGCGGCTGCGCCAGGAAAACGAACTGGCCGCCAGTGGCGACTGGCTGCACCCGATGCCCAAAGGCAACAGTACGGACATCAGCGGGCAGATACTGATGCAGGTCGGCCAGCAGTGTTCGACACTCAACGAGTCCGGGGCGATCAACGACTGGCGCTACACGCTCATAGCCAATCACCTGACCGGCCTGACCCACGCCCAGGCGGTCTGTGAACGGATCAAGAACACCCCGCTACCGTTCCCCTACACCCTGTTGCTGCACCGCACCATCTACCTGTTCTGCATCCTGTTGCCGTTTGCCATGGCCGAACCCCTGGGCTGGCTGACGCCGGTTTTCACCGCGATCGTCAGCTACACCTTTTTCGGCCTGGACGCGATCGCCGATGAACTGGAAGACCCCTTCGGCCGCGATGAAAACGACCTGCCCACCGACGCCATCGTGCGCAATATCGAGCGTGATGTACTGGCCGCACTGGGCGTGACGGAACTGCCGCCGCAACTGGAACCGGTGGATTTTGTGCTGAACTGAGACTCACGAAACACGCAAACCCTGTGGGAGCGGGCTTGCCCGCGAAGAGGCCGGCACATCCATCAGAGATGTTGCCTGACCTGACGCCTTCGCGGGCAAGCCCGCTCCCACAGGTATTTCAGGTGGCCGCAGGAATGGCATTCACAGTTTGTCCGATGTATTCAGAACAGCTCGCTGAAGGGAATGAACCGCGCGGTGTCGCCCACCGTCAAGGTGCAACCTTCCGGTACTTCCACCAGGCCATCGGCCCAGGACGACCCCAGCAGCACACCTGAGCTCTGGTTCGGATAGAGCACCGCTCGGCCGGCTTCGAGTCTTGCCCTGAGGTACTCGCGCCGACTCCCGGGTTTGGGCCAGGCAAAGCCGAGCCTGACCGCAAAGCTCAAGGGCTCGACGTCTTCGACACCCTGAATCCGCAACAGGTAAACCCTTGCCAACAGGCCGAACGTGACCAACGCCGATGTCGGATTACCCGGCAGGCCAATCACCGGCACGCGGCCGACGTGGCCCACGGTCAATGGCTTTCCCGGTTTGATCGAGAGTTTCCACAGCAACGGCTTGCCGCACTCGCGCAGCACCTGACCGAGGCAGTCGGCGTCACCGGCGGACACGCCACCAGTGCTGAGCATCAGGTCAGCGGTATGTTGCAGTTGTTCGAGCTTGAGCCGCGTCTGGCGTGGCTCGTCGGGGAGAATGCCGGCATCGATGACCTCGCAACCCAGCGCACTCAACCAATGGCTCAACAATGTGCGGTTGCTGTTGTAAATGCTGCCGGGCTTGAGTGGCGTGCCCGGGTCGACCAGTTCATCGCCGGTGGACAACAACGCCACCCGTGGTCGCCGCACAACCTGCACATGGGTGCAGCCCTGCGCCGCCGCGACCGCCAATTCGAACGGACCAAGGCGCTTGCCGGCGCGCAGCAACACATCGCCGACGCCGTTCTCCTGGCCTTGCGGGCGGATGTTGCTCCCGGCGCTCAGTGGCTGCTTGAACTGGATCCGTCCATCATCCAGCACCTCGGTGTTTTCCTGCATCTCCACACAGTTGGCACCCGGCGGAACAGGCGCACCGGTGAAGATCCGCGCGCAGGTCTCCGGGGCCAGGGCTTCGGGGGCGTGTCCGGCATACACCTGCTGCGACACGCGCAGTGGCTCCCCGCCCCAGCCGTCGACATTCAAGGCATACCCGTCCATGGCGCTGTTCGGCCACGGTGGCAGATCGAGGGTCGCCACCAGGTCACTGGCCAATACCCGCTGCCTGGCGGCGCTTAGCGGCACCGTTTCACTGTCTTCGATCCTGTGTGCCTCGGCCATTGTCAGCAGCCGGTCGATGGCTTGCTCCACCGACATCAGCGCTGCGGCGCTCATCCCCGCGTCCCGCAGGCTTGCACGGGCTTGAGGTGCGGGACGAAATTGCACGGCCGGTGGCGAGCGTCGAGCTGCTCGGCGAGGATGCCTTCCCACGCGGTGCGGCAGGCGCCCGTGGAACCCGGCAGGCAGCAGACCAGCGTGCCATTGGCCAGCCCGGCCAGTGCCCGGCTCTGCACTGTGGAAGTACCAATGTCGAGGATCGAAATCGCCCGGAACAGTTCACCGAATCCATCGATCGGCTTGTCCAGCAAACAGGCCACCGCCTCCGGTGTGCTGTCGCGGCCGGTGAATCCGGTACCGCCAGTGATCAACACTACCTGAATGCCATCGTCGGCAATCCAGTTCGCCACCTGCGCGCGGATCTTGTACAGGTCATCCTTGAGCAGGTTGCGCTCGCTGAGGGTGTGGCCGGCCTCCAGCAAACGACTGACGAGTAGTTGGCCGGAAGTGTCATTGGCATATTCACGGGTATCGCTGACCGTCAGCACGGCAATATTCAAAGGGATAAACAACGCATCCGGTTTGACGCTCATGGGATTCTCCGACAGATATGAATTAAATAACTTCCGGAGACTAAAACGCCCCAACAAACGCTGTCTAATCACTCTAACCAACCAGACTATCGAGCCGCTCTATCGATATAAGAAACCAGAAAATACCCTCGACGATAGAGCGCATCGATAACCCCTTAAATACCAGTGATTGGACGCACGCCCACGACAGTGAGATCGTCCGCACCTCACGTTTTCCGCCGCGCCTTGTGTCTTGCGCACCTGAGTCAATACTTACCCCTCACTACCCCGTCAGCAGGTGCCGTCATGGACATCAAACAACTCAAGTTCCTGATCGCCCTGGAGCAGACCCGCCACTTCGGCCAGGCCGCCGCGCGCTGCCACATCACCCAGCCCACCCTGTCCATGCGCCTGCGTAACCTGGAGGATGAGCTGGACCTGGTGCTGGTCACCCGGGGTCAGCGCTTCGAGGGTTTTACCCAGGCCGGCGAGCGTGTACTGGCATGGGCCAGAACCCTGCTGGCCGCCCACGACGGGCTCTTCGCCGAAGCTGCCGCGTGCCGGGGCCAGCTCGTCGGCAACTTGCGCCTGGGCCTGGTCCCGCTCAGCAGCTTCAACCCCGTCACCTACATTCAGGGCCTGTCCCGCAGCTTTCCCGAGCTCAAGTACAGCCTGTCCTCCCTGAGTTCCGACCAGATCATCGAGGGCCTGGGCAACAACCAGCTTGACCTCGGCGTGTGCTACCTCGATCACGTCAACCCGAGCTATTTCGAGTTTTTCGAGATCGGCGCAACCCGTGTCGGCCTGCTGTATGACACTCGCCACTTCCATTTCGAGGGCGCGCAAATGAGTTGGGAGGACGCCGCCGAGCTGCCGCTGGGGATGCTCAGCAACGGCATGCACTACCGCAAATCCATCGACCTGAGCTTTCGCAGCCGTGGACTGGACCCGCAGCCGATCCTGGAAAGCGATTCGACGTACCAATTGCTGCAGGCGATTCACGAAGGATTCTGCTGCGCGATCATGCCGCTGGACAGCGGCCTGGAAGAACCCATCGAACACCTGTCGTTCATCGAGTTGCCGGATGCCAGTGTGCTCGCCCCCCTGGGCCTGGTCATGCGCAAGACCGAACCGCGCTCGGCCATTGCCGAGAAGTGTTTCGCCGAAGCCCGAACTTTATTCAGCCGGACTCACTGATCAAATTTCGGTTTTATATAAAACCGAAAAAGACCTGTTTAACCAGCTTGATAGACATCACCAATCGGCACATCGGAACAAGCGATTGGACGCGTTGAAAAGTTGCCCGTAGCCTGAACTTAATTCAGCGCTTCGAGGTTCTTTTCATGTTATGCCAAGTTGAACAAGCCGATATTCGAAGCGACACCAACGCCCCCGCACCCAAGCCGCTGAGTGTGAACTTTCGCGAATACGACAACACCGCGTCAGTCTGTCAGGCGGCGCTGGCTTCAGAGATTGCCCTGGCAATCACCTACAACGGTTTGAGTCAGGCGGTGATGATGGTGTCGCCGGGTAACCTCGAAGACTTCATCCGTGGTTTCAGCGTCAGCAACGACATCGTTCGGGACCCGCGCGAAATCTACGACCTGCGCCTCACCCATTTCGAGCAGGCCGTCCAGGCAGACGTGCAGATCTCCAGCCGCGCGTTCTGGGCACTGAAGCACCATCGTCGGCAAATGGCGGGCACCAGTGGCTGCGGACTGTGCGGTGTGCAAGCGCTGGAGCAGGCCCTGCCGACACTGCAGATTCTCGATCCGGTTGCCCTGCCGCCCGCCGAGCATTTCATCGACATTCGCGGCCGCATCGAACAGGCCCAACAGATGGCCCGCAGCAGTGGCGCGCTGCACGCGGCGCTGTACTTCGACCCCCAAGGCAACGCGCTGATCTGCCGCGAAGACATTGGCCGCCACAACGCGCTGGACAAACTGATCGGTGCCCTGCAATACGCCGGCATCGACAGCCGCAGCGGCTTCACCGTGGTCACCAGCCGCTGTAGCCTGGAGCTGATTCACAAAGCCGTCCGGGCCAGGCTCGGCACACTGGTCAGCCTGTCGGCGCCCACCGCCCTGACCGTGCAATGGGCCATCAAACATCGCCTCAACCTGATTCACGTCCCCCACCGAAACGCACCACGCATTTACAGCCCGGCATGATGCCTTCACCTGATCACCGCGCTGGCAAGCGCAGGAACTTCCCATGACAGACCTTTCAGAAACACCGCCCAATGGCTTGACCCACCTCGACCGTCAGGGGCGCGCCAACATGGTCGATGTCAGCGAAAAAACCTCGACGCTGCGTGAAGCCAAGGCCCAGGCCTGGGTACGGATGCGCCCGGAAACCTTGAGGTTGATTCAAAGCGACGGCCACCCCAAGGGCGATGTGTTTGCCGTCGCGCGAATCGCCGGAATCATGGCGGCGAAGAAAACCCATGAGCTGATTCCGCTCTGCCATACCCTGCTGCTCAGTTCGATCCACGTCGAACTCAAGGCCTGCACACCCGACAGCGTGAAAATTGTCGGCACCTGCCGCGTCGAGGGCCAGACCGGCGTTGAACTGGAAGCATTGACCGCCGTCAGCGTGGCCGCGTTGACCCTCTACGACATGTGCAAGGCGGTGGACCGCGCCATGGTCATCGATGACATCCGATTGCTGAGCAAACACGGTGGCCGCTCCGGTCATTTCAAGTTCGAGGACGCACAATGATCCTGATCAACTACTTCGCCCGTTACCGCGAGCAGCTCAACCTGGGCGGCGAAAAACTGCCGCTGACCGACAACCTCAAGACCATCGAAGACGTGCGCCGATTGCTGATGGCTCGCGGCGAGGTATGGAGCAACGTGCTGGGTGAAAACAACCTGATGTGTGCCCTGAACCAGGAACTGTGCCATCCGGACCGGGTGATCGAGGATTATGACGAGATCGCCTTTTTTCCACCGGTCACCGGGGGTTGAGACATGACGGTTCGGGTCCAGCGTGAAGCGTTCGACGTCGGCCGGTTGATCGATAGCCTGCAGGCGAATGATCCGGGCGTGGGCGCCGTGGTCAACTTCGTCGGCTACGTGCGCGACATCAATCAGGGTGAGGCAGTTGCCGGGTTGTTTCTGGAACACTATCCAGGGATGACCGAACGTTCGCTGCAGAAAATCATCGACAACGCCAGGGCTCGCTGGTCGCTGCGGGCCGTGGCGATCGCGCATCGGATCGGCCCGTTGTCGATCAGCGAGCCGATCGTGTTTGTCGGCGTCAGCAGCCCCCATCGTCAAGCCGCTTTCGAAGCCTGTGCGTTCATCATGGACTACCTGAAAACCGACGCGCCGTTCTGGAAACGCGAAGACGTGGCGTCTGGCGCACGCTGGGTCGATGCTCGTGACAGCGACCGATCAGCCGTGGCGCGCTGGGCAGATGCGCAGCATCAGGCGACTATCCAACACGCTTCGGTGTAGCTACAGTCATTGGCTCAAAACGCCTCTGCACAAGGAGTTTCCATTTGAGCCCCACGCCCTCTTCGATCACGGAACAGGATGTGCCGCTGCCCCGCTCCATCAGCCTGCGCGAAGCCTTTCTGTTCTGGCTCAAGCTCGGTTTCATCAGCTTTGGCGGGCCGGCCGGGCAGATTTCGATCATGCACCAGGAACTGGTCGAGCGCCGGCGCTGGATCTCCGAGCGGCGCTTTCTGCATGCCCTCAACTACTGCATGTTGCTGCCCGGGCCTGAGGCACAGCAACTGGCGACCTACATCGGCTGGCTGATGCACCGGACCTGGGGCGGCGTGATCGCCGGGGTGCTGTTTGTGTTGCCGTCGCTGTTCATCCTGATTGCACTGTCCTGGGTGTACATCGCCTTTGGCGAAGTGCCCGTGGTCGCCGGATTGTTCTACGGGATCAAGCCGGCGGTCACGGCCATCGTGGTGCAGGCGGCTCACCGGATCGGCTCGCGGGCCCTGAAGAACGGCTGGTTATGGGGGATCGCCGCCGCGGCCTTCGTGGCCATTTTCGTGCTCAACGTGCCATTTCCGTTGATTGTGCTCGGCGCAGCGGTCATCGGTTATTTCGGCGGGCGGCTGGCACCGGAAAAGTTCAGGACCGGCGGCCACGGCGCGGCGAAAAAAACCTTCGGCCCGGCGGTGATCGACGACGACACCCCAACCCCTGAACACGCCCGTTTCAGTGGCTGGAAACTGGCGCGACTGGCCGTTGTCGGTGCGATCTTGTGGGCACTGCCCATGGCCATGCTCACCGCACTGTTCGGCTGGGAAGGCACCTTGACCCAGATGGCCTGGTTCTTCACCAAGGCCGCATTGCTGACCTTCGGCGGTGCCTATGCGGTGCTGCCGTATGTCTACCAGGGCGCGGTCAGTCACTACGGATGGCTGACGCCGACGCAGATGATCGATGGCCTGGCGCTCGGTGAAACCACGCCGGGTCCGTTGATCATGGTCGTCGCCTTTGTCGGTTTTATCGGCGGCTACGTGCATCAGGTCTTCGGCCCGGATCAAGCATTTGTCGCCGGTGCCATGGCCGCCACGCTGGTGACCTGGTTCACCTTCCTGCCTTCGTTCCTGTTCATCCTCGCCGGCGGACCGCTGGTGGAGTCGACGCACAACGAACTCACCTTCACAGCACCGCTGACGGCCATTACGGCGGCCGTGGTGGGCGTGATTCTCAACCTGGCGTGCTTCTTCGCCTACCACGTGCTTTGGCCCAAAGGCTTCGAAGGACGACTGGACTGGCCTTCGCTGCTGATCGCCCTGGTGGCGGGCATCGCGTTGCTTCGTTTCAAGCGCGGGGTGATCGAGGTGTTGATCGGCTGCGGGTTGATCGGACTTGGTGTGCACCTGATGTCCTGAATCAAACATTTACACGCGTCACAATCCTCCCTAGTATCCAGCCATCCCCGGATGGCTTGTCCTGCTCGCCACCGACGATTTGCGCCGCCGGAAACCAGCGCCATGCGTACCTTGCCGTCAGAACAGCACCTTCTGAACATTTCGCTCCAGGCCACCTCGCTGCTGGCCCTGGACGGCATTGCATGAAGCGCATCGTCAACCTGCCCATGGCCCTGCGCCGTTCCAAACTGCGTCATTCCGCACGTCCGCCGGATAGCGCCCCGCTCGCCTGATCGGCGAGCCCCCCTCCTTCGCTATCCCTGCATTTGCTCAGCGTATGCAATCCCTGTGGGAGCTAGCTTGCCAGCGAAAGCGGTGTACCTGCCAACAACCATGGCGACTGACACGACGCCTTCGCTGGCAAGCCAGCTCCCACAGGTTGCGCACTTCGACTGAGCGGCATTGGTTTCTCCCAATTCTGCCCGGACACCGACATGACCCAACGTTGCAATTCCTACTACACCGCCACCCTCAACCAGGACACCGATTACCCGACGCTGCAAGGCCGGCACCGGGTTGACGTGGTGATCATCGGCGGCGGTTTCACCGGCGTGGCCAGCGCTGTCGAGCTGGCGGAAAAAGGCCTGAAGGTCGCCATCGTCGAAAGCCACAAGATCGGCTGGGGCGCCACCGGGCGCAATGGCGGCCAGGTCACCGGCAGCCTCTCGGGCGATGAAGCCATGCGCAAACAGATGCGCCGCACCCTCGGCGACGAAGTCGACGACTTCATCTGGAACCTGCGCTGGCGCGGGCACCAGATCATCCGCCAGCGCGTAGAGAAGTACGGCATCGCCTGCGACCTCAAGCACGGCCACCTGCACGCGGCGTACAAGCCCGCGCACATGGATGGCTTGCGCAAGGATTACGAAGAGGCCGTGCGCCGTGGCATGGGCGATGAAGTCAGCCTGCTCGACCGCAGCCAGGTCCGCGACCTGCTGCAAAGCGACCTTTACCACGGCGCGATCAAGAACACCCGCAACATGCACCTGCACCCGCTCAACCTGTGCATCGGCGAGGCCCGCGCCGCCGAAAGCCTGGGCGCGCTGATCTTCGAAAACAGCGAGGTGCTGGAGATCATCC
Source organism: Pseudomonas sp. 18173 (assembly GCF_050432945.1). NCBI lineage: Bacteria > Pseudomonadati > Pseudomonadota > Gammaproteobacteria > Pseudomonadales > Pseudomonadaceae > Pseudomonas > Pseudomonas sp. 18173. Next base: position 9,839 of record NZ_JBKFTN010000039.1, read on the forward strand.
ACGGCGACGGCCTGCACCAGAGCCCGGGCATACGGACTGCCCACGGGCACATCGAGGCCAGTCAGGTGCTGCTGGCCGGCGACGTCTACCACAAGCTCGAACCGGGCAAGCTCAAGGGCAAGATTTTCCCGGCCATGGGCGGCATCGTCACCACCGCGCCGCTGGGCGACCTGGCCAGGCAGATCAACCCCGAAGACCTGGCGGTCTACGACTGCCGTTTCGTGCTCGACTACTACCGCCTCACCGCTGACGGTCGCCTGTTGTTCGGTGGCGGCGCCAACTACAGCGGCAAGGACTCACGCGACATCGCCGCCGAGCTGCGCCCGTGCATCGAGCAGACCTTCCCGGCGCTCAAAGGCGTGGCCATCGATTACCAGTGGAGCTGCGCGATGGGCATCGTGATCAACCGCATCCCGCAACTGGGCAAGCTGTCGGACAACGTCTGGTATTGCCAGGGTTACTCCGGCCACGGCATCGCCACCACCCACATCATGGGCGAAATCATGGGCAGGGCGATCACCGGACAGCTGGAGCAGTTCGACACCTTCGCCGCCTGCCAGCACATCCGCGTGCCCATGGGCGACCTGCTCGGCAACCCGATGCTCGCGGCCGGCATGTGGTACTACCAGATGCTTGAGCGACTGCGCTGAGGTTGTTGGCCGGCACATTCGACATGGATGTTGTTTGTGCCGGCCTCTTCGCGAGCAAGCCCGCTCCCACAGGGATCAATGTCAGCCAAAAATAACCCTTGTGGGAGCGGGCTTGCTCGCGAAGGGGCCGGAACATTCAACACATCTCCCAGCAAATAATGATCAAGCCTGCACCACCTCAACCCCCAACGCCCGGTAATCCTCGACACTGCCTGACGCCACCTGCTGCTCGGTNCAATGTCAGCCAAAAATAACCCTTGTGGGAGCGGGCTTGCTCGCGAAGGGGCCGGAACATTCAACACATCTCCCAGCAAATAATGATCAAGCCTGCACCACCTCAACCCCCAACGCCCGGTAATCCTCGACACTGCCTGACGCCACCTGCTGCTCGGTGATCAGCGTGTGCACGCGGTTGCAAGGCGCAACGACAAAGGGCTCCACCGCGCCGAGCTTGTCCGCTGTGGTGACGGCGATCACATGGGAGGCACAATCGAGCATCGCCTGTTTCACCGGCACCTCATCGAAGTGCAGTGAACTGAGGCCCACCTGCGGGTGAATCGCGCAGACCCCGGTAAACAGCAGGTCGGCCTTGATGCCCGCCAGCAGCCGCAGGGTTTCGTGGCCGCTGGCCGACATCGTCGCCGGGTTGAGCTGGCCGCCGGCCAGGATCACCTTGATGCCTTTGTATTCGGACAAGGTAATGGCCGTCATCGGCGATGCCGTGATCGCGGTAATGGCGATGTCCGCCGGCAGCGAGCGTGCGATCTGCAAGGTGGTGGTGCCGGAATCGAACACCACGATCTGGCCATCCTGCACCCGTCGCGCCGCCAGTTGCGCCAGATGGGTCTTCACCTCATCGGTTTCGCTGATCCGGGTGAAGTAGTCCTTGCCCGTGTCTTTGGGTCGCGGCAACGCCCCGCCGTGCACCCGCTGCACCAGGCCGGCGCTGGCCAGTTCCGCCAGGTCGCGGCGGATGGTGTCTTCGGACACCGCGAAGTGCTGGCTCAGCTCCGAGGCCATGACCTTGCCGTCACGTTCGAGGATCAACAGGATTTTTTGCCGGCGCACTGACGGCAGTTCGGCAGCAGAATGGTTGTCGTGCATGTTTTCGCCCGTTTATACGTGTAGCTGCGTGTTTTCGCGAGATTAGCCAAAGCCGGGGTTAAACACAAACGGCCAGCCGGGAAAACACTTCCCGGTATCATTTTTTTCGATCTTTCAAATCATTACAGCGAATTTTTTATTTTCCTGTGACCTGTTCAAGATGGCGCCGTCACTCATGTTTTGGATGGAAACTTCATGAATATCAATTTTGCTTTTGCCTGCATGATCGTGGTCTCGTTCACGATTGCACTGGTACACGCCTGACCGCTATCGGTGGGCCATGGCCTCTCGTCCAACAAATCGCTAAAAGCCTGACAGATCAGGAAAATGCTCTATAACCAGTGGTGACACGATTTCCGATCTGGGGAACTGGAAGGCTCCCTCGGAAGTTGCTCTCTAAAAAAGCCGCGGACAAATGAGTGCCCGCCAGGAGACACCACCCATGAAAGCTCTGAAAATCGCTGCCAGCGATGGCACACCCGAATGCTTCCTGAACGCCCGGGAGGTGGTCCCGCTCAGCCAGACCGATTTCACCGACGTCGCCGTGGCCGTGGTGTCGGTCGATGATGTGTTGGCTGGAGCGTTGGACGTCATTCAGCGCACCGGTTTTGATGTGCCGATTTTCCTGGTGCCCTCCCCTGGCACCAGCACCCGCCCCCGAGAAGTCTACAAATACCTCAATGACGTGCTGCTGCAAGTGAACGGCATCTTCGACCTGTCACCCAGCAACGTCGAATACCATGGCAACCAACTGGAGACAGCGGCCAAAGCCTATGAAGAAAGCCTGCTGCCGCCCTTCTTCGATTCGCTCAAACGCTACACCGAGGCGGCCAACGCGACCTTTGCCTGCCCCGGTCACCAGGGCGGCCAGTTCTTTCGCAAGCACCCGGCCGGGCGACAATTCTTCGACTTCTTCGGCGAGACACTGTTTCGCGCCGACATGTGCAACGCCGACGTCAAGCTCGGTGACCTGCTGATCCACGAAGGCCCGGCGCTGCTGGCGCAGAAACACGCAGCCCAGGTGTTCAACGCCGACAAGACCTATTTCGTGCTCAACGGCACCTCGGCCTCGAACAAGGTGGTGACCAACGCCCTGCTGACCCCGGGCGACCTGGTGCTGTTCGACCGCAACAACCACAAGTCCAACCACCAGGGCGCGCTGTTGCAGGCCGGCGCCACGCCGGTCTATCTGGAAACCGCACGCAACCCCTACGGCTTCATCGGCGGGATCGACGCCCACTGTTTCGAAGAAGACTACCTGCGCGAACTGATTGCCGAAGTCGCCCCGGACAAGGCCCAGCTGCCACGGCCATTCCGCCTGGCGATCATTCAACTGGGCACCTATGACGGCACCGTCTACAACGCCCGGCAAGTGGTCGACCGCATCGGCAAGCTGTGTGACTACATCCTGTTCGACTCGGCATGGGTCGGTTACGAGCAGTTCATCCCGATGATGAAAGACTGCTCGCCACTGCTGCTCGACCTGAACGAGAACGACCCGGGCATCTTCGTCACGCAATCGGTGCACAAACAGCAGGCCGGTTTCTCCCAGGCCTCACAGGTGCACAAGAAAGACCGGCACATCAAGGGCCAGGCCCGCTACTGCAACCATCACCGGCTCAACAACGCCTTCATGTCCCAGGCGTCCACCAGCCCGTTCTACCCGCTGTTCGCCTCGCTGGATGTCAACGCACGCATTCACTCGGGCCGCAGCGGCCTGCGCCTGTGGGAGGACTGTGTGAAGTTCGGCATCGAAGCGCGCAAGCTGATTATCGAAGCCTGCACCATGATCCGGCCGTTCGTGCCGTCCACCATCGAAGGGCGCGCGTGGGAAGACTACCCGACGGACGAGATCGCCAATGACATCCGCTTCTTCGAGTTTCATCCGAAGGACCGCTGGCACGCTTTTGGTGGCTACGCCGAGAAGCAGTACTTCATCGACCCGTGCAAACTGCTGTTCACCACCCCGGGCATCGACCCGGTGGACGGCAGCTACACCGAGTTCGGCATTCACGCCGGCATCCTCGCCAACTTCCTGCGGGAAAACGGCATCGTCCCGGAAAAATGCGACCTGAACTCGATCCTGTTCCTGCTCACCCCGGCTGAAGACTGGGCGAAGATGACCCACCTGGCCGCGCAAATCGCCCGTTTCGAACGTTTCATCAGCGATGACGCACCGATGAGCCGGGTGCTGCCGGCCATCTACGCGCAGCATCAGGAGCGCTACCGCAACTACACCATCCGCCAGCTCTGCCAGGAAATGCACGACCTGTATCGCAGCCACAATGTGCAGCAGTTGCAGAAGAACATGTTCCGCAAGGAACACTTCCCGAAAAAGGCCATGAACCCGCAGCAAGCGCAGATCGAATACATCCGTGGCAACGTCGAACTGGTGGCGCTGGCGGATGCCGACGGGCGTATCGCCGCCGAAGGTGCACTGCCCTATCCGCCGGGTGTGCTCTGCGTGGTACCCGGGGAGATCTGGGGAGGCGCGGTGTTGAAATACTTCCTGGCCCTGGAAGAAGGCATCAACCGCTTGCCCGGCTTCACACCGGAGCTACAGGGCGTCTACCTGAAACATGAAGGCGGTCGTACCCGGGCGTACGGGTACGTGATCAAGGCCTGACGGCATGCAGCAGGAGCCGGCCCGGGCCGGCTCCTGCGCAAAGCCTCGATCAGAATTTTTCCGCAATGTACTTGTACGGATAGACCGGCTCCCGATAGTTACCGGGGGCTTGCCGCTTGGGCAATTTCACTTTTTCCCGCGGCACTTCCTCGTAAGGAATGCTGCCCAGCACATCGCTGATGATGTTCAACCGCGCCCGCCGCTTGTCGTTGGAGTTGGCGACCCGCCAAGGGGCGAACTTGGTGTCGGTGTACTTGAACATGTCGTCCCGGGCACGGGAGTAGTCGTACCAGCGGTTATAGGACTTGAGGTCCATCGGCGACAGCTTCCAGATCTTGCGCCCGTCGGTGATACGCGCCGTGAGGCGTCGGGTCTGTTCCTCCTGGCTCACTTCAAGCCAGTATTTGATCAGGATGATTCCGGATTCGACCAGCGCCTGCTCGACTCGCGGCGCCACGGTGAGGAACGTGCGCACCTGCTCTTCGCTGCAAAAACCCATGACCCGCTCTACACCGGCGCGGTTGTACCAGCTGCGATCGAAGATCACCACTTCACCGGCGGCCGGCAGGTGCGGCAGATAACGTTGCAAGTACATCTGGCTTTTTTCCCGGTCGGTCGGGGCCGGCAACGCTATCACCCGGAACACCCTCGGACTGACCCGTTCGGTCAGCGCCTTGATGGTCCCGCCCTTGCCGGCGCCATCACGGCCCTCGAAGATGATGCAGATCTTGGCGCCCGTGTGCTGCACCCATTCCTGCAGCTTGACCAGCTCGACATGCAGCCGCTCCAGTTCTTCGAGATAAACCTTGTTCTTGAGCTTTTCTCCTTCGGCCGGTTTGCTTTTCGGTGCCGCCTTCTTCTTTGCCATGTCCGTTACCTCGTCAAATGCGTTACAAAGCGTCCGGAGTGCCCCCGGCCGCGTTCATTCAGCGTCGAGTGCGCTGGTAATGTTCAACCGCCTGCTCCAGGTTCAGGAACATGCGGGCCTCGCCCAGCGTATGGCCCAAGGGCGCCTTGACGACCATGTCCCATACGCCCGGGCTCATGCCCACCAGCCACAATGAAATGCCTTTTTCCTGCATTCGCTGTTCCGCCCCGGTGAGCATTTTCAGCGCCGTGTATTCCAGGTCGAACACGCTGCGCAGGTCCAGAACCACTACGGCGGGCCTTGCTTCTTCGATCAGCGGGTGCATCTTCATGCCGATGCGCTGGGCGTTGGCGAAAAAGATCCGGCCTTCGGGTCGAAGCAACAGCAGCCCGTCAAAGTGTTCGTCATCAAGGTGCTCGGCGGACTGCGGCCGGTACACATTGGTGCCACGCTTGCGCCCGAGGATGTGCACGGGCGGGTCCGAGACTTGATAGGCCAGCGCCAGCAACGAAACGACAATCGCCACGACGATCCCTTGCAGCGTGCCCAGCAGCATCACGCCGATCATGGCCACCACGGCCCAGGCAAATTCGGTACGGCGAACCGACAGGATTTCGCGAAATTCCGCCGGCTCGATCAGGCCCACCGAATACACGATCACCACAGCGGCGAGCGTGGCGTTAGGCATCAGGCCAATCAGCGGTGCCAGCAGCAGGCACGTGCCCAATGCCAGTGCAGCGGTGACCAGTGCAGCCAGTTGCGAACGGGCGCCGGCCAGGCGGTTCACCGCCGTTTGGGTCGTCCCGCCACCCGCGACCATGGCCCCGAGAAACGCACCGCCGATGTTGGCAACGCCGGTGGCCAGCAGCTCCCGGTTCGGTTGTGGCGCGGGTTCGTCACTGCGGGCGAACGCACGCCCTGCCGCGATGGTTTCGGTGAAACTCATCAGCGCGATGCCCATCGCCGAAGGCCAGAGGGTTTCGGCCAGCGACCATATCGGCAGGGTTGGCGCGGGCAGGCCGATCGGCACCACGCCGACCGCGGACACGCCAAAGCGCTCCAGGCCAAACAGGCTCATGCCGATGATGCCAAGCGCCACCGCAATCAACGGTGCCGGCAGTCGCGGGGTAAAACGTTTCATGCCGACCAGCAGCAGTACCATGAACACGCCGACCGCCACGGTCGGCAGTGAGGCATGCCCGATGCTCTGCACCGTGGCCAGCAGATTGTGCAGGAAGCCACCTTTGTCGATGTGAGTCCCCAGCAGCTTGGGTAGCTGGTCGAGCACGATGACCACGCCGATGCCGGCCTTGAACCCCACCAGCACCGGTTCGGAAATGAAGTTGGCGACGAAGCCCAGGCGCAGCAACCCCGCGACGATCAGGATCGCGCCCACCATCAGGGCCAGCGTGGCGGAAGCCGCCAGCAAGGTCGCGGCATCGCCATCGGGGCTGATCTGGCCCAGCGCGGAACCGGCGAGAATGGCCAGGGTGGTTGTGGTGCTGACACTGAGCGGGCGCGAGGTACCGAGCACGGCATAGATCACCATCGGCACCAGCACCGTGTACAGCCCGACCTGCACCGGCAGGCCGGCAATCGTGGCGTACGCCAGCGCCTTGGGAATGACCACGGCCGCTGCCGTCAACCCGGCGACCACATCGCCCCGCAGCCAGTCGGGCCGATAGTTGCCGAGCCACTCCGGGACCAACAGGCTGCGCAAGGTACTCCGTTGTGGAGCGCCTGGACTGCGCTCCTGCAGATGGCTGCCTTGTTGATTCATGAGTCACTCCAGTCGCAATTCGTCCGGTGCGGATGATGAGTGGGCTCAACTGACCGCACAATCCTTTAACTGCACGCGTAACCACTGCAAACCTCATCGGCATCCAGACACGAATGCCAGCCGGCAAACCACGCAGGCTCGGCCAGTTACAAATGTAGACGGTTTGCGCGGCCACGCTGCTCCATGGCTGGCGAAGGGCACAGGCGCCCCACCATCACCGCTCAAAAATGGAAAGCCTTATCCGGACGAGGTCAGAGGGCGATAATTGAGCTATACCCGCTAATTCTCCCATTGCAGTTCTTCAACTCAGGAGTTTGGCAATGAAACTCAACATCTCAGTGGCAGCACTCATGGTCGCGGCAAGCCTTTTCGGCTGTGCCACGTCACCGAACCATGGCGTGAACGTCAACTTGGTTGCCACCCGGCAAAACGCCGGTCAGATCGGAAACGTCACGTTAACGGACTGGGACAACAAGACCGGGCTCAGTTTCTTCATCAGCGGCGCTCCATCCTACGTTTCCCTGCCCTTGCGCCTTTACTCGTTCATCAACAATGGCAGCTGCGAGCGACCCGGGTCTGTCGCCTATGCGATGAACAACACCGTAAACACCGAACGCCAACCCATACGTGGCTGGTCGTTTTCCAGGACGGCACCCGTCCCTTTGCAAACCCTGCTTGCCGGCAAATACTCGGTGGTCGTGCGAACGGCTGCGACCGATGGCAACTACGATATTTTTTGCGGGGATATCAAGTCTGCAGAGCCAGTGAAATAGCCACGACCACTCCAGGTCAGCCCACCTGCCGATACCGCTCGTGCCACCGGTTGTTCAGTGCGAGCGGCGACAGCGGCAAGAACCCTGGTCACGAACCTGTCATTACTCACTGATAACGTCTTGGCGCTTCCCCGAACCGCATCCGCTCGATCTCCGATCGCTCGTTCCCTGTACCAGGGCTTTGCCCTTCCGCTCAAGGTGACACTTCAGGTGTACTCAAGCACGACGCGCAAGCAAATCATCATCAGATCCAACGACATGAGTTGCGACGACTTTGGCGCGTTGTTCTCCAACCTGTTCGGCAATCTTTATTCCGACTCCCCACCGCCGCCGAAAAACATCATCATCGGCGGGGTCTACGGCAGGCACGAAGGTGTCAGTTTCCGTCGCATGCACTATCGCGGCGACTTCACGGTGGCTTTTCCTGCTCCGCTGGATGAAATCACCTTCGTCATTCCCACCGCCGGCAAGATCATCTTCAACCACGTTACCGAGTCGACCGGTTTTGCCCAGGTCGGGCTGGCCATCGACAAGGCCGAGGTGCGCTCGGCACGCTTCGTCGACAATCATGCGCAGCACGGGATCTCGATCAGCCGGGCGTTGATCACCGAACGACTGTCGATGCTGCTGGGCAAGCCGATCCTGCAAAAGGTCTGTTTCGAGCCTGTGGTGGATTTGAACGTACCCGCCTTGCAGGGCATCAAGGCCCTGGTGGACCTGGCCACGGGGACCGAGTTCGACCTGCTGATCAACACCGGTTCGCTGATGCCTTCGCGTCTGCGCGAAATGCTGGTCGATGCGGTGCTGGAAACCTGGCCGCACAACTTCACCGAAGCCCTTCAGCGCCCTTCCCCGTTGATCGCGCCACGCCATGTGAAGCTGGCCGTCGAGTACATTCAGGCGCATCCCGACCACCTGGCCAGCGGCACGGAACTGGCGCAACTGAGCAACGTCAGCCTGCGCGCCTTGCAGGAGGGTTTTCAGCGTTTCATGGGCACGTCGATCGTTGCCTATCAGCGCCAGGTACGCCTGGAACGCGCCTTCGCTGCACTGTCCCAGGGGGTGTCGCCTTCGGTGACTGATGTGGCCTTGCAACACGGTTTCAGCAATGTCGGGCGGTTTTGCCAGTATTTCCAGAGTGCCTACGGCATCAGTCCCGCCGATGTGAGGAAGGGCCTGCGAACGCGGGCAATGCCGGTCAATTGAGGGTTTGTGGGGGCGAGCAGGCTCGCTCCCACAGAAGAGCAAAGGCAGAGCAAAGGCAGAGCAAAGGCAGATCGGCGTACACCCACGCTTTTCACCACTCAACAGGCCGAACGTTAGCTCGCCTGCCGCTCTTGATCTTCATCCACCCGCCCCCTCGGCAGGCTGAGCGGAGGCGTTCATCCGGGGAATGGCGCGCAGCGCCGTTCAACGCAGTCAAACCCATTGCATGTAGGTCACACGAATCCGACTGGAGGACAATGCCCCCGGATGAATGCCGGAGCGAAGGAACCCCGAGCCTTGGCGAGGGGCCGGACGTTCGGGGCGAGCGTTTTTTTTTGCTTACTTTTTTTGAGGCGTTTGTCAAAAAAAGTAAGTCGCCGTAAGGGCGAAACCGCCAGTCGCCGTTACCCAAATAATGGATATGTACTCAGTCAGACCGCCATCATCGGAACGCCGCCCGGAGCAGACTCACTCCCACAAGCCCCCCGTCAGAACAGATAGCTCGCCTTCAGGCCACCATTGAAACCATGGCTGTCGCCACCACCACTGGCGCCAATTTCCGCACCCACGCTCCAAGCCCCCAGGTTGGCCATGACATTGACGCCACCGGTGAACTGGTCACGGTTGTCGAAAGCCGCTTGCTGTTCAATGTCCAGCCCCAGCAGGTGCCCTTCGCTGTCGGTTTCAGCGTCGCCCAGCACATGCTCGTAACCCACTTGCACACCCGGCACCACTTGCCAGGCGCCCAGGCTGACCGGCGCAAAGGATGCGTTGAGGTTGGCCACCGCACTTTTGCGGGTCTCGTGGATGCCATCGACGTCCAGAGCCAGCTCGCTGCCTTTTTCCTGGAAGCCCGACAGGTTGACGTGGCTGATCCGCACACCAAGGCTTGGCTCCAGGGTCACGCCGTTCACCGGAACACGGTAACCCAGTGCCAGGGTCGCGCCGGTGAGGTTGCCATGACTGTCGCCCTTGGCCGTGCCCAGTCCGCCGCCGAGTTCGCGCTTGCTCGAGTAATCCAGATAGCCGGCGCTGGCATCGGCATCCACGAACAGGCCACGCTCCAGGCCATTGGGTGCGAAGCGTGCACCGACACTGAAGAACGTCAGGTCGGTATCGGCCTCGCCACCGGCGCCACCGACATTGCCGTTGCTGTAGCCGAAACCGGCATGGGCGCTGAGTTGTTCGGAAAAGCGCTGGGTCAGGCCAATCATCATGCCCTGGCTATGCTCGTTGCTGCTGGAGGCCTGGGATGAGCCGTCGGTGCCCAGGTACCCCGCCAACGCGGTGCTCCACAAACGGTATTGCCCGGCCTTGAGGTCGATGCCGCTGGTGAACGGTGCAGCAGCCTGTTCGAGCATCGCGCCCTGGCGCAACAGATAGCTGGCAGCGTCGGCGTGCACCTGACCGCCGACGGTGGACTCGACGCCTCCGAGGCTGCGCGCGTCGATGGCCGATTGCAGGTAATAGTTGTAGGCGCTGTAGGTGCCCGACAGGTTGCTGTTCTGCAGTTGTTGCAACAACTGCGCGCCAGCCGCGGCGTTGCCGGCCAGGTCCGCCGCGCCCGGCAGGCTGTTGTAGAACACCATCTTGCCGCGCAGCACGTAGATGGTTTCCTGGGACAGGCCGAGGCCTTGCTTGAGGTAGTTATCCATCGTGCCGTACTGCGCGGTCACCTGGTCCAGGCCGGCTTGCAGGTAACTGGCCTCCACACCGATCAGCGGTGCATAGATGGTCGCCATGGCCGGTGGCATCGCCGCCAGGGTCGCCTTGATACGCGCGGCCGTGTAGTCATTGGTCGCCAGGTAGTTGCTCATGATGGTGGCATCGTCGACCCCGGCGATGCTTTGCAGCACAGCGGCAGTCCAGCCCGTACGGTCCTTGCCGGCAGTGCAATGGAACAGTGCGGCGCCGTCGACCGCGGCCAGCTCATTGAACAGCTGGTTGAACTCGCTGCGCATCCCCGCGTTCCTGACGAAATCACGGTTGGTGTCCTGCATCATGGCGGTGGCTTCAGCAGCGCTGTGGAACGCGACATTAGTGACGTTCGCGCCAGACGTGGAGCCGCCGATGATGTCGATGTTGGTGTACGTTGCGCCGGTGAGCATCCTGTCGGGCGTGGCGGCGATCTCGGTGGGCGTGCGCAGGTCGTAGACCGCCTTGATGCCCAGGCCGTTCAGGGTCGCCAGATCCGCCGCCGACGGGGTCAGCGCGTTGGAGCGGTAAAACACCCCGCCACGCATGGTGCCGTCGTTGGCCGTGGTATAGGCGGTGGCAAGCCCGGCGACATCGCGAAAATTGTCGATGCTCTTCAGGCGTGGCGTGTTGAGGGGGACCGTCTCGGCAGCCTGGGCGGCAGCGATGGACAGGCTCAGAACAGACAGCGAACACACAAGTCGTTGGAACACAGGGCAGCCTCATTGAAATCGCATTGGGCTGACTAATATCTACATTGGAATGGCGCTGAACATGACAATTCGCCTGCAGACGCAAATCACTGCGCGATATGTCCGGGTGGCTCGTTTTCTGTCCATGCAACGCCTGTTGTGCAGCCGAACCGGGGGCTGAAAATGAATGATGCGCCGGCGCAATGGCCGAGAATCAAATGGCCGATACGAAAAACCCGCCTCTCGGCGGGTTCTTTGATTTTTCCAAAACTGATTTCTACAACCGCGAACTCAATGGGTTTTTTTCGAGGTCGACAGTCCGGCTTTACTCAAGCCTTTAGTGCTGTGATCGCCTGGTTTCGAAGCCGAAATGGCCCTGGACTTGGCAAGACCGCGAGTATCCTTGGAATGGGCGATGGCTGAGGTCGTGGTGCCACGCCCGTTATCGTCATTGCGCTCACTGCCGAAATGGTTTCCGCTGATGCCATGGTCGCGCACCGATTTGCCGGCATGGTCGCTGTCCAGCCCGTTGCCGCGGCCGTTACTGCCGGAGTGGCCTGTACCGGCGTGTCCGCCACCCATACCACCGCCATGGCCTGCGCCGTTTCCGCCGCCATTTCCGCCACCGTTCCCACCGCCGTTTCCGCCACCACCGTGACCACCACCTTCCTTCGCGTAGGCGGAACCCATGATCGACAGGCCGTCAGGGAGTAACGGGGCCGCCGCAAGCATCATGGCGCATGACATTACAGCAACGAGACTCTTGTTTTTAAAAAGCATGATCGCTTCCGTAGGAGGTTGATATCGCGTGGCTTATGACGCGATATCCCTCACACAGTTCAAGCCGTCACGACAGACGGCAGAAGCACCTTGAATCAGCAGCAGGACGACCTTCCACAGGTCAATCGAACGCACCGTCGAGAATCTCATAGATGACCCCGGTGGCCAGCGCGACCAGGATCAAATCCGTACCGACTTGCTGCCACTCGTAGCCGTCATAGTGGGGCAGCCTGCCGACCAGTCGGCCATCGAGTTTTTTCGCAATGCCCGGTGGCAGTGGTTTGCCTCGGGCAAGGTTCTTTTGAATACCCGGTGGCAAAGCCGGGCCGGGGCTCCAGTAGCCCGTATTCCCGCCAATGATCTCGAGCACGTTGCCTCGATTGATGCTCGGGCCATTGCTCCAGTCCCCGCCACCGGAATTCTTGTTCTTGTTGCCATGACTGCCCTGATTGCCATGACTTGCCTTGCCGTTGCCCTGGCCGTTACCGGGATCGGCCAGGGCCGTCAGCGGGCCACTGACCAGAGTCAGACAGGTAAGCGCTGCAATCAATGATCGAGACCTGGACATGAGTCGCTCCTTCGTGGCGGGAATATTCCCTGAAATTTAGACGCTGTTGACGAAGTTGGTTCCATCGAGGCACCAAGCCATAAACCGTCTACGCTCATCCGATCGAAGCCTTGCAGGTGATTGCCGAAGGATGGGGCATGTCGATTGTATGCATCTCACAGCGCCGCCCTGGAGACACCGCCATGATCCGCCCCCTGTTGACCGCCCTCACCCTGCTCGCCGCAAGCGTCGCGGCCCACGCCGATGTCACGCCGTTCCCGGCCTCGTTCCACACCCAGGACATCCCCGTCGATGGCGTCACGATGCACGTGCGCGTCGGCGGCAAGGGTCCGGCGGTGGTGCTGTTGCATGGCTTTGGCGACACCGGCGACATGTGGGCACCGCTGGCGGCCGATCTGGCTCGGGACCACACCGTGGTGGTGCCGGACCTGCGCGGCATGGGCCTGTCATCGATTCCGGCAGCGGGCTACGACAAGAAGACCCAGGCCGGCGACATCCGCGGCGTGCTGCATGCGCTGAAGATCGAGCACTCGGTGGTCGTCGGCCACGACATCGGCACCATGGTCGCCTTCGCCTATGCCTCGCGCTACCCGGAACACACCGATCGCCTGGTGGTGATGGACGCGCCGGTGCCGGGCATTCCACCCTGGAACGACATTGTCCGCTCACCGATGCTGTGGCACTTCGACTTCGGCGGGCCGGACATGGAACGCCTGGTCGCCGGGCGTGAACGCCTCTACCTCGACCGCTTCTGGAACGAATTCGCCGGCAACCCGGCCAAGGTCGACGAAGGCACCCGCCAGCACTACGCCAGACTCTACGCCCGCCCCGGCGCCATGCACGCCGCCTTCGCCCAGTTCCGCAGCATCCGCCAGGATGCCGTGGACAACGAAGCGTCGATGGTCAAAAAGCTGAGCATGCCGGTGCTGGCGGTCGGCGGTGAGAAATCCTTCGGGGCCAATGAAGCCATCGTCATGCGCAATGCAGCGGACAAGGTCACGGAGGTAGTGATTCCGGGAGCCGGGCATTGGCTGATGGAGGAAACGCCGACGCCGACAATTGCGGCGATTCGCGGGTTTATCGAGAAGTGACATCGCGACCTGCGAGCTATAGAGCCCGGCGCCCAAAAGCGGTACAGCCATCCCCTTAGCCGCTGGCGAAGGGCTGCCCGCAGGCGCCCGCCTGCGGCACCAACTGGATATCGACACGGCGGTTGGCCGCACGACCGGGCTCGGTGTCGTTGCTGGCAACCGGCTGGCGGGCAGCAAGTCCCTGGACGGCAAAGCAGCTGTCCGGCAGGTCGCCCATCTGTTGCATCCAGCCACGCACTGCAGTGGCGCGGGCCTGGGATAGCTGTCGATTGTGCTCAGGACTGCCGCTGGCATCGGTATGCCCGGTGATCACGATCAGCCAGCCTGGCTGGGCCTTGATGTCGGCCAGGGCGCTGATCAAGACCTTGGTCGAGTCGGGCTTGAGCTGCGCACTGCCCGCCTCGAACAGTGAAAGACTGTCCAGGCGCACTGGCTCACGGATGACTTGCCCCGGTTGGAACAGGCCTTGGAGACCGGGCTGGCCCTCACCATTCCCGGCCGAAACGCTCCACCAGACCCCGCTGGCCAATACCAGCGTGGCCGCCACTGCCCCCATCAGGAACGCGGTGCGACGGCTAGGGGTTTTCATCCTGGGCATAGGCAAAGGGGCCGCCGGCAAAATCACAACGGGCGTTACCAGTGCCCGTTCGGGGGCAGCCATTGCCAGCGGTACCGTGGTGCCCGGCAGCCGGCTTTGCTGCACGCGCAATATGTAACTCTGGAGTTGCTGGCGCAGGGTCTGCAAGGCGACCACGGGAACCGCTGCCTGAACATCCAGGCGTGATTGCAGATGCTCCATTTCAACCGCAAGGTGAGTGAGAGCCGTCAGGTTTCGCTCATGCACTTCCAGGCTGCGCAGCAACCATTGCATCTGAGCGAACAACCAGGCCAGGATCTCCAGGCGCGCTGATGACGCGGGCGGCCACACGCCGGGCCACTCACCGGCAAGTGCCTCGATCAGTGCAATCCCCTGGGCCATGCCGTCCAGTCCGCAGCGGTGACTGCGGGCCAGCGCGAAGGCGGCCGCCGTCTGTAGATCCGCTCCGTTGCGCTGGAACAGCACCAAGCACAACTGCTCCACCCTGGCCCAGTCCACATCGGGACAGGCCGGGTGACTCAGCTTTGCCAGTTCATCGCGCAGTGCCGCACACTCGGCAAACTCGCGCGGATCACCGCCCACACGAATTCGCATTTCAAATAACGCCGTCATCCGGCCTCCCTTCCCCAACAGATTCGATTACGACAGCCAGTTGCGCTGCTTGAAGTGACGCACCACGACTTTGCCCTGGCCGGCCAGGGTCGTGCCGAACGTCACCTGGCCACCGCCCTTGAGTTGCGCCTGCAGGGCATATTCCAGGTGTCCCGGTAGAACCTGTGGCAGCAGCTCGATGCTCACCGCCGCCAGACGTGGTTCGTACTTGATCAGGGTCTCTTGCAACGTCCTCATCAACCCCTGCGCCGAGGCGGGCAGCCCCTGCAGGATCACACCCATGTCCGGAAGCCCGTAATCGGGCAGATGAGCGAGAGTGCCGGCTCGGCTGTTGAGGATGCGCTGAACATTGTCCAGTACCGACAGGGTGTGCTGATCCTCTTCACTGACCTGGGACAGTTCCAGGTCACCGTCGAAGTTCTGCAGGAGCGTTTCATAGAGCGAAGGATTCAACTCGGGCATGAGTTACTCCTTGGCCAACGGTCGCAGGGTCAATCGGTTATCTCCCAACTCGATGACACGCGCCCGGTCCGGTTCCAGGTCATCGCGCGACAGTGTCAGGCGCCAGGTATTGCGCTCGGTGTCGGGCAGACGAAACAACGCGACCACCGAGATGAACCGTGCGTCCTTATCCATCGGTACATTCAGTTGCATCCCCTCCCCGGGCTTGACCACCACGGCCCGCGTGTCCAGCAGGTCGCTGGCCAGCACACTGTCGTCATCGCCCAGCAGGCTGTCGTAGGCGGCCTTCTGCACTTTCCTGTCATCGCGCAATTGGTACACCCGCACCAGCGTCGGCACCGACAAGCCATTCATGTCTGCCCCATCGGTATTCGTCGCCACCCGGGCATTCAAATCCAGATGCAGGGTTTTCACCTGCTTGTAAAACAGCGCCCGGCCGATGGACGCGGTGGAATCGCTCGCCGATTGGGTCAGACCGCAGCCGGCGAGCAGCGCGGCGAGTGCAACGATCATCAACGGGTTAATAGCGGTAGGCGACATGCTGTAGTTCCTTGGCGTCGGGATTGCTTTTCAGGCCTTGGTAGCAGCCCAGATTGATCGTGATGCTGTGGTCTTGCGCGTCCTGCCGGGTATCTCGGCCCAGGCTCAACATGCCGGTCATGCCGAGCAGTACCGGGGTGCCTCCCAGAATCGCTTGCGGCAGGCTGCGCACAGGCAGCGATAGCTGCAGTCGGGCGGTGCAACGCCAGCCCAGATAAACCCGCAGCAGTACCAGCAAATCGTTGTACAGCTGGCCATGGGGCAGCCAGCCACGCGCCTCGTCCTGATCCTCGGTGAACAGCGTCAGGTGCAATTGGCTGTTGGTGTCGTACCCGACAGCGCCGAGCGGCGTGCCCTGGGACAGGCTCACCGGGTGACGCGTGGACAGGCTTGCCGGCTGCGCCAGGGCAATCTTCTGCGGCCAGTGCGGGGTCACCTTCACTCGGGTATTGGGCGCCAGCAGCGTCACCAGCACGATGATGCCCTCGGCGTTGCGCGTGGGCAGGCGCATCGCGCCAAGCAGCGCCAGAAAACGCGAGACCGGTGTGGCGATCCGCTCGCGGGTACCGGGAATTCCCAGGCCGATCAAGCCCAGCAGGCATTGCGAGGTCGCATCGGTACCGCCCGCTTCGAAGGTGGCCGGGTACGAGTACTTGCGCCAGATGCGATAGAACTGGGTGAAGATTCGGTGATTGAAAATATCGAGGAACGCCTCCAGCGCCTGATGGCCCTCCCGACGCTGGGCGATGTCGTCCAGAAAAGTCGTCGGCATTGGCGAGTCCACGCCATACAGGCCGAGCAGGCGCGTGCGTACCGTGGCCGGGCGCCGAGGATGATTTTCATCGGTTTCGATCGCTTTCAGTTCTCCGGCAGGAAAGCCCATGCCCGGATCGGGTCGAAAGCGAACCGGGTCATCTGCCGGGTGCGTGGTGCTGCCCAGCGGCGGGTGGTTGGGCATCGCCTGTTCCAGCAATTGGCAGAAGCGATACAGACTGGCCTCGGCCACCTGCCCCTCCAGTGCCTGCAGCAATCCGCTGGCTTTCAGCCGGGAATACGCTGACTGTGGTTCTCGTTCCATCGCAGGCACTTTCCAGTAGGTTGAAGAATCAGCGTGAGCTGGTTGAACAGGTGTATGTCGGCGTACAAGCCGAAGAAGCGATGGAGCATCTCGCCGAACAGGCTGATGTCGCCTTCACCGCAAAAACCGTTGGCATCCAGGGTGACTTCGATGTCCACCCCACGCAGCAGAAAGCCTTTTTCGAAACGCTGCACCAGGTGGTGCCTGACCTCGACGATGGCCGCCAGGCGCCGACGGTTCAGTTCACTGCCGGTCCAGTCGTACAACGCCAGGGTGCCGCGCAGCACTTCGGCGTTGTCGAGCATTGGCAGGAAGTTCGAGCCCAGGTGGCTGAGTACTCGCCAGTGGAAACGGTCGCGGTTCGGCGGATAGCACGGCAAGGTCGGCGCACAGAGGTTGCGTACTCGCAGGCCGCCCTGTGTGGACTGCACCAGGGTGTCGAGCAAGGTGCTCTGCAACGCCTTGCGCGGCAGTTGGCCGTGGGTGCCGGTCAGGTGCAGGGACAGGCTTTTGTCGGTGCGCGCCAAGTCTTCGTCAAAGCCCTCACCGCCGAGTACCAGCCAGGTGTCGTGCAGACCATTTGCGCCCCGTTTCAGCCGGGTATGGAAGTAACGCTCCGGGGCTTCGTCGCGCAGCATCCCGCCCTTGTGGCGGAAACTGCTGAACGGCACATAGTCCTGTTGCTGGCCATTCTTCGACGAGGAGACCTGATCCACCGAATAAATTTCGGTATGACCGTCCTGCAAACGCATGGGGCGAAGCAGGTAATCGGTCTGCAACGGTTGCAGCGTCAGTGGGTCGGACTCCAGCGTGAACAGATTGATCACCGGCACCGCATGCAGGCGAATGTGCCCGGTGCTCAGGTTGAATGTCTGCGGCCACGGCTCGCGCAGCACCACGTCAAGTTCAAACCAGGCTGCATCTGGCGTGATGTTCAATTGCTCCAGCCCACACAGGGTTACGAACATGAACTTCTCGGGAAAGGTGAAATACTCCAGCAGCAACTGATAACCGCTGAAGGCGCTGTCGCCCTTGGGCCACAAACGATCCTCATCGGCGAACCCCTTGGGTGCGAAATGACCTTGCAGCGGGTGGCGGTCCACCTGGTCCGGCAGGCGCACGTACAAGGCTTGTGCATTGAGGGTCAGGGCCTGATGCAGTGCACTTGCCAGCGGTGCGTCGGCATTCAGGTACAGCGGCAGGCGACTCAGGTCGATCTCGCTCCACTTCGCCATCGCGCCGCGGGCGAAGCGCAGTCGCAACGTCGAGCGCCCGTCTGGCTCGTGGGCCAGTCGCACGGAATCCAGGGCAAGCGGCCGCAGGGTCAGGTCCTGAGTGGTGGTGTACCGGCAACGGGTCTGCTGCGAACCGATGGGCTGCGACAGTACTTCAAAGCCTGTGGCGATCAACTTGTTGCGTTTCATCTCCCTCATCTCCGGCGCCAGCTCGACAATCGATAGCGATGGAATAGTGCGCAGGTAATGCGGCCACAACAGGCTGACGAGGCCTTCGGTCAGCTCCGGCAGGTCATCGTCGAGCTTCTCGCGCAGGCGCCCCATCAGGAAGGCGAAGCCCTCGAACAGGCGCTCCACATAAGGATCGCGCGCGCCGGGCTTGTCCAGGTTCAAATGCGCAGCCCGGTCCGGAAAAGCCTCGGCAAATTCCTGGCCGGCTTCACGCAGGTAACGCATCTCGGCGTCGTAATAACGCAGTGTCAGATTGTCCATGCTCACAATAAAATCCTGATGAATGAGGGTTAGCCGCACAGCACCGCGGCGCGTACCGGATCGATGGCCACCAGCGCCGCCAGCAGTGCGTCCATGCGCTGGCCCAGGGCGGTTTTGTCGGCATCGTTGCGCTGGGCTTTCAGGCGCAGCAGCTTGAGCAGGCGGGCTTTCACCTCAAAGCACAGCACCGGTTCCCAATCCGCCAGAGCCTGGCGATGGGCAATGCCATCGAGCTCCCCCAGCAGATGCACAGCCAGATCACTCTTGCCAAACTGCTCGGCCACCCGCGCCATCAACAGGTGCAACAACCAGCGCTGGCGCCCGGTGTCTATGCCCGGACGCGCCGCCAGCCAGGCCAGTGCCTGCTCGATGCCGCCACTGTCGGCCTGTGCCAGGGCTTCGCTTTCCAGTGACAGGATCTCGGCGTCCACACTTGCCGGTGCGGCGGACGCTGCAGGCAGCCACTGCTGTGGACGATTGCCGCAGACATGTTGGGCGATCCATTCCCGGGTGGTCTCGTCGGCAAAGGGGGTGCCGTCGCTCCAGCAAAGCGTTTCCAGGCCCGGCAATCGGTCGAGGAACATCCCCAGGTCGCGCTTGGCGATGTCGGCCCAGCTGTCCTGGGGCGCGGGTTGTTTGCTCAACGCCTGGCAGGCGTACCACTGCAGATCCAGCCAGAAATGGTTGACGCCTTCGGCGTAGATTCGCTCGACCTGATCGAGCAGCTCGCTCCAGCTCTGTTGCAGATACAGGCGCTTGAGTTGCGCCCGGTAGTCGCCCCGGGGCGGCGTCAGGCGCGTCAGGCCATTGGCGTCCTGAGGTGGCGTTTGCTGCACCGTGTCCCAACGCAGGCTCTTCATCAGGCGATGGGCCGCCAGCCAGCCCTGGGGTTGTTCGCGCAGATACCCGGCGAGTGCCCGGCCACTGTCCAGCAGATCGCGACCGGATTTGATGGCCATCGCCGCGGCTGCGCCGGCCTGGGCATTGGCGTCATGGCTGGCACTGTTCTGCGGCACCAGTGCATCCACCCCGCCGGACTGCGCCAGCCGCGCGGACAATGCGCCATACAATGCGTCCAGCGCCGGACGCTGGCCCTGAGGCCACGCGTCCAGTCCGCGCTCGAGCCAGGCCAGCGCCGTCACCGTGCGCTCCGCTTCGTCCTTCACCACTTCCGGGTACAGCGACAGGCAGTCGAGCACCTTGGCGCTGGTCAACCACTCCAGGGCCATCTTGCGGCTATTGGGCCGCAAGGGCAGGACTTGTTCGGCGTAGCGTTCGATCAAGGCCGCCAGCAATTCCAGGCCATCGGCCAGACCGGCCTCGCCGTCCTTGTGCAAGCGCGCCCACAGGTAATAGGTGGCGACGCGCAGGTCCTTGCAGCGCTGGGTGAGCAGCTTCTGCGCCAGTTGCATCACCAGCTCGGCGTCCGCGCCGGACAGCTTGTTGACCTCCTCGCGCATGCATTGGAAGTCGTCGTCGTAGCCGGGGTCTTCGCCGACCGGAGATTCGTCGCTGATGGGCTGCAACCAGGCTTGCCAGCGTTCGGCGTGCAATTGGGTCAGCGACACGGCGTCACGTTCACCCAGGCAGCGGGCGATCAGGCTTCGCAGGCTCATTCGACACTCCCGTACTGCGCAACTGCCGCAGCGTTCTCACCGATAAAAATCTGCGTCGGCAACTTGAAGTCCCGCAGCTTG
>NZ_JBKFTN010000040.1:0-28734 GCF_050432945.1 Pseudomonas sp. 18173
TCGTCCACCCCATATTTCGAAAGGCGCCAGATTGAAAAGTCTGGCGCCTTTTTTGTTTCAGCGGCCGCCGGTTACGGGTCGCAGGGGCAGGGCGTTTCGTCGTATTTATGTTTCTCGATGATGCTGTCCTGCCCGCCGGCCTTGCTTGCGAGATCGGCTGTCAGGGAGATGATTGGCGACCTCTTCCATATATGAAAAGGTCGGTGCAGAGCCCTGGCGTGATTGGTTGTATTTGCCATCGGGGCGAGGTGCATTGGTGCATTCACCCCTATAAATTGCCTGCTGCTTTTTTACCCGTTTTCAGTAGGGTGACTTCTTGAGTTTGACCCACTAGAATGCATGCCCTTGATTCTGGGGTCGGAAACGGCCGGCTAACGTCTGTGCAACGAGGAATATCCATGCAAGTTTCTGTTGAAAATACTACTGCTCTTGAGCGCCGCATGAGCGTCACCGTGCCGGCTGAGCGCATCGAGAGCCAGGTCAACAAGCGTCTGCAGCAGACCGCCCAAAAGGCCAAGATTGCTGGCTTCCGTCCAGGCAAAGTGCCAATGAGCGAAATCAAGCGCCGTTTTGGTGCTGACGCTCGCCAGGAAGCTGTAGGCGACGTGATCCAGTCTTCTTTCTACGAAGCTGTGGTTGAGCAGAAGCTGAACCCGGCTGGTCAGCCTTCGATCGAGCCAAAATCCCTGGAAGCTGGCAAGGACCTGGAGTACGTAGCCGTATTCGAAGTGTTCCCTGAGTTCACCGTTGCCGGTTTCGAAGGTATCACCGTCGAGCGCCTGAGCGCTGACGTGGCTGATGCCGATCTGGACAAGATGCTGGACATCCTGCGCAAGCAGAACACCCGTTTCGAAGTGGCCGATCGCGCTGCCCAGAACGAAGATCAGCTGAACATCGATTTCGTCGGCAAGGTCGACGGTGAAGTGTTCGCTGGCGGTTCCGCCAAGGGTACCCAGCTGGTTCTGGGTTCCGGCCGCATGATCCCTGGTTTCGAAGATGGTCTGGTGGGTGCTAAAGCTGGTGAAGAGCGCGTTCTGAACCTGACCTTCCCAGAGGACTATCAGAACCTGGACCTGGCTGGCAAAACCGCCGAGTTCACCGTGACTGTAAACAGCGTTTCCGAGCCAAAACTGCCAGAACTGACCGAAGAGTTCTTCGCACAATTCGGCATCAAGGAAACCGGTCTGGAAGGCTTCCGCGCCGAAGTTCGCAAGAACATGGAGCGTGAACTGCGTCAGGCGATCAAATCCAAGGTCAAGAATCAGGTAATGGACGGTCTGCTGGCCACCAACCCGATCGAAGTGCCAAAGGCTCTGCTGTCCAACGAAGTTGACCGTCTGCGCGTGCAGGCTGTTCAGCAGTTCGGCGGCAACATCAAGCCTGACCAACTGCCGGCCGAGCTGTTCGAAGAGCAAGCCAAGCGCCGCGTAGTGCTGGGTCTGATCGTGGCTGAAGTGGTCAAGCAATTCGACCTCAAGCCTGACGAAACCCGCGTTCGCGAGATGATCCAGGAAATGGCTTCGGCCTATCAGGAACCTGAGCAGGTTGTGTCCTGGTACTACAAGAACGACCAGCAACTGAACGAAGTTCGTTCGGTTGTGCTGGAAGAGCAAGTTGTGGATACTGTTCTGCAGAAAGCTAGCGTGACCGACAAATCGGTCTCTTACGAAGAAGCGGTCAAGCCGGTAGAAGCACCACAAGCCGACTGATCACTTTTGCGGTAAGAAGCAAACACCATAAGCCAGCCTTCGAGCTGGCTTATGCGTATTCAAGACATAACTATTTGGGAGTGACTGCAGAGCATGTTCCGTAATTCGTATATTCAGCAGAACTCTGATATCCAGGCTGCAGGCGGCCTGGTCCCGATGGTTGTCGAGCAGTCCGCTCGTGGCGAGCGCGCCTACGACATCTACTCGCGCCTACTCAAGGAGCGAGTGATCTTTCTGGTTGGCCCGGTAGAGGACTACATGGCCAACCTGATCTGCGCGCAACTGCTGTTCCTTGAAGCGGAAAATCCGGACAAGGACATCCATCTCTACATCAACTCTCCGGGCGGTTCGGTGACGGCGGGCATGTCGATCTACGACACCATGCAGTTCATCAAACCCAACGTGTCGACCACCTGCATCGGTCAGGCGTGCAGCATGGGCGCGTTCCTGCTGACGGCCGGTGCCCCGGGCAAGCGTTACTGCCTGCCGAACTCGCGCGTGATGATTCACCAGCCACTGGGCGGTTTCCAGGGCCAGGCGTCGGATATCGAAATCCACGCCAAGGAAATCCTGTTTATCCGCGAGCGTCTCAACACGCTGATGGCCAAGCATAGCGGGCGCACGCTTGAAGAAATCGAGCGCGATACCAACCGCGACAATTTCATGAGTGCAGACGCTGCACGTGAGTACGGCTTGATCGATGAAGTGATCAGCCAGCGCCCTGTTTAAAATAAGCAGCTCAAAACAGGCTTGGTCGGCAGGTCCGACACCAGCGGGCTTGAAAAAGCCCGCAATAGCCTTCATCTTGTGTTGCAAGCCTATCGGATTTGGATCGAACGAATGACTGACACCCGCAACGGCGAGGACAACGGCAAGCTGCTCTATTGCTCCTTCTGTGGCAAAAGCCAGCATGAAGTGCGCAAATTGATTGCCGGCCCCTCGGTCTTTATCTGCGACGAGTGCGTCGACCTGTGCAATGACATCATCCGCGAGGAGGTGCAGGAAGCACAGGCCGAGAGCAGCGCGCATAAATTGCCTTCGCCTAAAGAAATCAGCGGCATCCTCGATCAGTATGTGATTGGTCAGGAGCGCGCGAAAAAGGTTCTGGCCGTAGCGGTGTACAACCACTACAAACGCCTGAACCAGCGTGACAAAAAGAATGACGACGTCGAACTCGGCAAGAGCAACATTTTGCTGATCGGCCCGACAGGCTCGGGTAAAACCCTGCTTGCCGAAACACTGGCCCGCTTGCTGAACGTTCCGTTCACCATCGCTGACGCAACCACCCTCACCGAGGCGGGTTACGTGGGTGAAGATGTCGAGAACATCATTCAGAAGCTGCTGCAGAAATGCGATTACGACGTGGAAAAAGCCCAGATGGGCATTGTCTACATCGATGAGATCGACAAGATTTCGCGCAAGTCTGACAACCCGTCGATCACCCGGGACGTTTCCGGTGAAGGCGTGCAGCAGGCCCTGCTCAAGTTGATCGAAGGCACGGTCGCTTCCGTTCCGCCACAAGGTGGTCGCAAGCATCCGCAGCAGGAATTCCTGCAGGTCGACACCCGTAACATCCTGTTCATCTGCGGCGGTGCGTTCTCCGGTCTGGAGAAGGTTATTCAAAACCGTTCCACCAAGGGTGGCATCGGTTTCAACGCAGAAGTGCGCAGCAAGGAAGAAGGCAAGAAAGTCGGTGAGTCCCTGCGTGAAGTCGAGCCTGACGATCTGGTCAAGTTCGGTCTGATCCCGGAGTTCGTCGGTCGTCTGCCGGTACTTGCCACGCTGGACGAGCTTGACGAGGCTGCATTGATGCAGATCCTCACCGAGCCGAAAAATGCCCTGACCAAGCAGTATGCCAAGCTGTTCGAGATGGAAGGCGTTGATCTGGAATTCCGTTCCGACGCCCTGAAATCGGTCGCCAAACGTGCCCTGGAGCGTAAAACCGGTGCCCGTGGCCTGCGTTCGATTCTCGAAGGTGTATTGCTCGACACCATGTATGAAATCCCCTCGCAATCGGAGGTGAGCAAAGTGGTGATCGATGAAAGCGTGATAGAAGGCAAGTCCAAGCCACTGTATATCTACGAAAACAGTGAGCCGACCGCCAAGGCCGCGCCAGACGCTTAAGCGTCACGCAGCCTGAATAAAGAAGGGGCCTTCGGGCCCCTTTGCTTTTTGCGGGTTTTAACACTGTCTTTGTGCTTGTTTTTTTTCAAGGCAGCCCCCATCTTGGTTTCAAGCTTACTTCCATCTGTTTACGGCCTTATGGCCGCCGTAGAGGCGAAATCATGAAGACAACCATCGAATTGCCTCTCCTGCCATTGCGTGATGTCGTGGTTTATCCGCACATGGTTATCCCGCTGTTCGTGGGGCGCGAGAAATCCATCGAAGCCCTCGAGGCTGCGATGACGGGCGACAAGCAGATTCTTCTGCTGGCCCAGAGAAACCCGGCTGACGACGATCCCGGTGAAGATGCCCTGTATCGCGTTGGTACAATTGCTACCGTTCTGCAGCTGCTGAAGCTGCCTGACGGCACGGTCAAGGTTCTGGTCGAAGGCGAGCAGCGGGGCGCCGTCGAGCGCTTCAGCGAAGTGGACGGCCACTGCCGTGCCGAAGTCTCCCTGATCGACGAAGTCGATGCGCCGGAGCGCGAGTCGGAAGTGTTCGTTCGCAGCCTCCTGTCGCAGTTCGAACAATATGTGCAGTTGGGCAAGAAAGTCCCGGCTGAAGTCCTCTCGTCGCTCAACAGCATCGATGAGCCAGGTCGCCTGGTGGACACCATGGCCGCGCACATGGCCCTGAAGATCGAACAGAAGCAGGAAATCCTCGAAATCATCGATTTGTCGGCCCGGGTCGAGCACGTCCTGGCGTTGCTGGATGCCGAGATCGATCTGCTGCAAGTCGAAAAACGCATTCGCGGCCGCGTCAAGAAACAAATGGAGCGCAGTCAGCGCGAGTACTACCTGAACGAGCAGATGAAGGCCATTCAGAAAGAACTCGGTGACAGCGACGAAGGTCACAACGAAGTCGAAGAGCTGAAAAAGCGTATCGATGCCGCCGGCCTGCCGAAAGACGCGCTGGCCAAGGCGACAGCCGAGCTGAACAAACTCAAGCAGATGTCGCCGATGTCCGCGGAAGCGACCGTGGTGCGTTCGTACATCGACTGGCTGGTCCAGGTGCCGTGGAAGGCCCAGAGCAAGGTGCGTCTGGACCTGGCCCGTGCCGAAGACATTCTGGATGCCGACCACTATGGTCTGGAAGAAGTCAAAGAGCGGATTCTCGAATACCTCGCCGTGCAAAAGCGCGTGAAGAAAATTCGTGGTCCGGTGTTGTGTCTGGTCGGTCCTCCAGGGGTAGGTAAAACGTCCCTGGCAGAGTCGATCGCTCACGCCACCAACCGCAAATTCGTGCGCATGGCCCTCGGCGGCGTGCGTGACGAAGCGGAAATTCGTGGTCATCGCCGTACTTACATCGGTTCGATGCCAGGAAGATTGATTCAAAAGATGACAAAAGTGGGTGTGCGCAACCCGCTGTTCCTGCTCGATGAAATCGACAAGATGGGCAGCGACATGCGTGGCGATCCGGCATCGGCGTTGCTGGAAGTGCTCGATCCGGAGCAGAACCACAACTTCAACGATCACTATCTGGAAGTCGATTACGACCTGTCCGATGTGATGTTCCTGTGCACCTCGAACTCGATGAACATCCCGCCGGCGTTGCTGGACCGGATGGAAGTGATCCGTCTGCCGGGCTACACCGAAGACGAGAAGATCAACATCGCCGTCAAATACCTTTCGCCAAAGCAGATCACGGCCAACGGCCTGAAGAAAGGCGAGCTGGAGTTTGACGCAGAAGCGATCCGCGACATCATCCGCTACTACACCCGTGAAGCCGGTGTGCGTGGGCTTGAGCGTCAGATCGCCAAGGTCTGCCGCAAGGCCGTCAAGGAGCATGCGCTGGAAAAACGCTTCTCGGTGAAGGTCTCCGCAGACATGCTGGAGCACTTCCTGGGCGTGCGCAAATTCCGCTACGGCCTGGCCGAGCAGCAGGATCAGATCGGCCAGGTGACCGGGCTGGCGTGGACTCAGGTGGGCGGCGAACTGCTGACCATCGAAGCCGCGGTGGTGCCGGGCAAGGGCCAGTTGATCAAGACCGGTTCCCTGGGTGACGTGATGGTCGAGTCGATCACCGCGGCCTTGACCGTCGTTCGCAGTCGGGCGAAAAGCCTGGGCATTCCCCTGGACTTCCACGAGAAGCGCGACACGCACATCCATATGCCGGAGGGGGCAACTCCCAAGGACGGTCCTAGCGCCGGTGTGGGCATGTGTACGGCCCTGGTATCGGCATTGACCGGCATTCCGGTGCGCGCGGATGTCGCCATGACCGGCGAAATCACGTTGCGTGGCCAGGTACTGGCGATTGGCGGCTTGAAAGAAAAACTGCTGGCGGCCCATCGTGGCGGAATCAAGACCGTGATCATTCCTGAAGAGAATGTGCGCGATCTCAAAGAGATTCCGGACAATATCAAGCAGGATCTACAGATTAAACCGGTTAAATGGATTGACGAGGTCCTGCAAATTGCGTTGCAATACGCGCCGGAGCCCTTGCCGGACGTGGCTCCGGAGATAGTCGCGAAGGATGAGAAACGCGACGCAGATTCTAAGGAAAGAATTAGCACGCATTAGTACGTATTTGCCTGGGGGGCTTTCTTGACAGCTTTTTAGAGCCCTTGTTATAAAGCGGCTCTTAAGTGTCTGTAGGCCATTCAGCACTCGTTTTTGCTTTCACCAAAAAAACTTAGAATCATACTCAAATAGATATAAGGGGACTTAGAGTGAACAAGTCGGAACTGATTGATGCTATCGCTGCATCCGCTGATATCCCGAAAGCTGCTGCTGGCCGTGCGCTGGACGCTGTAATCGAATCCGTCACTGGCGCTCTCAAGGCTGGCGACTCTGTTGTTCTGGTTGGTTTCGGTACTTTCTCCGTAACTGATCGTCCAGCTCGCATTGGTCGTAACCCACAGACCGGTAAGACGCTGGAAATCGCAGCCGCCAAAAAACCAGGTTTCAAAGCCGGTAAAGCACTGAAAGAAGCTGTCAACTAAGTTCGATTCAGGTTTTTACCCATCCGGGTCGGGGTCATGCCTGACTTGGCAGCGGAGCGGCAGTCCTGGCTGCAGGTCGCCGGTTCAAGACACCGAGGGTCGCCCGTTCGAGCCTTCGATCCGCTCCGCCAGTTACGAGAAGGCGCATCCTCGGATGCGCCTTTCTTCTATCCGGATTCTACCCACGCTCCACGGTTGCCTAATTTTGAAGTTCAACCGTTTCTGGGGGACGCATGCTGCAGAATATCAGGGACAATTCACAAGGCTGGATTGCCAAGACTATTATCGGGGTCATCGTTGTTCTGATGGCCTTGACCGGTTTCGACGCCATTTTCAAGGCCACGTCGCACAGCAATGATGCGGCCAAGGTCAACGGCGATGAAATCAGCCAGAACGAACTGAGCCAGGCGGTCGATATGCAACGCCGCCAGCTCATGCAACAGCTGGGCAAGGATTTCGATGCTTCCCTGCTGGATGAAAAAATGTTGCGCGAATCGGCTCTGAAGGGCCTGATCGATCGCAAGCTGCTGCTGCAAGGCGCAGAAAAATCGAAGTTCGCCTTTTCCGAAGCCGCACTTGATCAGGTCATCCTGCAAACACCAGAGTTTCAGGTTGATGGCAAGTTCAGCCCCGAGCGTTTCGACCAGGTGATTCGCCAACTCGGCTATAGCCGCATGCAATTCCGCCAGATGCTGGCTCAGGAAATGCTGATCGGCCAGCTGCGTGCCGGCCTGGCAGGCAGCGGTTTCGTGACCGATGCACAGGTGCAGGCGTTTGCCCGTCTGGAAAAACAGACCCGCGATTTCGCCTCCCTGAACATCAAGGCCGACCCGGCGGCGGTGAAGCTGACCGACGAAGAGGTCAAGGCCTACTACGACGAGCATGCCAAGGAATTCATGACGCCGGACCAGGTGGTCATCGATTACCTCGAGCTGAAGAAGGCCTCCTTCTTCGATCAGGTCAGCGTCAAGGACGAAGACCTGCAAGCGGCCTATCAGAAAGAAATCGCGAACCTGGCCGAGCAACGCCGGGCTGCGCACATTCTGATCGAAGTGAACGACAAGACCACCGAGGCGCAAGCCAAGGCGAAGATCGAAGAGATTCAGGCCCGTCTGGCCAAGGGCGAGAAATTCGAGGCGCTGGCCAAGGAATTCTCCCAGGATCCGGGTTCGGCGAACAACGGCGGCGACCTGGGTTATGCAGGTCCTGGCGTCTACGACCCGGCGTTCGAAAAGGCCCTGTATTCGTTGGCCAAGGATCAGGTTTCGGGACCGGTTCGCACCGACTTCGGTTTCCACCTGATCAAGCTGTTGGGTGTGGAAGCACCCGAAGTGCCAACGTTCGCCAGCCTGAAAGACAAGCTGACCCGTGGTCTGAAAACCCAGCAGGTCGAGCAGCGTTTCGTAGAGGCGAGCAAGCAACTGGAAGACGCCTCGTTCGAAGCGTCCGATCTGGCGCAGCCAGCGCAGGACCTGAAGCTGACCGTCCAGACGTCCAAGCCGTTCGGTCGTGAAGGCGGTGAGGGTATTGCAGCCAACCGTGCCGTAATCACTGCCGCGTTCAGCCCGGAAGTCCTGGATGAGGGTGCGAACAGCACCGCCATCGAGCTCGATCCGGAAACCGTGGTCGTGTTGCGTGCCAAGGAACATCTGAAGCCTTCGCAATTGCCGCTGGAGAGCGTCTCTGCCGCGATTCGTGTGCAATTGGCCAAGGAGCACGCCAGCGCCGATGCCAAGACCAGGGCTGAAGCCCTGATCGCCAGCCTGCGCGATGGCAAGATCCCGCTGGATCAGGCCGTCGAAGGCCAGGCCTGGAAGGTCACTGAAGCGGCGACGCGAGCTCAGGAAGGGGTCGACCCTGCGGTGCTGCAAGCGCTGTTCCGCATGGCCAAGCCTGCGGCCAAGGACAAGCCGACCTTCACCAGCGTGACGCTGGCAGATGGCAGCCTGATGATCGTGCGTCTCAATGGCGTGAACGAAGCAGCGGCGCCGACCGAAGAAGAGAAAGCACAGTATCGTCGCTACCTCGCTTCGCGCATTGGCCAGCAAGATTTTGCGGCTTATCGCAAGCAGCTGGAAAGCCAGGCGGACATCAAGCGTTACTGATGCCTGACCCGGTTTAGCGCAGTACAGGAGACCCCGGCCGAAAGGCCGGGGTCTTTTTGTTTGGCCGTACGTCATTTGCCGCGGTGACTTTTGCGCAAAACCGGGGTCAATCAGCCTGTAACCGTTTTAAGACACAATCGATGCGACGCTAAGCATCGATCTGTTGCACAATACGCCCCGAACCGTTTTATTCAGGATGTTCAATGTTTAAATCACTTCCCATGCGGGTTGTCGGGCTGGCAGCCATGCTTGCCGCTGCGGCCGGTTGTTCATCGAACAAAGGCGGCATCTACGAGCATGAGAACTTCGACGACTCCGGAACCTTTTCCCGCAACTATCCCGTAACCGATGCGCAGAGTTGTGAGGCCGCCCGTCGCGCCTTGCTCAGCCAGGGCTACATCATCACCAGCAACGATTCGAAGCTGGTCAGCGGTCACAAGAGCTTCCAGCAGACCGGCGAGAACCACATGGAGATCAGCTTCAGTGTGGTCTGTACCGACGACGGCAGCGAAGGGCATCACGCGACCGTTTTTGCCAACGCCCTGCAGGATCGTTATGCACTGAAAAAAACCAACAACTCCGCCAGTCTCGGTGTGGGTGTACTGGGGTCGGTGTCGATGCCGATCGGTTCGTCGGACGATTCGATGGTCAAGGTGGCCAGCGAAACGGTAACGTCGGCCAAATTCTATGAGCGTTTTTTTGCGCTGATTGAAAGTTTCCTGCCGCCGGAAGCCAAGAAAGCCGCCCACATTACCGAAAAGCCGAAAACCGATCTGGGCATGCCTGAAGCCAAGGCAGCACCGGCACCGCTCGCGCCTGCCCCGGCAGCGGCACCCGCAGCAGCGCCTGCTGCAGCTGCTCCCGGACCTGCCGTTGAAGCAGCGCCAGCGGCCTCCGAGCCGGTTGCCCCGCCTCCGGAAGCCGCGCCGATCACGCCTGCCAGTGTAGAGCCTGCACTGTCCCCGCAAGTCATCACGCCACCGTCGAACCCGAGTGACTTGCCGCCACCGAGCGAGCCCATTCCGGCGATGCCGGTCACCGGCCAGTGAGAGTGACACCACAGGATCGGATCAACCGATCCTGTGGACAGTTCAATGCTTGACTCACATCAAGAAAGCCCGCGGCTCTGCGATCTCCCGCAAAAAAACCAATGATAAATTCCTGACCAGCTGCTACGTTTTATTCAGTAGCGACAGAGTGTCGTGTCCGCGTCATTTTTCATTCACACGGGCACTTTATGCTCATGGAATGGGTCATTTATTCAGACGTTTTTCAATACGGGTTGGGGGATTCAAAAATGGACGATTATCAAGAAGAACTGCTCGAGTACCAGGCTTTCGAACTGGACCCACTGGAGCCAGCAGAAGACGCTACTGAGCTTTGAAGCTTCAACTTGTCGCTTGCAGCTAGAGGCTTCAGGCTGTTTTTCTATGACTGCGGCGAAATTCGCCGGGTGTCTGCCCGTTCCAGCGTTTGAATGCGCGTTGAAACGCTTCGGCTGAGGCAAAACCCAGCAGGTAGGCGATTTCTCCGAACACCAGTTCGGTGTCGCGTATGTAGGTCATGGCCAGGTCGCGACGGGTTTCATTGAGGATTGCGCGAAATTGCGTGCCTTCCTCGGCAAGTTTGCGGCGCAGGGTCCAGGTGGGCAGTTTCAGGCGTGCCGCCACTTCTTCCAGGTCGGGTTCCCGGCCACCATTGAGCAACGGTCCCAGCAGCGCGATGACGCGTTCACGCAGGCTGCGGGTGCGTGTCAATTGTTCCAGCTCCCGCTCACACAATTGCAGCAAATGCCGCCAGGTGCTCGGGCAATGCTCGGGGTTGCGCTGGGCGAGACTGGTCAGGCTCAAGCGCAGTTGATTGTGCTCGCCACCAAACTGAATCGGGCAGTCACCCAAAGCGTCGTAGGCCGTGCGGTAAGCGGGTTCTTCGAATTCGATCTCGATACGTTCGGCGCGCAGCGGGGCTGGGCTGACACTGGATAATTGCTGCAGCCAGCCGGCGATGATCGAATCCACCACAAAGCGGTTGTAGGCGTTATACGGGCTGATCGAATAGAAACGCAGCCAGGCGCCCTGGGCGTCTTCGTGAAAGCTGGATTGACCCCGATAATTGGAGCCGTACAAGGCTTCGTATCGAATCAGGCAGCGAGCGGCTTCACGGACTGTCGGCGCCTGGGCGGCGGTGACCCCGGCCAGGCCGGCCTGGCTCAGGCGACTGAGCTGGCCCATGCGCAAGCCGAGGGCCGGATTGGTGGTCAGTTGAATGGCGCCGTGGCCCAGGCGCATGTAGCGCGGTATCGACAGTCGTGCACCGGCTTCACTCAGGCGCGCTGTATCGAGGCCGTATTGGTCGAGCAGAGGCTGCGGATCGATGCCATGACTGCGCACGGCATCGGCCAGGCTATGGACAAAACCCACCGACAGATCGCCGAGGCGCATCGGCTGCGGTTTCATGGCTTACAACCAGAGGTTCAGCAAACGCGCACCCTGGGCGTTGCCGTCGGCAAAGTGCTGGCCGTTGCTGCTGAGAAAACTGTGACCGGCACTGCCTTGATCCCAGAACTGACCTCGCAGGAACACACTCATGCCGGCGACAGCCTGACTGGCCGGTACCTGGGTCGTGAGGGTCAGGCGCTGCCAGGCCTGGCCCTCACTGATTTCTCCAGGCTTGAGGTTGACCGACGCCGGCTGCGCCGCCCCCCTGTAGCCGCGCCACGGCTGATCCCAGGTGCCACGGCCGGTGACAAAGGCCGGTACCGCAACCAGCTGTACGTTCTGGTCGTTGAGCTTGAGGTAGTTTTCCGGGTACCAGCTGTCTTGGCCGATCAATACGGCCAGCCTTCCTGCGGGGGTGTCAACGACGTTGAGCGAGTGCTCGCCGTTCGCCTTGATCCCGTTCAGTTTTGCGAAGAACGGGTGCATCTGGCGCTGGGGCTGGCCGATCGGCAGGCCTTCGTTGTTGAACACGACACTGCTGTTGTACAGCGCGCCGCGGCCGATTTTCAAGGTGCCGTCGATGATGCCCGGTTCGGGCAGCACAATGGAACCCGCTACCAGCGTCACGTGGAATTCCCTGGCCAGGCCGCCGAACAATGCCTGGTAGTCCCTGGCCATCGCCTTGGCTTTCATGCGCAGGTGGGCATCGTCCAGGCGGTTGCCACCCTCGGCGCTGATCAACGCCTTGGCGAACTTCAGGGGATTGCTTACCGCCAGCCAGTTCATGGCCTCCTTGAGGGTGCTGGCCTGATACAACTCATCCTTCTCGCCGCTGACCATCAACCAGGTACCGATATGTTCCGGCAATACGACGACCGTCTTGTCGTTCAACAAACCCTGGTCCCGGGCTGCCTGCAGATAGGCCGCGAGCTTGCGGTGCAAGCGTTCGGGGCTTTGATAATCGGTAGGAAACAGTTCGGGCTGAATGCCCAGCAGATTGCCACGGTCCGCAGGCGTACCCTGGTCGACTGCCAGGTTGATCCGCAGGTCCGAAAGGTAATGACCCAGCGGCCGGTCCGCGGCCCACATGGCGTAGGTCGTGAGGGCGGCGAGCAACGCCATGGAGAATGTCAGGTACAAAAGTTTGCGCATGGGGAAACAGTTTACAGCCTGGAGCCGGACATGGCTTTCGATTAGGGACTGGGCCGAGCATAAAGGGAATCAAGGGCTTAGTGGGCAAATTTCAGCGTTGACCTTTTTTCCGGCGCCTGCCGTTCTGCACGAGGTGCAACAATCAATGAGGTGGACGGAAGGGGCATTGACTGGGTGGAAGGCAGAGGAGGGGGCCGGTCGGCAATCATTTTGCTCGACCGGCCGGCGGGTGAAGGTTATTTGGTGACCAGCAGTTCCGGGCCGAGGTAGTCGTTGACCTGATTGATATCGTCGTCGCCCAGGCTGCCTACCGAAGAGGCCAGGCGCAGGCGCGACATCAAGTAACGTATCTTGGCATCGAACAGGTCGTGGCGCGCAACGAACAGCAGTTCTTCGGCATTGAGCACGTCCGAGTTGGTGCTGGTGCCACCTTCCTTGAAGCCCTTGCGTGTCGATGCCAGTGAGCGTTCGTTGGACTCTACGGCCTTCTCCAGTGCGCGAATGCGTTTGGCGCCACTCAGGATGCCTTGATACTCACGGGTGGTTTCGGTGATGACTTCCTGTCGCGCGGCGTCGAGTTCATCGATGGCCTTATCGCTATTGGCACTGGCCTGGCGTGTCAACGCGCTGACGCCACCACCGCTGTACAGCGGGATATTGACTTCCAGCCCGACCGAGCCGTAGTGGTTGCGTTGATTCAACTCGGAGAGTGACTGGCTCTCACCCGCGGTGTAGCCAGCAATGAAATCCAGTGTTGGCCAGTGGCCGGCCCTGGCACGATTGACTTCTTCGGCTGCGAGGTCGCTGCTATAGCGGCGCGCATGGATCAGCGGACTATCGGTCTGGGCCTTGACCAGCCAGTCCTGCAGGTTGCTCGGTAGCAGCGGTGGTGTATCGAAGCTCGGGCGCAAGGTGGTCACTGACTCGGGAGTTTCGCCGATATATTCCTCAAGCTTGCGGCGCGCGTTGATCAGGTTGTCCTGCGCTTCGATCAGCTCGGCATCGGCGAGGTCGCGACGAGCGGTCGATTCGTCGATGTCGGTGATGGTGCCGGCCCCCAGTTCCATGCGCCGTTTGGCCGAGGCGAGTTGTTCTTCGAAGGCGGTCAGCTTGGACTTGGCCAGAGTGATGGTTTCGCTGGCCAGGAGCACGTCGAAATAGCTTTCGGCCAGGCGCACCGCGGCGTCCTGGGTCTTGGCATCGAACACCGCGTTGCTGTAGTCGGCACGCTGCTGACCCTGGCGGTATTCGGCCATCTTCTGTTTGTTGAACAGCGGCTGGCGCAGGCGCACGTTGGCGCCCTTGGAGTCGTAATGGAGATCTCTGTCGATGCCGCTCTGGCTTTGGGAGCCATTGACCTTGTTGTGGTAGCCCGAGGCATTGATCTGCGGTAGCAGGCCAGCCTTGCCAATGGCGCGGTTTTCCTGGCCGGCCTCTTTTTCATGCACGGAGGCCTGGTAGATCGGGCCCTGGTACTGCAACAAATCCCAGGCTTGCTTGAGGTCCATGGCATCGGCCGGCAGGGCCAACCCCAACAGGCAGAAGAACAGGCAATGACGTTCCATCTCATTGTTCCTTGAATGAACTGTCCACACGATCGAGCATTGGTTTAAGAAGATAGCTCATCATGTTGCGTTCGCCTGTCTTGATGGTGACGCTGGCGGGCATACCGGGACGAATGTGGTTGACGCCAAGCAGGCCCATGCCATCGGGTGTGACTTCCACCTGGGCCAGGTAGAACGGTTGCTTGCTTTCCTCGTCCATCAGGCGGTCGGCGGAGATGGTTTTCACGCGACCGGGGATGTTTGGCGTCTTGGCATGGTTGAAGGCCGGGAAGGAAATGTCCACGGGCAGGCCGGGAACCATTTTGTCGATGGCCTGCACGGGAATCATCGCATCGACCTGCAGCGGCTCGTTGACCGGTACGATTTCCATGATCTTGAAGCCCGGCTGAATGACTCCACCGACGGTGGCAATGCTCAGGGACTGGACCATGCCATCGATGGGCGAGCGAATCACCGTGTGGGTCACTTCATAGTCGAGTGCGCGCAAGCGGTCGGCCAGGGTGGTGTTTTCCTTGGCGGTTTCAGTCAGCTGCGATTCGACTTCCTTCAGGTAGTCGTGCTGGCGCTGCAGGATGCGCAGCTTGATTTCGGTGGTCTGGCTACGCACGCGGGCGATGTTGTTGAGGTTCTCGGCCTGGCCGGCGGAGAGTTCGGCATTGCTGCGTTCCAGCTCAAGCAGGCGGTTGCGTGGCACATAGCCTTCGGCCGTCAGCACGCGGGTACCTTGCAGTTCCTGGTTGAGGAAGTTGATCTGCGAGGCGCGGGCGTTATAGACCTGCTGCAGGCCCTTTTGTTGCACGGCCGAGGCCGCCAGGTTCTCCTGCAGGATGCTGATTTCGCCAGCGAGACCGGCGCGCCGGGTGTCCAGCAGGCGCTGTTGCAGGTCCATGGCGGCCTCCAGGCGGTGGTCACCTTTGAAGCGCTGGAGCAAATCGGGGTCGAAGTTCACCACGTCGCGGCCGTCACGTTCGGCTTCCAGGCGGTTTTCCACGGTCTTGCTGACGATGTACTGGGCACTGAGCGCCCCCTGTTCAGAGGCGGCGCGCAACGAGTCGAGGCGGACTACTTCCTGACCCTTTGTCACTACATCGCCTTCGCGAACGAGAATGGCCTCAACGGTACCGCCGGTGAGATGCTGTACGGCCTTGCGGTTGCTGGTGACCTTGACTGTGCCTGTCGCTACCACGCCGGCATCCAGGGGCGCCAGGCAAGACCACAGCAGGAAGCCGCCGAAGCCGGCAAGCACCAGCCATACGCCAAATCGCGCGGGTTTGCCGACGTCCAGATCTACTATGTTCCGGGGATCGGCCTTGATCATCTCGGTGTGTTGGCTCATTTGCATGATCGGTCACTCCCGTGCTTTGACGGAGGCCAGCGGAGTCGACGCGCCGGCAGGTAGCACGCTGGCCTTGCGCAGCGCTGCGAATACTTCATCGCGCGTGCCGAGCATCTGCACGCCGCCGTCGCGCATCATCAGCACCTTGTCGACGGCGCAGAGTACGTTGGGGCGGTGGGAAATCAGAATGACGGTCGCGCCACGGTCCTTGAGTTCGGCCAGCGCATCGACCAAAGCCTTTTCGCCGACGTCGTCGAGGTTGGCGTTCGGCTCATCCAGTACGATCAGATTGGGCTCGCCATATAGGGCGCGGGCCAAGGCGATGCGCTGCTTCTGGCCACCGGAAAGCGGGCTGCCATCGGTGCCCAGGCGGGTGTCATAACCCTGCGGAAATCGCAGGATCATTTCGTGCACGCCAGTGATCTTGGCGGCACGGATGACCGCTTCGCTGTCCACTTCGCCAAAGCGCGCAATGTTGTCGGCGATGTTGCCCTCGAACAACTCTACGTCCTGTGGCAGGTAGCCGAGCCAGGGGCCAAGTTCGCCCTTGTTCCAGGTGAACATGTCCGCGCCGTCCAGGCGTACCTTGCCGGCTTGCGACGGCCAGACGCCGACCAGCAGGCGGGCGAGGGTGGATTTGCCCGAGGCGGACGGGCCGATAATGCCAAGGCTTTCGCCGGGGACAAGACTGAAGCTGATGCCGCGCAGAATCGTGTTGTTGGTACCGGGGGCGCCGGCATACACATTCTCGACTGCCAGCATGCCCATTGGCCGCTGCAGCGACATGCTTGGCGGCCGGGACGGGTAGTCGCTCAGCATCTCATTGAGCCGGCCCCAGGCCGAACGGCAGCCGAGCAGTTGCTTCCACGATGCGATGACCTGTTCCACCGGGCCCAGTGCGCGACCGGTAAGGATCGAGCAGGCAATCATCATCCCGGGGGTGATCTTGCCTTCGATCGCCAGCAGCGCGCCGGCCCCGAGGATCAGCGACTGCAAAGTGATGCGCACGAAGCGCCCGGTGCTGCTGATCAAGGCGGCGCGGTCGGAGGCCAGGGTCTGCATTTCCAGAATGCGCAAATGGCTCAGGTACCAGCGCTTGGTGATCGACGGCAGCATGCCCATGGCCTCGATGACTTCGGCGTTGCGCAGGTTGTTGTTGGCGTACTGGGCGGAGGAGAGGGCCGCCTGGTTGGCTTCGGCCAGCGGCTTCTGCGTGGCCTTTTCAGTGAGATACGCCAGGCCCATCAGAATCAGCGAGCCGACCAGCGTGAGCAGTCCCAGCAGTGGGTGGATCAGGTAGGCGACCAGCAGGTAGATCGGCGTCCAGGGTGCATCGAAGAACGCGAACAGGGAATTGCCGGTGACAAACTGACGAACCTGGGCGAGGTCTTGCAGGGCCTGGGCCGGATTACCGCCGGCGCGGCTCAGGTTGCGCTCGAACGCCGCGGTGAAAATGCGCCGGTTGAGGTCCATGTCGAGGCAGTTGCCGACCCGGATCAGCACGCGGGTGCGGACCATTTCCAGGGTGGACATCAGCAGGAACAGACCGACCACCAGAACCGTCAGCATCGTCAGCGTCGTGACGTTGCGACTGACCAGGGCTCGATCATAGACCTGCAACATATAAACGGCTGGCGTCAACATCATGACGTTTATGACGCCGCTGAACCCTGCCAGCGAATAAAAACTTCGGCGCAGGCGAAAAAGGGCGTCGGCCAATTCGGAACGGATGCTCGACTGCTTGGACATGTTGGTCCTCCCACTTCGAAAAGCCGGTTGCCCTGGTGGCGCAACAGCTAACGATAAATGTAGTTCCTTAAACAGCTTATGGACACGCAGGCTGGTCGCTCTATGGATGGCGAGTCTTCCGAAATCGCTGCGTTGCTCCCTTATGCTGCAGCGTAGGTGGCGGTGAAACAAATCGAAATAACATTTCGCTCTATAGTTGCACTCAACCGCCTATATATCTTTGAAAAACAGCTAGTTGAAAGGCTCAAATGCCAGTCGTCTGTTTTAGTGACGTAATATTGACAAAGGTTTGCAATGGAACTTTAGTCTTAGGTGTCGGGGGGCCCACCCGTCTGATGCCTGCCATCGTTTTGGCAACGCAAGACGCGGAGATTTTCCCGGGAGGAACCGCGCATGTTGATCATTTCGTTCTTTTGCAGGGTAAAGGGGCTCACCAGCAAGTTTGCCTTTACCTCCTGCTTCCACGGCCCGCCCTGGGCTCGTATTCGCTCTGCCTGATCGCCCGGCGAGCAATCAAATACGCGAATTTCAGGCGTGTATCCCGGGTCCCGGGTAACGCCAGCTCTCGCTAAAAAACATAAAAAACAAACTGCGTAAGCCAGCACTTGACTGGGCGCGGGAGGACCTTCTCGTCCCGCGCCTTTCCCCAGATAGATCGAGGGCAAAACAAAATGGCCAATTTCAACAAGTCGGACCTGGAGTTCATCCTCAAACAAATCTTCATCGCGGAGGCGAATGCCAACGGCGCCAGCCTCGCTGATTTGCTTCCCAACTCTCAGGTGCCATTCGGTCTGCGTACCGTCGATGGCAGCTTCAACAACCTGGTCACCGGCCAGAGCGAGTTTGGCGCCGCGGACAACGCCTTCCCGCGCCTGCTTGATCCTTCCTTTCTATCGCCGGCATACGCCGGGACGGGAACGGTGATCGACCCGCAACCGCGGATTATCAGCAACCTGATCGTCGATCAGACCGCCAACAACCCGGCGGCTTATGCCTCAGCCTTCGACCCGGGCCTGGACGGTGTGCTCAATTTCGGCGCGCCGGGTAATGACGACGTGCTCAAGGATGGCGTACAGGTAGTCACCAGCCCCGGGCTCGATGGCGTGTTCGGCACGGCCGATGACAAGCCTGTGTTCTTCATGCCCAACGTGTCGCCGGACGTCGGCCTGACCGCCAGCTTCAACTCGTGGATGACCTTCTTCGGCCAGTTCTTCGACCACGGCCTCGACCTGGTCACCAAGAGCGCTACCGACATCGTGTTCATTCCGCTGCAGCCGGACGATCCGTTGTTCGTACCGGGCAGCCCGACCAACTTCATGGTGCTGTCGCGTGCGGTGCGTACCGCCGGTGCGGACGGGGTAATCGGCACTGCCGATGATGGCCAGCCCAACACCACCTCGCCGTTCGTCGACCAGAGCCAGACCTACAGCTCGCACCCGTCGCATCAGGTGTTCCTGCG
Organism: Pseudomonas sp. 18173; assembly: GCF_050432945.1. NCBI lineage: Bacteria > Pseudomonadati > Pseudomonadota > Gammaproteobacteria > Pseudomonadales > Pseudomonadaceae > Pseudomonas > Pseudomonas sp. 18173. The sequence continues at coordinate 18,618 of NZ_JBKFTN010000040.1, forward strand.
TGAGTACACCCTCAACGCGGCAGGCGATCCCGTGGCAACGGGACGCTTGATTACCAACCGCGACCTGGGCGCCGATGGCCTGTTCGGCACTGCCGATGATGGCAACAGCGAAAATGGCGGCATGGCGACCTGGAAAGTGGTCAAGGCCCAGGCCCGCGACATTCTCGGCATCGACCTGACTGACGCCGATGTACACAACGTACCGCTGCTGGCAACCGATGCTTACGGCAACTTCATCCGTGGGCCGAACGGCATGCCGCAGGTGGTGATCCGCATCAGCAACGGTGCCGACGGCATCGCCGGGACAGCTGACGACGTCACTCAACTGGTTGAAGGCAACCGGGCAGCTCCGATCAGCCTGGCCAACGCCGTGAGCACCGGGCATGGTTTCCTCGACGACATTGCCCACAATGCTGCGCCGGTAGTCGTCGGCGGGGTTCTGCAGGCGGATGGCGACATCGCTGTCGGCAACGCGCAGATAACTGACGGGGCCGGCAACAACCTGACCTATGACAACGAACTGCTCGACGCCCACTACATTGCCGGCGACGGCCGGGTCAACGAGAACATCGGCCTGACCACCGTGCACCATGTGTTCCACTCCGAGCACAACCGCCTGGTCCAGCAGTCCAAGGACACCATCCTGGCCTCCGGTGACCTGGCCTTCCTCAATGAGTGGCTGGTTGACGACGTGGCCGCGATACCGACTACCCCCGCCGGGATCGCGGCGCTGGTGTGGGACGGTGAACGCCTGTTCCAGGCTGCCAAGTTCGGTACCGAGATGCAGTACCAGCACCTGGTGTTCGAGGAGTTCGCGCGGACCGTTCAGCCACAGGTCGACGGGTTCCTTGCGCCCAATGGGTATGACACTTCGATCAATCCGGCCATCCTCGCCGAGTTCGCGCACGTGGTGTACCGCTTCGGTCACTCGATGTTGACCGAGACCGTCGATCGTTTCGATCCCGCGTTCAATCCGCTCCTCACCAACCCGGCCAACCCGGACTCGCAGCTGGGTCTGATCGCGGCCTTCCTCAATCCGCTGGCGTTCGCCGGCAGCGGGGTGACTGCGGACCAGGCGGCAGGGGCGATCATTCGCGGTGTGACCCGCCAGGTTGGCAACGAGATCGATGAGTTCGTCACCGAAGCGTTGCGCAACAACCTGCTCGGTCTGCCGCTCGATTTGCCGAGCCTGAACCTGGCGCGTGGTCGCGACACGGGCATCCCCACCTTGAACGAGGCGCGGCGTGAGTTCTACGCCATGACCGGCGACAGCCAGCTCAAGCCCTACATCAGTTGGGCTGACCTGGCGGACAGCCTCAAGCACCCCGAGTCACTGGTCAACTTCATCGCGGCCTTTGGCACGCATGCCACGATTACGGGGGCGACCACGCTGGCAGCCAAACGCGCTGCCGCCATGGCGCTGGTATTCAATGGTGCGGGTTCACCAGCTGACCGCCTGGACTTCCTCAACAGCACCGGTGCCTATGCCAACGTAACGACGGCCGGCAAGGACGGGATTCTGGGTACCGCAGATGACCAGACCGGTGTGACGGTCACCGGTGTCGACGACATCGACTTCTGGGTCGGTGGCCTGGCCGAACAGAAAATGCCGTTCGGCGGCATGCTCGGCTCGACATTCAACTTCGTGTTTGAAACGCAGCTGGAGGCGTTGCAGAACGGCGACCGCTTCTACTACCTGTCGCGTACCGCGGGCCTGAACTTCGGCACGGAGCTTGAGAACAATTCCTTTGCCAAGCTGATCATGCTCAACAGCGATGTCACCCACTTGTCGAATACCGTGTTCCTGACACCGACGTTCACCCTTGAAGTGAATCAGGCCAATCAGTTCACGGGTCTTGGCGTGGATAACCGCGCCGATCCGACGGGCGGCATCATGATCAACGGCGTGGAAGTCGTGCCGCTGGTGATTCGCGACAACCCCGACACTGTGGGTCCGGACACCAACTATCTGCAGTACACCGGTGAAGACCATGTCGTCCTGGGCGGTACCGCCGGCAACGACATCATCATCTCCGGTGACGGCGATGACACCGTTTACGGCGACGCTGGCGATGACCGCCTCGAAGGCGGTGCCGGCAACGATGCGGTGCTGGGCGGCGCGGGCGATGACATCATCAGCGACTCGTTCGGCGACAACCGCCTGGAGGGTAATGCCGGTAACGATGTGATCGTGGCTGGCAGCATGCTTGCTGCGGGCAACCTGATCCTGGGCGGCGACGGCCAGGACTTCATCATCACCACCGAAGACATCACCACCACCTTCGGCGGCCAGGGTGACGACTTCATCCTGGGCGCCAAGACCAACCTGCCACCAACCGGCAACGAAGGTGATGACTGGATCGAGAAGGGCACCCAGGACGGTGCGCCTGGCGATAACTTCTCGCCGTTGCTGCTTGACGATGTGGTCGGCAACGACATCTTTGTCGGTGGCGGTGGCTTCGACGAAATGATCGGCGAGGGTGGCGACGACATCTTCGTCGGCAGCGATGCCCAGGACAAGATGGACGGCATGTCCGGCTTCGACTGGGTGACCTACAAGAATGACAAGGTTGGCGTGACCGTTGACCTGACCCTGGCCGCATTGGCGCAGCCACACGGCAACGCGCCAAACCAGAATGCCGGCGTGTTCAATCCGGTCGGGGCTTCGCCCGCCTCGATTCTTGACCGCTTCGCCGAGGTCGAGGGTGTGTCCGGTTCGAACTTCAGTGACGTACTCAAAGGCGATGATGTCGATGCGGTCACGATCATCAACCACGGCGGTGCCACGGGCAGTGCCCTGACCAATGTCGCGTTGATCCGCGGACTGGCTCAGTTCCTGGCCGATGCCGGCTTGCCGACCACCGGCTTTGCCACTGGCAACATCATGCTCGGCGGCAATGGCAGTGACCTGATCGAAGGTCGCGGTGGCGATGACCTGATCGATGGCGACAAGTGGATCAACGTCAGAATCGCCGTTTATGCCGCGGGTGATGTCAACCATACCGGTCCCGAAATCGCCAGCTTCGACAGCATGGTCGACATGATCCCGTTCATGCTGGACCGCACCTATAACCCTGGCCAGCTCAAGGCCGTGCGGGAAATCCTGCCCGGTACCTCGACAGGCGGGGCGGCCTTCGACACCGCCATTTACTCCGGGGTTGCGTCCGAGTATTCGGTTACCGTTGACGACCGCGGCACGGCCAACGTGGCGGACGATGTCTGGACGGTCACAGATAGCGTGGCGGGTCGCGACGGCACCGATACGCTGCTGCATATCGAACGCCTGCAATTCGCCGATACCCAGCAAGTGCTGGTGACGGGGCTGAATGCTCAACCGATTGGCAGCCCGACCCTTACCGATGGAAACGGCGGGGCGATTACGGTCGGCGACACGCTGACGGTCAGCGTGGCCGGGGTACGCGATGCCGACAACGTCGCGGCAGGCAATCCGCTGGGGCTTATTACCAACTCCTCGGTGTCCTACATCTGGCAGTTCGAGGCCACGCCTGGTAGCGGTGTATTCGAGGACATCATCCTGTTGCCGGCGGGCGACCTGGCGTTCCAGAGCGCCGATGGTACCGCGTTCAAGGTCTCTCCTGACCTTGCCGGGTTGTCGTTGCGGGTCAAGGCGATCTATCAGGATGGCCACGGCACCACGGAGATCCTGTTCTCCACGCCGACGGGTGCCGTAGCCCCCGGTGCACCGGTTACGCCAACGGCACCGGTTCCTGTAATCGACGCCACTGCGGGCGGCGCGGGCCTTCACATGGTCCGCTCCGACCTCAACTTCATCCTTGACCAGATCAAGATTGCCGAGGCGGATGCAGCCGGTCAGGACATCCTCTCGCTGATCCCGAACATCCGTTCGCCATTGGGTCTGCGCGCGGTCGACGGGTCAAACAACAACCTGATGAACCTCAACGGCAACAACCACACCGAGTTTGGTGCCGCCGACAACATCTTTCCGCGCTTGACCGATCCGGTCTTCAATCCGGCGGAAGGAGGAACGTCGTACGCGCAGAACACGGGCCTTGTGATTGACTCGCAGCCGCGCACCATCAGTAACCTGATCGTCGACCAGACTGCCAACAACCCGGCGGCTTATGCCACGGCTTTCAATCCGGGCTTGAACGGTCATCTCGACTTCGGAGTAGTGGGGCCGCTTAATGACGACGTACTCAAGGATGGCGTACATATTGTCGCCAGCCCTGGCCTGGATGGTCAGTTCGGTACTGCCGACGACCACGATGTGTACCTGTTCGAGAACACCACGGCGGACGCAGGGTTGTCTGCGCCATTCAACGCCTGGATGACCTTCTTCGGGCAGTTCTTCGATCATGGCCTGGACCTGGTCACCAAAGGCGGTTCGGGCACCGTGTTCATCCCGCTGCAACCGGATGATCCGCTGTTCGTGCCTGGCAGCCCCACCAACTTCATGGTGCTGACCCGCGCGACCAACCTGCCAGGACCGGATGGCGTTCTCGGCACGGCCGACGACATCCATGAGCAAACCAACACCACCACGCCATTCGTGGACCAGAACCAGACCTACAGCTCGCACCCGTCGCACCAGGTGTTCCTGCGCGCTTATGAGCTGACCGCCACCGGCCCCATAGCGACCGGCCGGCTGATCACTAACCGTGACCTGGGTGCGGATGGCACGTTTGGTACCGCTGACGACGTTGAAATCGGTGGCATGGCAACCTGGAAGGTGGTCAAGGCGCAGGCACGCGACGTGCTCGGTATCAATCTTACCGATGCCGACGTCGATAATGCCCCGCTGTTGGCAACTGACGCCTATGGCAATTTCATCAAGGGGCCGAACGGCTTCCCGATGGTGGTGATGAAAGGTGCTGACGGGCTGAGTGGCACGGCTGATGACATCCTTGTCGAAGGCAGTCCGGGTGCTCCGCTTGATCTGACCAACGCTGTGCGCACCGGTCACCAGTTCCTCGTCGACATCAACAACAATGCGGTGCCGGTAATCGTCGGAGGGGTTCTGCAGGCGGATGGCGATACCCTTGTCGGCAATGCGCAGCCCGCAGGCCCGGGCGGCAACAACCTGACCTATGACAACGAACTGCTCGACGCTCACTACATCGCCGGCGACGGCCGGGTCAACGAGAACATCGGCCTGACCGCCGTGCATGCGATCTTCCACTCCGAGCACAACCGCCTGGTCCAGCAGACCAAGGACACCGTGCTCGATTCGGGGGACGTGGCGTTCCTCAACGAGTGGCTGCTCAATCCGGTGGCTGCGTTGCCAGCCACCCAGGCTGAGTTCGATGCGCTGGTGTGGAACGGCGAGCGCTTGTTCCAGGCTGCCAAGTTCGGCACCGAGATGCAGTATCAGCACCTGGTGTTCGAGGAGTTTGCACGGACCATCCAGCCCAATGTCGACCTGTTCTTCGCACCGACCCAGGTCTACGACGTCGACCTCGATGCCTCGATCGTCGCCGAGTTCGCCCACACCGTGTACCGGTTTGGTCACTCGATGCTGACCGAGACCGTCGATCGCTACGATATCGACTTCAATGTGGTAGGCGATCCGAACAGCGCCAATCCCGATCAGCAACTGGGCTTGATCGCGGCGTTCCTCAACCCGCTGGCGTACGCCGCCAGTGGCGTTTCGCCAGAGGATGCGACCAGTGCGATCGTGCGTGGGGTGACCCGGCAAACCGGTAACGAAATCGACGAGTTCGTCACCGAGGCGCTGCGCAACAACCTGCTCGGTCTGCCGCTCGACCTGCCGGCGCTCAACATCGCCCGTGGCCGCGACGTAGGGATTCCCTCACTCAATGCGATCCGCCGCGATATCTATAGCCAAACCGGTGATACCCAACTCAAGCCGTACAACAGCTGGGTCGACCTGGTGCAGCACCTCAAGCATCCGGAGTCGTTGATCAACTTCATCGCGGCCTATGGCACGCATGACACGATCACCGGGGCAACCACGATGGAAGGCAAACGCGCTGCAGCCCTGGCGCTGGTGCTCGGTGGTGCGGGTGCGCCAGCCGACCGCCTGGACTTCCTCAACAGCACCGGGGCCTATGCCAACGTGACGCTGCCCGGCAAGGATGGGGTACTGGGTACTGCCGACGACCTGAAGGGCGTGACAATCACGGGTGTCGATGCCATCGACCTCTGGATCGGCGGCCTGGCCGAAGAGAAAACCCCGTTCGGCGGCATGCTCGGCACGACCTTCAACTTCGTGTTCGAGAACCAGCTGGAAAAACTGCAGGACGGCGACCGCTTCTACTACCTGGAGCGTACCTCTGGCCTGTCGATGAATGCCGAACTTGAAAGCAACTCGTTCGCCAAGCTGATCATGGCCAATACCTCGGCCACTCACTTGCCGGGCCTGGTGTTCTCGGATCCGGGGTTCTACCTGGAAGTCGACCAGGGCAGGCAATTCAACGAAGGCCTGGTCACCGTCGATCCGCTCGGCCCGAACGGCGAGCAGGTGGTGTTCCGCGACAACCCGCTGACCGCGGGGCCGGACACCAACTACATTCGCTACACTGGCGAAGAGCACATCGTGCTCGGTGGTACTGACGGCGCAGACATTCTCATCTCCAGCGATGGCGATGACACCGTCTGGGGGGATGCCGGCAACGACCGCATCGACGGCGGTAACGGCAATGACCAACTGCGCGGTGGAGTCGGCGACGACATCATCACCGACACCGGTGGCGACGATAACATCCAGGGTGGCGACGGCAACGATGTGCTGCACGGAGGCAACGGCATCAACCTGATCATTGGCGGCTTCGGCAACGACTTCATCGTGACCGGTGAAGACGCCTCCGAGGCCATTGGTGGCCAGGGCAACGACTTCATCCTGGGCAGCAAAGCCAACGAACAGGACATGGGTAACGAAGGCGACGACTGGATCGAGAAGGGCACCTCGGACGGTGCGCCTGGCGACAACTTCGATCCGCTCGGCAACGATCCGGTGATCGGCAACGATGTATTCGTCGGCGGTAACGAGAACGACAAGTTCAACGGCGAAGGCGGCGACGACATCATGGTCGGCAGTCTCGGCTTCGGTGACCGCTATATCGGCGGCTCCGGCTATGACTGGGCAACCTTCAAGGATCTCGCCCAGGGCGTGACCATCGACTACAGCGACCGCTTCTTCGATGTGCCTGCGCAACCGGGTTCGGGTGCCTCGGCACTGGTGCGCTTCGACATCATGGAAGGTCTGTCGGGTTCGTCCCACGGTGACTTCCTGCGCGGTGACAACGAAGATGCGACATCGCTGCCTACCGCGGGTGCAACCGGCAGCGTGCTGACCAACATCAGCCTGATCAACGGGCTGGCGGGTCTGTTGCCAGTCGGAGCGACGTTCTACGACGGCGGCAACATCATCCTCGGTGGCAGCGGCAGCGACCTCATCGAAGGCCGCGGCGGTGACGACATCATCGATGGTGACAAGTGGCTGAACGTGCGCATCAGCGTACGGGCAAACGCTGATGGCACCGGCGCGGAAATCGCCACGTTCGACAGCATGGCGCCGATGGTCCAGGCCATGCTCAACGGTACTTACAACCCGGGCCAACTGGTCATCGTGCGGGAGATTCTGACCGGCACTGACAACTTCGACACGGCAGTGTTCAGCGGCAATGTGTCGGAGTACACCGTCACCGTCGATGGCAACGCCGTTGTCGTGACCGACCTGGTGGCGGGGCGTGATGGTACCGATCGCCTGACCGGCATCGAACGTCTGCAGTTCGCTGACCAGGCACAGGCGTCCGGTGTAGGCACCGCAGTGAACAGCGGTCCGGTGGGGCGTCTGGCAATTCTCGATGCGACCACCGGTGCGCGTGAAGATACGCCGGTTGCCGGCCAACTGCTGCGTGTCAGCGATCTGTCGATACGTGATGCGGACAGCGTGAGTGCGGCCAATCCGACCGGTGCGGTTACCGGTCCAGTGGCTTACTACTGGCAGGTCGAAAACGTTGCGGGCTCGGGTGTCTTTGAAGACATCACCTTTGTCGCCGCTGGCGAGGTATCGCGGGCAACCGGCGCCACCTATCTGGTGGCGGACGATGTCGCCGGTCTGAACATCCGCGTTCGGGCGGTGTATCAGGATGGCAAGGGTACGCTGGAGATCGTCGATTCGTCGGCGAACAATGCACCGCTTGCCGGGCCGACCATTCTCGGGCGTGCGTTCCTGAACGAGGTGTTGACCGCCGACCCGTCGACCATCATCGACATCGATGGCCTCAGCAATCCGCGGTTCACCTTCCAGTGGCAGGAAACCAACGGGGTCAGCTTCGTCAACATCGCCGGAGCCATCGGCAGCACGTTGACGCTTGGCCCGGATCAGATCGGCGACCAGGTGCGTGTTGTGATGACCTACGTGGATGACTTCGGTTTGACCGAAACCGTTGCGTCGAACGCCACGGCCCCGGTAGCCGCCGGTGATCTGTTTGTCGGTACCACCGGTGTCGATACATGGACCGGCACGGCAGGTAACGACGTCGCCAGTGGAGGTGATGGCAACGACTTCCTGAATGCCTTGGGCGGCATTGACGTCCTCAATGGTGACGCAGGCAATGACATCCTCATCGGGGGGGCGGGTGCCGATACCATGGCGGGAGGCCTGGGCGACGATACCTTTGAGGTGACCGATGCCGGGGACGTGGTCACCGAGCTTGGTGGCGAAGGTGCAGACACGATCTGGACGTCGCTCGCGAGCTACACCCTGGGCGCCAATGTCGAGAACCTTGCGTTCGGCGGCAGCGGCAACTTCGTGGCCACCGGCAACGCACTTGCCAACACGCTCATCGGTGGGGCGGGCAATGACGTCCTGATCGGTGGTGGCGGCGACGACCTGATGAATGGTGGCGTCGGCGGCAACGATACCTATGAAGTCACCGACTCCGGGGACTTTGTGTTCGAACTCGCCGGTTCCGGCCAGGATTCGGTCTGGACCTCGCTGGCGAGCTACACGCTGGGTGCCAACGTCGAGAACCTGTTTTTCGGCGGTAGCGGCAACTTTGCGGGCACCGGTAACGCGCTGGATAACACGATCGTGGGCCGTGCAGGTAACGACGTCCTCGTCGGTGCCGTCGGTAACGACGTCCTCATCGGTGGTGCGGGTGCCGACGCGATGAGCGGCGGTGTCGGCGACGATACCTATGAAGTGACCGACCTCGGGGACGTGGTGACCGAGCTTGGCGGTGACGGTATCGACACCGTCTGGACCTCGCTGGCGAGCTACATGCTGGGTGCCAACGTCGAGAACCTGTTTTTCGGCGGTAGCGGCAACTTTGCGGGCATCGGTAACGCGCTGGATAACATGATCGTGGGCCGTGCAGGTAACGACGTCCTCATCGGTGCCGTCGGTAACGACGTCCTCATCGGTGGCGCGGGTGCCGACGCGATGAGCGGTGGTGTCGGCGACGATACCTATGAAGTGACCGACCTCGGGGACGTGGTGACCGAGCTTGGCGGTGAAGGTATCGACACCGTCTGGACCTCGCTTGCCAGCTACACGCTGGGTGCCAACATCGACAATCTGTTTTTCGGCAGCAGCGGCAACTTTGCGGGCATCGGCAACACGATCGACAACGCGCTCGTCGGTGGTGCGGGTAACGACGTCCTCATCGGTGGCGCCGGTAACGACGTCCTCATCGGTCGCGCAGGTGCCGACGCGATGGACGGCGGCATCGGTAACGATACCTATGAAGTCACCGATTCCGGGGACGCTGTTTTCGAGGCCGCCGGTGCCGGCAACGACACGGTCTGGACCACGCTCGGGAACTACACCCTGGGTAACAACGTCGACAATCTGTTTTTCGGCGGCGGTGGCAATTTCATTGGCGTCGGCAATGCGCTCGGCAACACGCTCGTAGGGGGGGCGGGTAATGACTTTCTCGTCGGCGGTGGCGGTAACGACGTGATGAGTGGCGGTGTCGCCGGCAACGATACGTTCGTGTTTGCTGCAGCGGGTTTCGGCAACGATACGATCGTGGGCTTTGGTGCCAGTCCGGTTGGAGCGCAGGACATGCTCGATATCGCGGGGCTGGGCATCAACAGCGCGACCTTCGCGGCCAACGTGAGCATAGCGGCTGACGGGGCGGACACGGTGGTCGGCATCGGGGCGGAC
>NZ_JBKFTN010000041.1:0-27526 GCF_050432945.1 Pseudomonas sp. 18173
GCGAATTATAGGCTTCCAGAATCTGCCGTCAACCACTATTTACGCCTTTTTGGCCGAAGAGCCCTTTTTAGCCATCAACCGCGGGATTCGACGGGCTAAAGGCGGAAGCCGCAGCGCTAACAGCAATGCACCTATAGAGGCATAGATCGCCCACTCCTTCAGGTCGGCGCGCACAATCCAGAGCATATGCAGCAATCCAAGCACCAGAATGACATAAGCCAGACGATGCAACTGCTTCCAGCGAGCACCCAATCGCCGCTGACTGTATCGATTGGAAGTCACCGCCAACGCCAACAAACCTAGAAAACCCAGCACCCCGACAATAATGTAAGGCCGCTTGCGCAACTCGACACCCAGCTGCGACCAGTCAAAACCAAGAATGAATGCGCAGTAACTAGTGAGGTGGAGCAACACATAGGCAAAACACCACAACCCCAGCTGCCGCCGCACGGCGTTCCACCCCGCCCAACCGGTGAGTTTCTGCAAAGGCGCCATGCTCAAGGTTACAAGCAGCAGAACCAGCGCCCCCAAACCCAATCGATCGACCAGCACCTTGCCCGGATCCGGCCCGAGGGCATCTTCCCAGGCCTGGTACAACCACAGCAGCGGCCACACCAACACCACTATAAAGACGCCGATACGCCAATACGGATAGCGCATCAATAATTCGCCCTCAGGTCGAGCCCCGCATATAGAGAGGCGACCTCCTCTGAATAGCCGTTGAACATTTGCGTATCGCGCACATTGGGTTTGAGCAAGCCGCTGGGCAGGCGCCGCTCGCGAGCCTGAGTCCAGCGAGGATGATCAACAGTGGGATTCACGTTCGCATAAAAGCCGTATTCGCTCGGTGCAATACTTTGCCAGGTGGTTTTCGGTTGCTCGCTGACCAGGCTGATGCGCACGATGGACTTGATGCTCTTGAAACCATATTTCCAGGGCACCACCAATCGCAGTGGCGCACCGTTTTGATTAGGCAGCTCACGCCCGTACATGCCTACCGCCAGAATCGCCAACGGGTTCATCGCCTCATCCAGCCGCAGCCCTTCTATATAGGGCCAGTCGATCAAGGCGAAACCGGAGCGCTGACCCGGCATGCTCTTGGGATCCTGCAGGGTTTCGAAGCGGATGAACCTGGCTTTCGAGGTCGGCTCGACCTCCTTGAGCAAAGCCGAGAGCGGAAAACCGATCCAGGGAATGACCATCGACCAGGCTTCCACGCAACGCAGTCGGTAGATTCGCTCCTCCAACTGATACGGTTTCATGAAGTCTTCCAGCGCATATCGCCCAGGCTTGCCCACCTCCCCGTCCACCACCACCGACCACGGCTGCGTCTTCAGCGCGCCGGCATTGGCAGCCGGATCACCTTTGTCGGTGCCGAACTCGTAGAAGTTGTTGTAATGGGTCGCATCCTTGAACGGCGTGATCGCCTCATCCTTGACGTTGACCGCGCCCCACTGGGTAGTTGCAAGCTTTTCACTGAACCAGGACGGCGCCTTACCCGGCTCAACATCCGGGTAGCGAGCAGCATCAGCAGCGCTGGCCCATTGCGGCAGGCTGCCCAAAGCGAAACCGGCAACCGTGGCACCGAGCACTTTGCGTCGAGACAGATAGAGGGATTCAGGCGTGACGTCCGACTCATGGCAGTCGGACGCCTTGGAGACTTTGATCAACATGGTTACTCCGCAGCTTTGGAGGGCAGATGCACCCATAGACTGCGGAGTATGAGGGAAGTTACGCGCTCTTGTTACGGCGAAGACGTAACAGGTATTGAACCGGACCGGAGGCTGCGTAGGCGAGAAACACCAGCAGCAGAATGCGCGGCGGATCACTGAACACCACTGCGAACACCAGCACCACAGCGAGAATCGCCACGAAAGGCACCCGCCCCTTCAGGTCCAGCTCCTTGAAGCTGTTGTACTTGATGTTGCTGACCATCAGCATGCCGGCCGCCGCCACCATCAGCGCCACCAGGAAAGACATCTTGGAGCCCTGGATACCGTAATCGCTGAACGCCCAGACAATACCCGCAACAACACCCGCCGCCGCCGGACTGGCCAGGCCGATGAAGTAGCGTTTGTCCGCCGTACCGACTTGAGTGTTGAAACGCGCGAGACGCAGCGCCGCACCCGCGACATAGATGAAGGCAACCATCCAGCCGACCTTGCCCATGTCACCCAGGGCCCAGCCGAAGGCCAGCAATGCCGGCGCAACACCAAAGGCGACCATGTCCGACAGCGAATCGTACTCGGCACCAAAGGCGCTCTGGGTGTTGGTCATGCGCGCCACACGACCATCAAGGCCATCGAGCACCATTGCAACGAAGATTGCGATGGCTGCAAACGCGAAATACTTGCTCGCATTGGCCGAGTCACCCGCACTCAGGGCTGCCTGGGCACTCATCGAGTTGATGATGGAATAGAACCCTGCGAAAAGGTTCGCAGTGGTGAACAGATTCGGCAGAAGATAGATACCACGATGCCGGACTTTACGACCCTCAGCGTCATGCCCTTCCTCGACATGTTCATCGACGGGCAGCAGGCTTTCGGCGTCAGAAGCCTGGTTTGGCTCTTCGGGGCGTTCGCTCATGGACATTACCTTGCAACGGGGTGGAAAGTTTGGACAGGCGTCTGGGACGACGGTTCGGCCGCAAACGATGCAGCTTTATACCAGAACCAGTCTCTCAAACGAAAAAACGCGGCCTAAGCCGCGTTTTTCGTACAAGAGCGTGACTTAGTTCTTGGCTTTGTCGACGATCTTGTTGGCACCGATCCACGGCATCATGGAGCGCAGTTGCTCGCCGATGATTTCGATACCGTGAGCGGCGTTGTTACGACGCTTGGCGGTCATCGAAGGATAGCCGGTAGCGCCTTCGCTGATGAACATCTTGGCGTATTCGCCGTCCTGAATACGTTTCAGGGCGTTGCGCATGGCCTGACGGGATTCGGCGTTGATGACTTCAGGGCCGGTCACGTACTCGCCGTATTCGGCGTTGTTGGAGATCGAGTAGTTCATGTTGGCGATACCGCCTTCGTACATGAGGTCAACGATCAGCTTCAGTTCGTGCAGGCACTCGAAGTAGGCCATTTCCGGCGCGTAGCCAGCTTCAACCAGGGTTTCGAAACCGGCCTTGACCAGTTCAACGGTACCGCCGCACAGAACGGCTTGCTCGCCGAACAGGTCGGTTTCGGTCTCGTCCTTGAAGGTGGTTTCGATGATGCCGGTACGACCGCCGCCAACACCGGCAGCGTAGGACAGAGCGACGTTCTTGGCGTTGCCCGAGGCGTCCTGGTAGATAGCGATCAGGTCAGGGATACCGCCGCCCTTCACGAACTCGGAACGCACGGTGTGGCCTGGAGCCTTCGGCGCGATCATGATCACGTCGAGGTCAGCGCGCGGCACAACCTGGTTGTAGTGGATCGCGAAGCCGTGGGAGAAGGCCAGGGTGGCGCCTTTCTTGATGTTCGGCTCGATTTCGTTCTTGTACAGCGAGGACTGGAACTCGTCCGGGGTCAGGATCATGACCAGGTCGGCAGCTGCAACAGCGGAAGCAACGTCGGTCACTTTCAGGCCGTGGGCTTCAGCCTTGGCAACGGTAGCCGAACCTTTACGCAGGCCGACAGTCACGTCAACGCCGGAATCTTTCAGGTTGCACGCTTGAGCGTGGCCTTGGGAGCCGTAGCCGATGATGGCAACTTTCTTGCCCTGGATGATCGACAGGTCGCAGTCTTTATCGTAGAAAACTTTCATGAATTTCCCCTATATCAGGCCGTTCAGGCCGTTCGCTAATTTGGTTTAGATGCTGAGTACTTTGTCGCCGCGGGCAATGCCGGTCACGCCACTACGGACGGTTTCCAGAATCGAGGCGGTGCCGATGGACTGAATGAAGCTGTCGAGCTTGTCGCTGGTACCGGTCAGTTGAACGGTATACACGCTGGCGCTGACATCGACGATCTGTCCACGGTAAATATCGGTAGTGCGCTTGATCTCGGCGCGCTGGGCGCCGGTGGCCTTGACCTTGACCAGCATCAGTTCGCGCTCGATGTGAGCACTCTCCGACAGGTCGACCAGTTTTACCACTTCGATCAGCTTGTTCAGGTTCTTGGTGATCTGTTCGATGATCTCATCGTGACCGACAGTGGTCAGCGTCAGACGCGACAGGGTCGGGTCTTCGGTCGGGGCCACGGTCAGGCTTTCGATGTTGTAGTTGCGCTGCGAGAACAGACCAACCACACGAGACAGAGCACCGGGTTCGTTTTCCAGAAGCAAGGAAATAATGTGCCGCATGATTAGGTACGCTCCGTCTTGCTCAGCCACATATCGCGCATGGAGCCGTCTTTGATCTGCATCGGGTAGACGTGCTCGCTGGTATCGACCGAAATATCGATCACCACCAGGCGATCCTTCATGGCGAACGCCTCTTCCATCTTCGACTTCAAGTCTTTCGATTCGGTGATGCGTACGCCGACGTGGCCGTAGGCCTCTGCCAGCTTGACGAAATCAGGCAGCGATTCCATGTAGGAATGCGAGTGACGGCTGCCGTAGCTCATGTCCTGCCACTGGCGAACCATCCCCAGCACACCGTTGTTGAGGATGACGATCTTCACCGGCAAACCGTATTGCAGGCAGGTCGACAGTTCCTGGATGTTCATCTGGATACTGCCCTCGCCGGTGACGCATGCAACGTCATCGTCAGGGAAGCTCAAGGCGATGCCCATGGCCGCCGGCAAACCGAAGCCCATGGTGCCCAGGCCACCGGAGTTGATCCAGCGGTTCGGCTTGTTGAACTTGTAGTACTGCGCAGCGAACATCTGGTGCTGGCCCACGTCGGAGGTCACAAAGGCATCGCCCTTGGTCACTTCGCACAGGGTTTCGATCACGGTTTGTGGCTTGATCTTGCTGCCGTCGCCCTTGTCGTACGGGAACAGGCCTGCATCACCACGCCATTCGTCAACCTGCTTCCACCAGCTGGCAACGGACTCCTTGTTCGGGGTCTCGCCGATTTCCTTGAGGATCGCGACCATTTCGGTCAGGACACTCTCGACCGGACCCACGATAGGCACGTCGGCCTTGATGGTCTTGGAGATCGAAGCCGGGTCGATGTCGATGTGGATGATCTTGGCGTTCGGGCAGAACTTCGACGCGCCATTGATGACGCGGTCGTCGAAGCGTGCGCCGACAGCGAGGATCACATCAGCATGGTGCATCGCCAGGTTGGCGGTGTAGCTGCCGTGCATGCCGAGCATGCCGATGAACTGACGGTCGGTGCCAGGGTAGCCACCGAGGCCCATCAGGGTATTGGTCACTGGCAGGTTGAGCATCTTCGCCAGTTCGGTCAGTGGTGCCGAACCACCGCCGAGGATCACGCCGCCGCCCGAGTACAGCACAGGACGCTTGGCCGCCAGGAGCATTTCTGCCGCCTTGCGGATTTGACCGGAGTGACCGCGAACAGCCGGGCTGTAGGAACGCAGCTTGGCTTTTTTCGGGAAGACGTATTCGAACTTCTCGGCCGGGTTGGTCATGTCTTTCGGAATATCGACAACGACCGGGCCAGGACGACCGGATTGCGCCAGGTAGAACGCCTTCTTCATGACTTCCGGGATTTCCGACGCGTGCTTGATCATGAAGCTGTGCTTCACGATCGGCCGGGAGATACCGATCATGTCGGTTTCCTGGAACGCATCGGTGCCGACCATGGTGCTCGGTACCTGGCCGGAAATGATCACCATCGGAATGGAGTCCATGTAGGCCGTGGCGATACCGGTGATGGCGTTGGTTGCACCCGGACCGGAGGTCACCAGTACCACGCCGGCTTTACCGGTGGCACGGGCGTAGCCGTCAGCCATATGGGTAGCCGCTTGCTCGTGACGAACCAGGATGTGGGTCACTTCCGGTTCTTTGAACAGGGCATCGTAGACATGAAGAAGAGCACCACCCGGGTACCCGTAGATATATTTGACGCCTTCGTCGCGCAAAAAGCGGACGAGCATCTCACCGCCAGATAAAAGCTCCACGTTGCTCACCTCTAAAACGCCAGAATACCGCCCACGAAAAATGGGACGGGTCTTAATAGGTTTACTTCTCAGCAGAGCATGAGCGACGGTGGTCGCCGACTACGTCAGCACTGACTGAGCAAGTATTGGGATCGTCCCAAGTGTTGCGGGCCTTTCCCACCCAGCGCGAGGTAACGCGTTGCGGGTGTAACAGGTCGACGCGGATATGCGCCTCATGATCTGCTGAGAGGGTCTGCTTCTGGCAGTCCCTGTACAGCGGACTTTGGATTCTTCTGTTTCGCCCTTCGCAAGTCAAGTCGTCTATGAGCTTTATTCTAGTAAGCACATGAGAACGCAAGAAAAAACCTGTAAATCCCCTGTGTGTTAGCTCCAATTGCGCAAGTTTTGGCAAAAAATTGGCACGCGCATGCACTTACCCGGCAACAGCCGACAAAACAGGGAGAGATTGTGGACAACTGCCAGCGGACGCTGGCAGCTTCTGGCTCAGCGAGATGCGGTGATCAGTTGATCGAACTGCTTGAGCAATGCCTGCAACTGCCGATCCTTGCCTTGGACGTTGCGTCCGGCAAAGACCATTTCGGCCATTTCCTGAATGCCCGAAGCATTGGGTAGCGGCAAGTTCTGCTCGAGGATCATCTTCATGCGTGGCAGGAAGATCCATTGCAGCCATTGCTCGAAATCCAGTGTATCGACCGAAAACGGCTCGACGCTGGAAAGCGCTTCAGCAGATGGCGAGACTTCATCCCACCATCCTTGCACCCGCAGTTCGCGCTCGATCAACAACAGCTGATCGGCGATTTTCAGAAAGCGCGCATCCATCACAGCGTTACCTTGGCCTTCTGACGAGACAATGCCGCGCCCTGGGAGTCACCCTGCTTTTCACGTGCCTGGGCAATCAGTTCCCACAAGTTCGCCTGAAGGGCTGGACGGCCACTGGCAAAGGTCAGCCCGCGACGAGCGAACTGCTCGGCCTGGGCGGCATCGCCTTGAGCCATCCGCACCTGCGCCAGACGGTAAAGCACCTGCGGCTCACGCGGAGCAACACGCTGGGCGCGCTCGAGGCTGGAGGCGGCACCATTGAGATCACCGCTCGCCTGTTGCTGTTGAGCGGTGGTCAGCAACGCCAATACCGGGCCATCCAGCTGCTCGTCGGCAGACAGCCCGCCCGAACTGGCTGACGGAATCCCGCTTGGCGACGACGGCATGCTGTAGCTGCCCTGATTGATCGGTGCCGACTGGACCGGCGACGTGTCAATCGGCCCCGGTGTGATCGGCCCCGGAGTAATAGGCGTAGTGCTGATCGGCGTAGAAGTCGATGCAGCGCCTGGCACCATCACCACGACGCCGCTGTCACCTTGCGGAATCGCCTGGGCCCGCGACTGACCCTGTACAGGGCGCTTGACGGTCGACTGGCGGAAGCCGCCATTGGCCGAGATCCGCTCACTGTTGGACACGGCGGTGCCGGCATCCTCAACCGGAATCGAACCACGTTGTACGGTGGAGCAACCGCTGAGCAAAGCTACGGCGGCAACCGCCGGAATCAACCACTTGTTCACTTGAAGCCCTCTTTGCTTAATTCATCCAGCCCTTGACCCAGTCCATCACCGTCTCGGCAGGGTTTTCACCTCCGCAGACGGCACCTGGAGGCGGTTCGCTGCCGCGAATATACGGCATCTGCACCGCGCCCGGGCAACCGGCGTCAGAACCTTGTCCGGTTCGCGAATCAACCCAGGCCTGAACGATATTGTCCGGCTGCGGCATGTCCAGGGGAAGTGGGTCAGCCTTGCGCATGAAACTGGTCCAGACCTGCAAGGCCCCGGTGGCGCCAGTGAAAGGCGTCTTGCCGTTGTCGTCGCGACCCAGCCAGACCACCGCCAGCAAGTCCTGGCTGAAACCGGCAAACCAACTGTCCCGCGAGTCGTTACTGGTACCGGTTTTACCCGCCAGGGTCAGGGTCCTTGGCAACACGTTATAAACCGAGCTGCCGGTACCTTCACGCATCACACGCTGCATGGCGCTCTGGATCAGGTAAATGGAGGCCGGATCGAAACGCTGCTGAATCTGGAACGGATAACGCTTGAGCGGTTCGCCCTCGGCAGTCAGCACGCTACGAATCCCGCGCATCGGCGTATTGAAACCGCCGTTGGCGAGGGTCTGGTACATGGTCGCCACTTCGATGGGCGTCATGCCGCCGGCGCCGAGCAACATCGACGGGAAGGCCGGGAACTCACGGGTCACCCCCAGGCGCGCCAGGGTCTTGAGGACATTCGGTACACCGACCGCCAGACCGAGGCGCGCGGTCGACAGGTTGTAGGAATGCGCCAGGCCTTGATAAAGGAAGACGGTACCGTGAGAACGACGATC
The DNA here is from genome assembly GCF_050432945.1 of Pseudomonas sp. 18173. Lineage (NCBI taxonomy): Bacteria > Pseudomonadati > Pseudomonadota > Gammaproteobacteria > Pseudomonadales > Pseudomonadaceae > Pseudomonas > Pseudomonas sp. 18173. The sequence continues at coordinate 8,376 of NZ_JBKFTN010000041.1, forward strand.
GTAGTTCTGCGGCTTCCACACCTGGCCATCGGCGCCCTTGACCGAGAAGGATTCGTCCGACAACCAACTGGTCAATGTGTACTGGCTAGGCTTCTCCAGCGCAGTCAGGTAAACCGCCGGCTTGATCAGCGAGCCGATCGGCCGTACCGCATCCAGCGCCCGGTTGAACCCGGCAAAGCTGGCCTGGCGACTGCCGATCATGGCCTGTACTTCACCGGTCTCCGGGTTGGTCACGACCATTGCCGCTTCGACGTCATCGGACCCCTTGCGCCCGGCCAGGCGCTTGAAGGTGTCGTTGACCGACGCCTCGGCCTTCATCTGCAGGATCGGGTCGAAACTGGTGAAAATTCGCAGGCCTTCTTCGGTCAAGTCTTCGTCGCGATAGTCTTCGCGCAACTGACGCTTGACCAGATCAAGGAAGCCGGGGAACGAGCTGTCCGCCAGACTGCCGCGCTTGGTCACGCCCAGTGGCATTTTCTTCGCCGCCTCAACCTGCTCGGCAGTCGCGACGCCCTGCTCTTGCAGGACGTCGAGCACCAGGTTGCGCCGCTCAAGGGCACGCTCCGGATAACGACGCGGGTTATAGGAAGAAGGCCCCTTGACCATGCCCACCAGCAGTGCGACCTGATGCAGCTTGAGTTCGGCCAGTGGCTGGCTGAAGAAGAACTGGCTGGCCAGACCGAAACCGTGCACCGCACGCTGACCGTCCTGCCCGATAAACACCTCGTTGAGGTAGGCCTCAAGGATTTCGCGCTTGTCGTAATGCAGTTCCAGCAACAGCGCCATCATCGCTTCGGTGAGTTTGCGGCTCAGGCTGCGCTCGTTGGTCAGGTAGAAGTTTTTGACCAACTGCTGGGTCAGCGTACTGCCGCCCTGACGCATGCGGCCAGACGAACCGTTGACCCAGATTGCGCGGGCAATCGACTTCGGCGAAACACCAAAGTGATGATAAAAATCGCGGTCTTCGACAGCCACCAGCGTTTCAAGCAAATACGGCGGCACCTGATCGATCTTGATCAGAATCCGGTCTTCGAGGTTTTTCGGGTACAGACCGCCGATCAGCAGCGGCTCCAGGCGCACCACGGATAGTTTCGAGTCCTTCGCGCCCGAAAGCTCGGCCACGTAATCACCAGAGAAACGCACCCGCACTGGCTGCGCTTGCTCCATGCCTTCATAGAACTGGAAGCCGCGGGTGTTCAAATCAACGGTATTGCCGTTGACCGACGCCGCACCCGGACCGTTGGCCACGCTCTCACGGCGATAGCCCAGGGCATCGAGTTCGGTCAGGAAATCGTCCCTGCTCAGCTTTTGTCCGACGAACAGCTCGAGCGGCCGCGCGTAGACCTTGGCCGGAATGGTCCAGCGCTTGCCGGAGAACTTCTCCTGGACAATTGCATCAAGGTAAACGGCGAATCCGGCCAGCACTACCAGGCCGACCAGACTGAGTTTAATGGCCCAGCCCAGCCACGGGCGCAGGCCCCTGGAGGGTGGTTTTATTGGGGTACGGGGAGTTCGAGTACGAGTCATGGCGGCGGATTATACGCACTTTATTCATACCCGACAGGAGCGCTCCGAGGTTTGCGCCAAGCGGAGTTACGGCCATAATGGCCGCCTTGATTTTCCAGACTCTGAAGGATCGCCTGTGAGCCAGTCCCTGATCGCTGCCCTGCAAAACCCTGCCCTCTACCCGCACCCTGTAGACGGATTCCAGGTCATCGAAACCCATATTTCATGGGTCGTTCTCACAGGCCCCTTCGCTTATAAAGTGAAGAAGCCGGTCAATTTCGGTTTTCTCGACTTCACCAGCCTCGAAGCTCGCGAACACTTTTGCACTGAAGAACTGCGCCTGAACCAGCGCCTGACTGACGATCTGTACCTCGAAGTGCTGCCCGTCACCGGCAGCGCCGAGGCTCCGCAATTGGGCGGTGAAGGCCCGGCCATCGAATATGTCCTGAAGATGCGCCAGTTCCCGCAAGACGGATTGTTGAGCACCCTTCAGGCCAATGGCGAACTGACCACCGCCCACATCGACGAGATGGCCGAACAAATCGCCCGCTTCCACCTCAGCGCACCGAAAGTGCCAGCCGGGCACGAAGCCGGCACCCCGGACAGCGTCATGGCGCCGGTGCGGCAGAACTTCGAACAGATCCGCCCGTTCCTCAGCGACAAAACCGACCTGCTGCAACTCGACGCCCTGCAAGCCTGGGCCGAAAGCAGCTTCGAGCGCCTCAAACCGTTGTTCGCCCAGCGCAAGGCCGAAGGTTTCATTCGTGAATGCCACGGTGATATCCACCTGGGCAACGCGACCGTGATCGATGGCAAGGTCGTGATCTTCGACTGCATCGAGTTCAACGAACCATTTCGCTTTACCGATGTTTATGCCGACACCGGCTTCCTGGCCATGGACCTGGAAGACCGCGGCCTGAAGTGCCTGGCGCGTCGCTTCATCAGCCAGTACCTGGAACTGACCGGCGACTATCGCGGCCTCGAACTGCTGAACTTCTACAAGGCCTACCGCGCACTGGTTCGCGCCAAAGTCGCCCTGTTCAGCATGCCGGCAGAGGCGACTGCCGTGCAGCGCGCCACCACCCTGCGCCAGTACCGCAACTACGCCAACCTCGCGGAAAGCTACAGCACCATTCCTTCGCGCTTCATGGCCATTACCCACGGCGTGTCCGCCGTTGGCAAGAGTCATGTCGCCATGCGCCTGGTCGAAGCCCTGGGTGCGATTCGCCTGCGCTCCGATGTCGAGCGCAAGCGCCTGTTCGGCGAGCAAACCGTCGAGAATGACGTACAGGCCGGCATCTATAGCGCCGACGCCAGCGCGGCCACCTATGCCCGCCTGCATGAAATCGCCGATGTCATCTTGCATGCAGGCTTCCCGGTGGTGGTCGACGCCACCTACCTCAAGCGTGATCAGCGTGACAGCGCCGCCAAGGTGGCCGAGGCCACCGGCGCACCGTTCCTGATTCTCGACTGCAATGCGCCCCAGGCCGTAATCGAAAGCTGGTTGGCCGTGCGCCAGGCAGACAAGAAAGATCCTTCCGACGCCACCCTGGCTGTAATCGCAGCTCAACAAGCCAGCCGAGAAGCGCTGACGCCTGCAGAAATCCTCTGCAGCAAGCGTGTCCAGACCAATGAAAGCGGGACTCTCGATACCGTTGTGGCACAGATTCGCCAGCGCCTGCCCGGCCTGTAAGAAACTATTTCAGCCGTGGGGCCCGCGCTGGCTTCACGGCCGTCAAATAGTGGCAGTATACTGGCGTCATAAAACCATCAGGTGATGCGAAATGAGCCAGCCGAAACTTCTCGACACACCGCTTTATGCCCTGCTGCACAAAGACGACATCAAAGGCTTCAACAGTGAACGCCCCAAGGATGGCCCCATCGACATGGTGGGCGGAGACTTCCGGGGGCTGGACCTGCGTGAGCTGAATGCCGCCGGCGTGGATTTCAGCGACGCCTACTTCCGTTCCTCCGACTTGCGCGGCATCGATTTTCGCAAGGCGAACCTGGAAGGCGCGAGCCTGTCCCACGCGCAAATCTCCGGCGCCTACTTTCCGGTGGAACTCAGTGCCGACGAAATCCTGATGTCGATGAACTTTGGCACGCGACTGCGTTATCGCACCCGCTGATCAACGTCGCTGATTGACACGTCCAGCGCCCCCGCTGCGCTGGACTGTGTGGATATTCACCCGCAATTCCTGACTTTTCACCACCTATTCCCCCGCCATTCGCAGACGTTTAGCCCCCTGCCAACTTTCGCCCCTTAGAAGCGTTTGCGTCGAAAACGAGCAAACAATCACGCTTTTCCTGCTGATGGCTACACTCCTCAGAAGATTGCCCACGCTCTCCATTCGGCCATCGCAAGGAGGCTTGATGAATGATGAACTGCAACACCTGAAGAATCTTGGCAAGACGTCAGCGCAATGGTTGCATGCCGTGGGCATCCATAGCGCGTCGGACTTGCGTCGCCTCGGGGCGGTGGATGCTTATCGGGCCGTGCGCACGCGCGGTTTTCGGGCGTCCAAGGTGTTGTTGTACGCAATTGAAGGCGCCCTGATGGACGTTCACTGGAATGACATTCCTGCCGAGCGCAAGGAGGCGCTGAACAAACAACTGGAAGCCATTTCTTCACGCCACAAGAATTGACCCCACAAATCTTACTGAAGCTTTGCAAGCTGACGCCCAATGATTACAAGGCCTGCAGACGAAAATCCGGCCAATCGAAAAGAATTCGGGAAACAGCGGTTGACTTGGTAATGAGAATCGATATGATTATCACAACTGGTCGCGAGACTGGTCGATATTCTGAAAAGCCCTTGGTTCGGACTCTCGGATTATCTCCTCATCAGGCTAATCACGGTTATTTGACCCGGCTCTTGCCGGGTCTTTTTTTGCCTGTGGAAAAGTACTGACGGGGCCAGCGCACAAACAGCTTCCTTCAAAGGTTTCCCGGGCATCGAAGGAGCAGGCCAAGTATCCTTGGTGACAGGCACTTGTACCCGAAGGGCAAGACGGCCATTTCATTATTGTTAGCATTTAACGGCCTGGCTCGGGCATATCCGTTCACGAGCTGCGGGACCGAGGATAGACATGAAACTGCTTTGCGCAGGCGCCGTGCTGGCCAACGACAGCAGCCGCGGATTCGACATTGATGGCCAAAAGCTTTTTGCGGTGCGCCGCGGCGGACAGGTCTACGTCTACATCAATCGCTGCCCGCACCGGGGAGTCGGCCTGGAGTGGCATCCCGACCAGTTTCTCGACCCCAGCAACAGCCTGATCCAGTGCGCCACCCATGGCGCACTGTTCCTGATCGAAGACGGTGAATGCGTCGCCGGCCCCTGCGCCGGGCAATCGCTGACCCGCATCGACTGCCGCGAGGATGCACAAGGAATCTGGGTCAGTCTTTAAACACCGGGCAACACTTCCAGACGTCGATCCACCACCATCTCTTCATGGGTCAGGCGCACGCCATAGGCCAACACCTCGACCCCGCAGGCCACCGCCTCACGCAAGGCCTGCGCATAAGCCGCATCGATTTCCTGCGCCGGGCGCACGGCCTCGATATCGGTCAGGCAAACGCAGTACAACTGCACCGCGCGAATACCGTCCCGAGCCAGGTGCGCCAGCTCCCGCAGATGCTTGGCGCCACGCTGGGTGACCGCATCGGGAAACGCCGCCACCGCCGTACCGTCGAAGCCCAGGGTCACGCTTTTGACTTCGACGTAGGCCGGCCCGTCGGGGTAATCAAGGCGAAAATCGATGCGACTGTTTTCCTGGCCATAAGCCACTTCACGCTTGAGCCCGGAAAAGCCGTTCAGCTCAGTGATGATGCCCGCACGTAGCGCCTCCTCGACCAAACCATTGGCCCGGGCGGTGTTCACGCAAAACCGCCGCCCTTGCGGGGTTTCACCGATCTCCCAGGTGCCGGGCAACTTGCGTTTCGGGTCATTGGAGCGACTGAACCAGACCTGCCCGCCCTCGACCTGGCAATTAAGCATCGAGCCGGTGTTCGGGCAGTGAATGGTCAATAACTCGCCACCAACGGTTTCGATATCGGCGAGAAAACGCTTGTAACGACGAATCAGGCGACCTTCTTCGAGTGGAGGATGAAATCGCATCAGCCTTGCCAGCTCCGCAACCCACGGGCAATGCGCTCGACCGCCTCCTGCAAGCGCTCGAGGTTTTGCGTATAGGCGAACCGCACATGATGCCCGGCCTGATAACGCCCGAAATCCAGCCCCGGAGTGAATGCCACGTGCTCGGTTTCGAGAAAGTGTTTGCAGAACGCGAAGGCATCGCCGCCGAACTTGCTGATATCGGCGTACAAGTAGAAAGCACCCTCCGGTTCCACCGCAATGCCGAAGCCCAACTCGCGCAAGGCCGGCAGCAGGTAATCCCGACGCCGGCCAAATTCGGCGCGACGCTCTTCGAGAATGCTGATGGTTGCCGGCTCGAAACAGGCCAGTGCAGCGTGCTGCGCCATGCTTGGAGCACTGATGTAGAGGTTCTGGGCGAGCTTTTCCAGCTCACTGACCGCAGCGTCGGGGGCCACCAACCATCCCAGGCGCCAACCGGTCATCCCGAAATACTTCGAAAAACTATTCAGAACGAATGCACTGTCGTCGACTTCCAGCACGCTGGCCGCATCGGTGCCATAGGTCAGGCCGTGATAAATCTCGTCGACCACCAGGTGACCGTGGCGCTCCTTGATCGCCACAGACAGCTTCGCCAGCTCGTCGCGGGTCAGGATCGTGCCGGTCGGATTGGCCGGCGACGCCACCAATGCGCCAACGCTGTCGTGGTCCCAATGACGCTCGATCAGGCCGGGCGTCAATTGATAACGCACATCGGGACCGACCGGCACCAGTTGCGCCGCGCCTTCCACCAGTCGCAGGAAATGCCGGTTACACGGGTAGCCAGGGTCCGCCAGCAGCCAGTGTTTACCGGGGTCTACCAACAATGCGCTGGCCAGCAGCAACGCGCCGGACCCACCGGGCGTGATGAGGATGCGCCGCGGGTCGATGTTCAAACCATAACGCTGCTGATAAAAGCCCGAAATGGCCTCGCGCAGCTCGGGAATGCCGCGCGCGGCGGTGTAACGGGTCCGCCCCGCCGCCAGCGCCGCCTGGCCGGCCTGGATGATCGGTTCGGCGGTGGTGAAGTCCGGCTCACCGATTTCCAGGTGGATCACATCGTGGCCGGCGGCCTGCAATTCATTGGCCCGCGCCAACAGCGCCATGACATGGAAAGGTTCGATCGCACGACTGCGGGCACTGTAGGGCTGAGCCATTGGCCTTCCTTCAACGGGGAAAAAAAAACCGATTCTACCCAAGCACAGGAACGAGCGAGAACCTAAAGCGGTCACAGGCCTTATAACCCCAACCACAAACGACTCAAGCGCATACGCAAGGTTTGACTAAAATCAATAATTGAGCAGGATTCAGAGCCACCAGACAACGGTTTGTCATCATTGGCAAGCAGCATGTGCCGCGAGCTCGACATCCGGGAGTAGCGCGGCCCGAGTTGATCTGGTAAGTTCGCCCGCTTGCAGCCGCAGGGCCGGCAGGTGTCGGTGATGGAGCAATCCTGCGCAGATGGATTACAAGAGTAGAGGCGGTCTATTTCATGTCCACCCAAGCAAAGCAGCAAAACCAGACGATCAGCGGCTTCGAGCCCTATGTTCAGAAAGCCGGCGAAGAGTACATGGGCGAGCCCATGCGCAAGCACTTCACCAAAGTTCTGAATCAGTGGAAAAAAGAGCTGATGGAAGGTGTCGACAAGACCGTGGACCACATGAAGGACGAAGCGGCCAACTTTCCTGATCCGGCAGACCGTGCCAGCCAGGAAGAGGAATTCGCCCTCGAACTGCGTGCCCGCGATCGTGAACGCAAGTTGATCAAGAAGATCGACAAGACACTTCAGCTGATCGAAGACGAAGAATACGGCTGGTGTGAGTCCTGCGGCATCGAAATTGGTGTCAAGCGCCTCGAAGCGCGCCCTACCGCCGACCTGTGCATCGACTGCAAGACCCTGGCGGAAATCAAGGAAAAGCAAGTCGGCAAATAATGGCGGCTTGAACGAAGAACGGAGCGTGCGAACGCTCCGTTTTTGTTTCCAAAATTCGCTGACGCCCGTTGCGATTAAAATCGCCATCACTGTAGGAGCGAGCTAGCTCGCGATGAACCTGAGAACGCCGCGGGGTACCAGGCTCCCAGCGTTATCGTTGACGGCAATCGCGAGCAAGCTCGCTCCTACAGGAATCTGACGACAGTCTGGAATAAGTAGCCTTGCCCTGATGACCGCCACCACCTCCCCCACCTACATCGGGCGTTTCGCCCCGACACCCAGCGGCCACCTGCATTTTGGTTCACTGGTCGCCGCGCTGGCCTCCTACCTTGACGCACGCTCGGTGGGTGGCCTGTGGCTGATGCGCATGGAAGACCTTGATCCGCCCCGTGAAGAACCCGGCGCCCAGGCCGCCATTCTCAAGGCTCTGGAAAGCTATGGCTTCGAGTGGGATGGCGACCTGGTTCGCCAAAGCGAACGCCACGATGCCTACGCCGAGGTGCTCGATCGCCTGTTCAATCACGGCCTGGCGTACGCCTGCACCTGCTCGCGCAAACAGCTGGAACCCTATCACGGGATTTATCCGGGGCTGTGCCGCAATGCCGGCCATGGCACCGATGATGCTGCCATCCGCTTGCGCGTACCGGAACTGCAATACCACTTCCTCGACCGGGTGCAGGGCGAATACCGCCAACACCTGGGCCGGGAAGTCGGCGATTTCGTGATTCGCCGCCGCGACGGGCTCTACGCCTATCAACTGGCCGTGGTCCTGGACGATGCCTGGCAGGGCATTACCGATATCGTTCGGGGTGCCGACCTGCTGGACTCCACACCCCGCCAGCTTTACCTGCAGGAGCTGCTCGGCTTGCCTCAGCCGCGTTATCTGCACATCCCGCTGATTACTCAGCCTGATGGCAATAAACTGGGTAAATCCTACCGTTCGCCGCCGTTGACCGAGGATCAGGCAACGCCGCTGTTGCTGCGAGCGCTGCGGGCACTGGGGCAGACCCCGGGAACCGAGCTGGCTTACGCCACGCCACGGGAAGTGTTGAACTGGGGCATTGCCCACTGGGATGCCTCGCTGATCCCGCGCACACTGAACCTGCCCGAGGCACAGCTATTGTGATCGCACTTGCAGTGGCGCGCCCATCCGTTACCATCGCCGCACGTTTTCGGGCACGCGCATAAAAAAGAGAGGCCGGGATGTACATCTATCGCTTGGTCCTGCTTTTGGTAGTGGGGATTTACCTGTTTTCCCCGGCCATCATGGATTGGTGGATCGACGCCACTGGCGCCTGGTATCGCCCTTATCTGCTCTGGCTGATTCTGATCGTCGTGACCTTCATCCTGCAGAGCCAAAAAGATGCCGATGAGCTTTAGCCTGACCCAGATGATCCTGATCAGCGCCGCGTACCTGGCGGTGCTGTTCGGCGTGGCCTGGATCAGTGAACGGGGCATGATTCCCCGGGCGATCATTCGCCACCCGCTGACCTACACCCTGTCACTGGGCGTCTACGCCAGTGCCTGGGCGTTTTACGGCACCGTGGGCCTGGCCTATCAGTACGGCTACGGCTTTCTGTCCAGCTACCTGGGTGTCTCCGGGGCCTTTCTGCTGGCGCCGGTGTTGCTCTACCCGATCCTGAAGATCACCCGCACTTATCAACTGTCGTCGTTGGCGGACCTGTTTGCCTTCCGTTTCCGCAGCACCTGGGCCGGAGCCTTGACCACGATTTTCATGCTGGTCGGCGTACTGCCGCTGCTGGCCCTGCAGATTCAGGCGGTCGCCGACTCCATCGGCATTCTCACCCGGGAGCCGGTACAGCATCGCGTGGCCCTGAGCTTCTGCGCATTGATTACGCTGTTCACGATCTTCTTCGGCTCCCGCCACATTGCCACCCGCGAGAAACATGAAGGCCTGGTGTTTGCGATTGCCTTCGAGTCGGTGATCAAGCTGATCGCCCTGGGCGGCGTCGGCCTGTATGCGCTTTACGGCGTGTTCGACGGCCCGCAACAGCTCGAGCTCTGGTTGCTGCAAAACCAGACCGCGCTCGCGGCCCTGCACACGCCGCTGCAGGAAGGCCCGTGGCGTACGCTGTTGCTGGTGTTCTTCGCCTCGGCGATCGTGATGCCGCACATGTATCACATGACCTTTACCGAGAACCTCAACCCGCGTTCGCTGGTCAGTGCGAGCTGGGGCCTGCCGCTGTTCCTGCTGCTGATGAGCCTGGCGGTGCCGCTGATTCTCTGGGCCGGCCTGAAACTGGGCGCCACCACCAATCCGGAATACTTCACCCTGGGCATCGGTATTGCCGCCAACAGCAAGGCGCTGGCGTTGCTGGCGTATGTCGGCGGGCTGTCCGCCGCCAGCGGCCTGATCATCGTCACCACGCTGGCGCTGTCCGGCATGGCCTTGAACCACCTCGTGCTGCCGCTGTACCAGCCACCGGCCGAAGGCAACATCTACCGCTGGCTGAAGTGGACCCGCCGGGCGCTGATTGTCGCGATCATCATGGCCGGCTACGGCTTCTACCTGATGCTCGGTGCCGAGCAGGACCTGGCCAACCTCGGCATTGTCGCGTTCGTCGCCACGCTGCAATTCCTGCCAGGCGTGCTCTCGGTCCTGTATTGGCCGACCGCCAACCGTCGCGGCTTCATCGCCGGTTTGCTGGCGGGGATTCTGGTGTGGCTGGTGACCATGCTGTTGCCGCTGGTCGGCAATCTGCAAGGCTTCTACATTCCGCTGCTGAACATGATCTACGTGCTGGACGACACCAGCTGGCACATGGCGGCGATTGCCTCGCTGGCGGCCAACGTACTGATGTTCACCCTGATCTCGCTGTTCACCAACGCCAGCACCGAAGAAGCCAGCGCTGCCGAAGCCTGCGCCGTGGACAACGTTCGCCGCCCGCAACGCCGGGAACTGCACGCCGCCTCGCCCCAGGAGTTTGCCACTCAGCTGGCAAAGCCACTGGGTGCAAAAGCGGCGCAGAAAGAAGTGGAGCAGGCACTGCGTGACCTCTATCTGCCCTTCGACGAACGCCGGCCGTATGCCCTGCGCCGCTTGCGCGACCGCATCGAAGCCAACCTCTCCGGCCTGATGGGGCCGAGCGTGGCCCAGGACATGGTCGAGACGTTCCTGCCGTACAAGGCTGGCGGCGAAAACTACGTCACCGAAGACATTCACTTCATCGAAAGCCGTCTCGAGGACTACCACTCGCGCCTGACCGGCCTGGCCGCCGAACTCGATGCCCTGCGCCGCTATCACCGCCAGACCCTGCAGGAATTGCCAATGGGCGTTTGCTCGCTGGCCAAGGATCAGGAAATCCTCATGTGGAACAAGGCCATGGAGGAACTCACCGGCATCGCTGCGCAGCGCGTGGTCGGTTCGCGCCTGAGTACCATTGCCGACCCATGGAAAGAACTGCTGCAAGGCTTCATCAATCTGCCGGACGAGCACTTGCACAAACAACACCTGGCCCTCGACGGCCAGACCCGTTGGCTGAACCTGCACAAGGCGGCGATCGACGAACCCCTCGCGCCGGGCAACAGTGGCCTGGTATTGCTGGTGGAAGACCTGACCGAAACCCAGATGCTCGAGGACAAACTGGTGCACTCCGAGCGCCTGGCCAGCATTGGTCGACTGGCGGCCGGCGTGGCCCATGAAATCGGCAACCCGATCACCGGTATCGCGTGCCTGGCGCAGAACCTGCGCGAAGAACGGGAAGAAGACGGCGAGCTGAAGGAAATCAGCGGCCAGATCCTCGAGCAGACCAAGCGCGTATCGCGCATTGTCCAGTCGCTGATGAGCTTTGCCCATGCCGGCAGCCATCAGCACAGCGATGAGCCCGTCTGTCTGGCCGAAGTGGCTCAGGATGCCATCGGCCTGCTGGCCCTGAACCGACGCAATTTCGAAGTGCAGTTCTACAACCTGTGCGACCCCGAACACTGGGTCGAAGGCGACCCGCAACGGCTGGCCCAGGTATTGATCAACCTGCTTTCAAACGCCCGTGACGCCTCGCCTCCCGGCAGTGCGGTACGGGTCAAGAGCGAAGCCGGCGAACACACGGTCGATCTGATCGTGGAGGACGAAGGCAGCGGTATTCCGTCGAGCATCATGGACCGATTGTTCGAACCTTTCTTCACCACCAAGGACCCTGGCGAAGGCACCGGTCTGGGCCTTGCACTGGTCTATTCCATCGTTGAAGAGCATTATGGACAAATCACCATCGACAGCCCGGCTGATGTTCAAAGCCAACGCGGCACCCGAATCAGGGTTACCTTGCCGCGTCATGTCGAAGCGACGTCCGCTGTGAACTGAGACCGTCGAGAGTATCGAATCAATGCCGCACATTTTGATCGTCGAAGACGAAACCATTATCCGCTCCGCCTTGCGCCGCCTGCTGGAACGTAACCAGTACCAGGTCAGCGAAGCCGGTTCAGTGCAGGAAGCACAAGAACGCTTCACCATTCCCTCGTTCGATCTGATCGTCAGTGATTTGCGCCTGCCGGGCGCGCCTGGCACGGAATTGATCAAGCTCGCCCAAGGCACGCCGGTGCTGATCATGACCAGCTATGCCAGCCTGCGCTCGGCGGTCGACTCGATGAAGATGGGCGCGGTTGATTACATTGCCAAGCCATTCGATCACGACGAAATGCTGCAAGCCGCCGCACGAATCCTGCGTGACCGACAAACGGCACAAGCCGGTGGTGAAGCGGTTGCCGGCAAAGCCGCCAACGGTGCAGTGAAATCCGGTACCGACAACAGCAACGGTGAAATCGGCATTATCGGCTCGTGCCCGCCGATGCAGGACCTGTACGGCAAGATCCGCAAAGTCGCACCCACCGACTCCAACGTTCTGATCCAGGGCGAATCGGGCACCGGTAAAGAGCTGGTGGCGCGCGCCCTGCACAACCTGTCCAAACGCGCCAAGGCACCGATGATTTCGGTGAACTGCGCGGCCATTCCGGAAAGCCTGATCGAGTCCGAACTGTTCGGCCACGAGAAGGGCGCATTCACCGGCGCCAGCGCCGGGCGTGCCGGCCTGGTGGAAGCGGCGGATGGCGGCACCCTGTTCCTGGATGAAATCGGCGAACTGCCACTGGAAGCCCAGGCTCGCCTGCTGCGCGTATTGCAGGAAGGCGAAATTCGTCGCGTCGGCTCGGTGCAGTCGCAAAAAGTCGATGTGCGCCTGATCGCAGCAACTCACCGCGACCTCAAGAGCCTGGCGAAGATCGGTCAGTTCCGCGAAGACTTGTACTATCGCCTCCACGTTATCGCGCTGAAGCTGCCAGCCCTGCGCGAACGCGGTGCGGACGTCAACGAAATCGCCAACGCCTTCCTGGCGCGGCAAAGTGCGCGAATCAACCGCACCGACCTGAAGTTCGCCGCGGATGCCGAGCAAGCCATTCGTCACTACTCCTGGCCGGGTAACGTTCGTGAACTGGAGAACGCCGTCGAGCGCGCCGTCATCCTGTGCGAAAGCCCGGAGATTTCTGCCGAACTGCTGGGCATCGACATCGAACTGGGCGACCTGGAAGACGACGAGTTCATTGGCCTGCCTCCACAACAGGGCAATGGCAATGCCAGCAACAACAACCACGAACCGACCGAAGACCTCTCCCTGGAAGACTACTTCCAGCATTTCGTTCTCGAGCATCAGGACCACATGACCGAAACCGAGCTGGCTCGCAAGCTCGGGGTCAGTCGCAAATGCCTGTGGGAGCGCCGTCAACGCCTGGGCATTCCACGGCGCAAGACCGGGGTGGCCAGCGAGAGCTGAACCGCGCCTGTCTGATGTGCGGGTAACACGTGACTTTGTGGAAAAAACTGTTACCTCAGTTTTTTCACGTAACAGAAGCCGGGGCTTACGGTAACGAAGCCCCGGCTTTTTTTGGCCCTCGAAATGCCTGTCAGCCGCCCTAACCCCTTGTTTTATTGGGCTTCGCAAAAGTTGGCACGCACCCTGCTATATGTTTGGTACAAGAACAATAACAAGCAATGCACAAGACAATAAAAATAAGACGAATCGACTCACGCACAATAAAAACAAGACGGCGAGAGGCGCAGCTAACTGATTCTTTTGGAGAGGCGTTGTATTTGGGGCTTGCCCCACGACCAGGCCGAGAACAACAAAAACTGTCCTAAGACAGAGCCTGTACTGGTTGGATCGAAAGATCACTGCAATTCAGCGACCAAAGCAATCCGTTTGCTCTTGGCTCCCGATTGGGAGGGTCATGAAGGAAAACTTCATGGCGAGGGCGCTCAACAAAAACAAGAAGCCCAAAACCAAAAATAAAAATAGAGCATGCAACTACTTCTTGGGGAGCTTCGGCTCCCCTTGTGGTTTCTGCGATTCCCCCCACCCGCTTCCTGTACCTGTACCTGTACCTGTAGGAGCGAGCTTGCTCGCGAAAAACCCACAGGCAACACTGGGCATCTGGTTCTGCGCGTCATCGCTCACGACCATCGCGAGCAAGCTCGCTCCTACAGTGTCCTACACCATCCCCCGACTAAATGCTAGAATCCCCGCCCATCATGCGGTCATTCTTCTGTTATGGCCGAATATTCCTTCAAACAGTGCATCCCATGCTGAAGAAGCTGTTCCAGTCATTCCGTTCTCCCAAGCGTCCTACGCAACACATTCGCAGCACGCCTGAAGTGCTCAACAGCGGCCAACATTCGCTGCAAAAGGCGCAATTCAGCCGCTACGCGGTGAATATCGTTGAACGCCTGCAGAGCGCCGGTTATCAGGCTTACCTGGTTGGCGGTTGCGTGCGCGACATGCTGCTGGGTATCACACCGAAAGATTTCGACGTTGCCACCAGCGCCACCCCCGAGCAGGTGCGGGCCGAATTCCGTAACGCGCGAATCATCGGGCGCCGATTCAAACTGGTGCACATCCACTTCGGCCGCGAAATCATCGAGGTCGCGACCTTCCGCGCCAATCACCCGCAAAACGAAGACGAGGAAGACAGCAACCAGTCCTCGCGCAACGAAAGCGGGCGCATCTTGCGCGATAACGTCTATGGCACCCTGGAAGAAGACGCGCAACGTCGCGACTTCACCATCAATGCCCTGTATTACGATCCGGTCAGCGAACGCATCCTCGATTACGCCAATGGCGTACACGACATTCGCAATCACCTGATCCGCCTGATCGGCGATCCTAAGCAACGCTACCAGGAAGACCCGGTACGCATGCTGCGGGCCGTGCGCTTCGCCGCCAAGTTGAACTTCGGCATCGAAAAACACAGTGCCCTGCCGATCCGCGACCTGGCGCCGATGCTGCGCGAGATCCCGTCGGCTCGCCTGTTCGAAGAGGTACTCAAGCTTTTCCTCTCCGGCCATGCCGCCGATACGTTTGAAATGCTGGTCGACCTGCAATTGTTCGATCCACTGTTCCCGGCCAGCGCCGAAGCACTGGAATACAACCCGACCTACACCCACACCCTGATCAGCGAAGCCCTGATCAATACCGACCTGCGGATCAAGCAGAACAAACCGGTTACCCCGGCGTTCCTGTTTGCAGCCCTGCTCTGGCCTGCCCTGCCGGCGCGGGTCCTGCGCCTGCAGGAGCGTGGCATGCCGCCGATTCCGGCGATGCAGGAAGCGGCGCACGAGCTGATTGCCGAACAGTGCCAGCGGATCGCGATTCCGAAACGCTTCACCATGCCGATCCGCGAGATCTGGGACATGCAGGAACGCCTGCCGCGCCGCAGCGGCAAGCGTGCCGATCTGTTGCTGGACAATCCGCGCTTCCGCGCCGGCTACGACTTCCTGTTGCTGCGCGAAAGCGCCGGCGAGCAGACCGACGGCCTGGGCGAGTGGTGGACGGACTACCAGGACGCCAACGACAGTGAACGCCGCGACATGATTCGCGACCTCAGCGGCAAGGACGAAGGCACCGGCGCCCCGCGCAAACGCCGCCGCAGCGGTGGGTCCAAACGCAAACGCGCCGCCGGTGCTTCGAGCTCTACGGGCGAGTAATCCATGGAACGCATCTACATCGGCATGGGCAGCAATCTGGCCGACCCAGCCGAACAACTGCGCAGCGCCATCGAGGCGCTGGCGCACCTGCCGCAATCGGAGCTGGCGGGAGTTTCTGCGTTTTATCAAAGCGATTCGCTGCTGCCCGGACAACCGCGCTACACCAATGCAGTGGCCGCCCTTGAAAGCACGCTGGCGCCGCTGGAACTGCTCGATGCCCTGCAAGCCATCGAAAACGGCCAGGGTCGCGAGCGCCTCGAGCGCTGGGGGCCACGCACGCTGGACCTCGACATCCTGCTGTTCGGTGATCGCCTGATCGACGAACCACGCCTGAAAGTTCCTCATTACCACATGCAGGAACGGGCCTTCGTGCTTTATCCGCTGGCGGAACTGGCACCTGCGGATCTGCGACTGGCCGATGGCCGCACCCTGGCAGAACTGCTCAAGGCATGCCCGTTCGTCGGGCTGGAACGCCTGCCCCAAAATTGACCAAAATCCCCTTGTGGGAGCGAGCCTGCTCGCGATGGCTTTTCAACATTCATCAGAAATGTTGACTGACACTCCGCTATCGCGAGCAGGCTCGCTCCCACATTGGGTTTGGGCTAGACACAAGTTCCACTGCTGAATCGCATCAGTTACCCCGGTAACACCCCACCCGTAACAATGCGGTAACACACGCAATTGACTTCCCTCGTTCTCCTCACGACTATAGGCGTCCCGCTGCCGCCAACACGGCGTTAAAGGGCGCAATCCAGGCCTTAAAAGCACGACAGAAAGAGCGTGCGCCTGTATTCAACGAAGAATCACGCGCGTTACTCGCAGTAGTTTCCACAGCGCCTGAATGAGGAACTTTTCATGCCAGCCATCACCCTGACCACCCTGCAAGGTCTGAAGCAAAAAGGTGAAAAAATCACCATGCTGACCTGCTACGACGCAACCTTCGCCCACGCCTGCAATCAGGCTGGCGTCGAAGTGCTGCTGGTGGGCGACTCCCTCGGCATGGTTTTGCAGGGCCACGACAGCACCTTGCCTGTCACCACCGCAGAAATGGCTTACCACGTGGCCGCCGTCAAACGTGGTAACAGCGATGCCCTGATCCTCGCCGACCTGCCGTTCATGGCCTACGCCACCACCGAGCAAGCCATGGCCAACAGCGCCCTGTTGATGCAGGCCGGCGCGCACATGGTCAAGGTTGAAGGCGCATTGTGGCTGGGCGACTCGATCCGCCTGCTGGCCGAGCGCGGCATCCCTGTATGCGCGCACATGGGCCTGACGCCGCAATCGGTGAATATCCTTGGCGGCTACAAGGTCCAGGGGCGCAATGAAAACCAGGCGCGGCAGATGCGTGCCGACGCGATCTCCCTCGAACAGGCCGGCGCGGCAATGCTGCTGCTCGAATGCGTTCCGAGCGAACTGGCAGAAGAAATCACCCAGGCGGTGAAGATCCCGGTGATCGGTATCGGCGCCGGCAATCGCACCGATGGCCAGGTACTGGTTCTGCACGACATGCTGGGGCTGTCCATTTCTGGCCGCGTGCCAAAATTCGTGAAAAATTTCATGACTGGCCAGACCAGCATTGAAGCTGCACTGAATGCCTACGTGACTGAAGTCAAAGCGGCGACCTTCCCTGGGATCGAACACGGATTCTCTGCATGAACACCGTAAAAACCGTACGCGAACTGCGGGCCGCCGTGGCCCGTGCCCGCAGCGAAGGCAAGCGCATCGCCTTTGTGCCAACCATGGGCAACCTGCACAGCGGCCACGTTGCGCTGGTGACCAAAGCCTCTCAACGGGCCGACTTCGTGGTGGCGAGCGTTTTCGTCAATCCGCTGCAATTCGGTGCTGGCGAAGACCTCGACAAGTACCCGCGCACGCTCGCCGCCGACCAGGAAAAACTGCTCCAGGCCGGTTGCCACCTGCTGTTTGCCCCCACTGTCGAGGAGATGTACCCCGACGGCATGACCGGCCAGACCCGCGTCAGTGTCCCGCAACTGTCCGAAGGCCTGTGCGGCGCCAGCCGGCCAGGGCATTTCGAAGGCGTGGCGACGGTGGTCAGCAAGCTGTTCAACATGGTCCAGCCGGACCTGGCGATTTTCGGCGAGAAAGACTTCCAGCAACTGGCGGTGATTCGCGCGCTGGTACATGACCTGAACATGCCGATCCAGATCATCGGCGAGCCGACCGTAAGGGCGGCCGATGGCCTGGCGCTGTCGTCGCGCAACGGTTTCCTCAACGAAGAGCAGCGGGCTGTGGCGCCAGTGGTGTATCGCACCTTGAGCGAGATCGCCGAGTCGATCAAACAAGGCGAGCGCGACTTCCCGGCGTTGATCCGCGTGAAACTGCAACAGCTCGAAGCCGCCGGCCTGCGCCCGGATTACCTGGAAATTCGCCACGCCATGACCTTGCGTCCGGCGACGCCAGAGGATCGCGACCTGGTGATTCTGGTAGCGGCGTTCCTGGGGACGACGCGGTTGATCGACAACCTGCACCTGAACCTCGACGCGCCAATCTAAACACCGAAATTCCCCTGTAGGAGCGAGCCTGCTCGCGATGAACTCCGACGCGCCGCGTACATTCAGGAAATACGCGTAATCGTTAACGTCCATCGCGAGCAAGCTCGCTCCTACAGGGGCTTCTGCGCCCGAACAGACTGTATTGCCGCCCCCAAACCCTTCGGGCAAACTGCCCGCCGTTCGATTCCGACCTGGGAAACACTCATGCACGCCATCATGCTCAAAGCCAAGCTGCATCGCGCCGAAGTCACCCACGCTGTACTCGATTACGAAGGCTCCTGCGCCATCGATGGTGAATGGCTGGANCTTCTGCGCCCGAACAGACTGTATTGCCGCCCCCAAACCCTTCGGGCAAACTGCCCGCCGTTCGATTCCGACCTGGGAAACACTCATGCACGCCATCATGCTCAAAGCCAAGCTGCATCGCGCCGAAGTCACCCACGCTGTACTCGATTACGAAGGCTCCTGCGCCATCGATGGTGAATGGCTGGACCTGTCCGGCATCCGCGAGTACGAACAGATCCAGATCTACAACGTCGACAACGGCGAGCGCTTCACCACTTACGCCATCCGTGGCGAGGAAGGCTCGCGCATGATCTCGGTCAATGGCGCCGCGGCGCACAAGGCCAAGGTCGGCGATCGCGTGATCATCTGCGCGTATGCCCACTACAGCGAAGCCGAACTGCTCAACTTCAAGCCGCGCATGCTCTACATGGCACCGGGTAACGAATTGAGCCACACCAGCAACGCCATTCCGGTACAGGTCGCCTGATCCGAGCCCTGACTCTTCCGTTTGTCGGACTGTTCCTGGCTCGATGTTAAAAAAGTACCGGAAACATGTCAGACAAAGTCAAGACAGATCATTGCGCGGGGTTTACTGTATTCGCCCTGCGCCATGAAATCGTGTCGACGCAGTTGACCGGAACGCCCACCCACAGCGCTCCGGGATTTTTAGTGTTCAAAAGGCCGTTCAAGTAATAAGGAAAATCGCAGCGATGGCGTACTACCGCACCCCTCACGACGTTACCGCCCTGCCTGCCTGGAAAGCGTTGAATGACCACCGCCAAGCCATGCAGGAT
>NZ_JBKFTN010000042.1:0-21372 GCF_050432945.1 Pseudomonas sp. 18173
GGGTTTGTGGATTTCCTTGCGGTGCTGGCACCAATCGCCCCAAACCTCGACGCTGACGTTTTCCGGTTTGGCGGTCAGCGGGTTGAATTTGGACGACTTGCCTGGCGCGTTAGCGCCCTGCTTTTCCTGATTACTGGTTACCTGATTGGTACCCTGATTACTGGTACCCTGATTTGTCGGAAATTTTTCCGACCCTCCTCGGATATTTTTCCGACCCTGTTCGGATTTTTTTCCGACCTTGCTCGGAGATTTTTCCGAGGTAGATCGGATTTTTTTCCGACCGTCAAACGCCTCAGAGGTCGGATATTTTTCCGACCCGTCCAGCTTGCGATTCCACTCTTTCGCCTTCTCGGTCAAGCGAAACAACGAGACGTTTGCGGTGCTGGATAACTCCACCAGTCCTGCCCTTTCGAGACCTTTGAGAAGTCGATACGCGGTATCTGGCTTGTCGGTAAGCAGGGGCAATTCCTCCACGATCTTTGCCTTGGTCAAGACAAAGAAAATTCCGTTATCGGTCTTGATTGGTTTGGCCCAGCTAGGACATTCGTAGACAAAGGAAAACAGCAGCGCCTGTTGGGAGTTCAACCCCCACTCCAGCGCTTTCACCTGGTTGATCGCGATCGTGAACTGCATGTCAGCCCTTCCCGCTTGGCGTTCGGGATGGGCGTTTCGACTTGTGCAACTCAATCAGTGCGGTCACCTCCTCGTGCCGGGCAGCCAAGTGTTTCGCGTGCAAGGCCAGAATCTCTGCGGCTTCCGCTGCGGTGATTTCTCCGTCTTCCAACGCCAGAGCAAGAAACTGGTCAACGCGGCCGCGCTTCACAGAAGTACGTAAAGAGCGCTGGTGCATGTCTACGTTGTCCAGCTCACCAACCTCAGGCAAGCGAACAAATACGCCGCCGTACATCGCGCAGATGTAGTCCGGCAAGAATGTGGTTTTGGCTTCAGTCTCAAGCGTGCAGACCTCATCGTCGGTGAGGGGCCTAACACCCGCCGACTCGTAAATCCGGTTTTTGAAGCGCTTGAGATTCTCTTCGCCAAGAAAGTCAGAGGCGTATGCAAGCCCGCCAGGGAATGCATTGGCAGAGGCAATGACTGCTTTGCGACGGGTGTCTAGCACTGGCGATTTCATCGTCTAGTTTTCTCTCGGCGCCGTTGCGCTAAAAATGGCTTCAGTTAATCGCTGTGATGTCCGTCAGGTACTAAGCTCGGCCCAAGGAAATGAAGGACAAAGGGTTTCTTTCTTGAATACACCGTTGGTCAAGGCTTCAGCCCGTTTGGCAACCACCGGTGACATCCCGTGCTTTTCACGAACCCAACCGGAAACGGTGCTTTGATCCACCTTGAGCTTCTCTGCGGTGGCCTCTTGCGTCCCGAAGAAAGCAACAAGGTCTTTAAAGATGGTGTTCATATCGCCTCTGATTATGTGAATACCCATATCGTAGATCATAGGCATACCACTTTGCAACGATATGGGTTCGCCAGTAATAATCGAAAGATGGAATATAAAGAACGAATCAAGGCCGCTCGACGACACGCCGGATTTACTCAGGCCCAACTAGCGAAGCTTGTTGGCATCGATCAAGCGTCTATTTCTGACCTTGAGAGAGGCAGATCACAGCGCTCCTCCTATAACGCCTCCATTGCGAAAGCGTGCGGAGTTTCGGCCATATGGATTGAGAGTGGGTCTGGCCAGATGGTTTCAGAAACCACCGAACAGCCCAATGTAAAGGATGTTGTCCAGCCTCAGATGCTTTATCGATATCCAGTGATCAGCTGGGTATCAGCGGGTTCCTGGGAGGAAGCAGTTCAGCCTTACCCAGATGGTTTTTCTGACAGGTATGAAGTATCTGACTACGACTCCAAAGGACCTGCGTTTTGGCTTGAGGTTAAAGGTGATTCGATGACCGCACCTGCAGGCGTGAGCGTCCCTGAAGGGATGATGATCCTGGTAGACACCGAGGCAGATGTGAAACCCGGCAAGTTGGTTATTGCCAAACTGCCCGCGAGCAACGAGGCGACTTTTAAGAAGCTGGTGGAGGATGGCGGTGTACGTTACCTGAAGCCGCTGAACCCAGCTTATAAAATGGTCGAGTGTGATGAAAATTGCCGCATCATTGGCGTAGCAGTACGTATGACCGGAAAGCTTTAGAGCGACATTCGCGCACCGCCATTCATGTGATAAACAAGCCCGCACTAAGCGGGCTTTTTTTTGCTTCAAAACAAAAGAGTACAAGCGTGCTTTTTCCGGATTGTTGCTTTCCCTTCAACAAAATACTGTCTATCCACACAGAAAAAAACAAAGGAAGACAGATGAGCAATGGCAGCAACTCCCTCACGTTGAACACCTATGAGCAAGTCGGCCGACGCATTCAACGCATGGTGTCCGATCCAAACGCGCAAAAGGTTCAGACAATTACGATCGCCAGGCGTGATTACGAGTCACCCGATGCATGGGAACGCGTCATCCAAGAGCTTGAGGAGACAGGTGGGATAACTGTCGAGCGGTTAGAAGACGACAGCGTGAGAATTGGCTGGCAGACATACGTCGACCTATAAGTGAAGCCCGCGATTTGCGGGCTTTTTATCGCCGACTATAAAATTTATGGGCTTGCCCATTGACACAAAATATGTGCTCTCCTATATTTTATTCATGTCGACACATAATCGACTTAGCAGCGAAAGCCGCGCCGCTCTTTAACAGCCAGCGCAAGAAACAAAAGTCCGCATTACCTCTACCGACGACCGGCGAGCAGGCAGGCCCGAAAGCCTGCCAACTGCAGGAATAACCTGTGCGGCTGCTCGATGGTGAAACGCCAGAACCGTGGCATGACCTGGCAAGCAATGCGCCCCGCTCCTCCGGCGGCAATAGGACGGACAACATCACTGCTGCACCTTGGCGACAGCGTGCATCCCCCCGCAATGAAATCCGCGTAATGCAGCGATGTTTCACTGATGCCGCTTCTTGCAAGGCGGCATTGGGAAACTAACTCACGCAAGGAAATGGACAATGCTGATTTTGACTCGCAAAGAAGGCGAAAGCATCAACATAGGCAACAACATCACGATCACAGTGCTGGGTGTTAGCGGTAAACAGGTACGTATCGGAACTAGCGCACCGAAGGATGTCCAGGTGCATCGAGAAGAAATCACGCAGCGCATTCAGGCGGGTTTGTCGAAGCCCGCGACGGCAACACCTGCGATCACTTAAGCAGGTCTTTGTGACGCAACCAATGGCCCGGTTCCGATCGGGCTTTTTTACGCCTGCAATTTATCAATCAGCCCCCTTCCCTGCCCAATGGCCACCAGCAGGTGGTCGCAGTGCTGATGAATACACCTAACCTACTCCGAGGGAACAACCATGCATCCATCATTTCAAGAGCGCATCGATGACCTCGGTGTGCCGCTGCAACAATCAAATGCCGTCCGGGTTGGATGCTTCGCTCGTATTGGACGACCAACTCCAGCCAAACCGGTGCGCTACCAAATCGCCGGCGGAAGCTTCGGCATGTACCAGATTAAAGACCTCACCACAGGCAAGACTTGCGCCTTCCGTGGTACCTACAAGGCCGCTCATGACCTTGCCATGCAGTTCGAAGCCAAGGCCAATCGCCAGATTGCGGTGACGCTATGAAAAAGCGAAAGCCTAATAACATGCGTACCCGGTTAGAGCGAGCGAGCCGGGCACTGCTCAATGCCAATCACGTCGCGGTGGTCCACATCTACCCCAGCGGACGCCAAGGGATGATCAACAGGAAGAGCTGCAAGAGCATCCCGCCAGGGCAGCGCATGGCAGAAGCTGTCTGCGACATTGCACACCGCTGGACGATCTATGTCAGCGTCCAGTGTCGCGATCAACAAGGGCACCGCTACACTAAATCAGTAGAGGTTGCTCCCCAAGGCAACTATCTGGCCGCACACCTCGAAGACGTGATCGAGGGAACCTACAAAGACTTGGTCGCCGAGAGCAATCCGAATCATCGGGTTGCTTCGGGCTGGATCGCCATTCCCGCCGCAATATCGCTGACTGAAGAGCAAGCCGCCCTAGTGTTCGACGCCGTGGGTGTCTGGAATCAGCAGAGGGCAGCATGAGAAGCATCAGTAACCAGGTACGCCAGCGCCGACGACAGACATGGCTGGATCTACCGGCTCACGGAATTGAAGAGGCAGGCCATGGCCAAGGAACAGCGGCGTGGGTGCTTCGGAATGTCACGAAACCTTATGAATCAAGCGAAAAGGTATCGCGAGCATTTCTGGCTGAAAGCTTGGCCGAATTGCAACGCGTCTTAGGTGATGAAGATGAAGTCGTAACATCAGATTAACCTTCGAGTTCATTGACAGCGTCTTTAATGTTCGCTGCAGTTTTTTCCGCCTCATCTATGACGCTCTTCAATTTATAGGCTCGCATACCATCGGATATTGAGAGAGACATCAAAAAAATTGTAAATACGCTCAACAACAACACGGCCAGATTTTTATTCGCAGTATAAGGCCAACTAGTTGTCATCAGCACAACCAAAACAGCCATTATCGTATTTGAAACAGAGCGCAACGCGAAATAGTTAACACGCACCAATGCCTTTATTTGCTCATGTTTATCCACTACAAGAATAGCAACGCGCTCTTCCCGTGCTCTCTTTTTTATAGAGACGCTAATTTTCCACTTTGAAAAAAGCGTCCCCAACAAAATATCTATCCAATCTTTAGCATACGCAGAGAGAATACTTATTATCAAACCGACTACTACAACTGACCCCCACCAAGAAAGATCACTTAGATTAGAAATAAATTCCTGCACGTTCCATGCCTTTTTTGACCTACCTGAAACCAACTGACTCGTAACAGAGCCAAGTTGAACCAGGCGCAATGATATCACTTAGTCATCATTCTATGCCTCTCCAATCAATACACCGTCGCCCACCCCTCACGCAGGACAGCGACTGACTGGAGGCGTCTACACGCCGGCAAAGCACGCGGTGGCGATGATGTTCTCGCGCTATGTGAGATTGCCTGAGCACCAACTCACCACCCTCCACCTCCCGGGCAACCCCAGCATACATGCCAATCCTGGCCTCACTGCCTTCGTTTAAAACGCGAGCAAGTTTAACCACCTTCTGCCGCAACGCTCGGCATGGAGAAACATCATGGAATCCGAAATTCTTTCGGACGAAGAACTGGCGATTATCACCGGTTACAAAGCTAGGGCTTCCCAGCGACGCTGGCTGATCGACCACCAATGGGTCTTCATCGAAAGCCGAGGCAAGCGCCCATTGGTTGGACGGCACTATGTCCGCATGAAGTTGGGCATGGAGTCACCTTCTACTCTCAACCTGTCCTCCACTCCCGCAGCGCCCGCATGGACGCCAGACTACTCACGAGTGAACTGATATGCGCCCCCGCAATGCCGAAACACGCAACTTGCCGCCAAGGATGTATCAATGGACACGTCCTCGGAAAAGCGGAAAAACCTGGATTGCTTACTATTACTTGGACGGATCGGGAAAGGCGATACCGCTAGGCAAAGACCTGGACAAGGCCAGGATCAAATGGGCTGAACTCGAAGCCAAGGAGGCGCCGCTCGATCTTCGAACCATGAAGGGCATCTTCGATAGGTACATTCGCGATATTGTCCCCAAAAAAGCAACACGTACCCAGAAGGACAACCTCGCAGAGATAAAGCAACTACGACCAATGTTCGACAGCGCACCTATCGATGCAATAACACCTGCAGCAATTGCTGGTTACAGGGATGCACGCTCGGCAAAGGTGCGGGCAAATCGCGAAATCGCCACCCTCTCCCACGTATTCAACATGGCACGAGAATGGGGTCTAACCACAAAGGAAAACCCCTGCCAAGGAGTCCGTAAAAACAAGGAAACCCCGCGCGATTACTACGCAAACGATGCGATCTGGAATGCGGTGTACCAAAAGGCAGGTCAAGAGCTGAAAGATGCCATGGACTTGGCTTACCTGACCGGTCAACGTCCAGCGGACGTGCTGGTAATGCGCAAGGATGACCTTGAGGGAGGATTCCTGATGGTTCAGCAAAACAAAACCAGCAAAAAACTTCGAATACAGACGACCACTGACGGCTCTGCAAACAGCCTGGGCTTGCTGATCGCCCAGATCGCCAAGCGTAATGCGCAGCATCTGTCGAGTTATCTGATTGTTAGTCAAAGAGGAAAACGGATGACCGCTACCATGCTACGTAAGCGATGGGATGAGGCAAGAGAGAAGGCGAAGCAGGCGGCACTTGACAATGGTGACACGCTCTTGGCGAGCCGGATTGCAGAGTTTCAATTCCGAGACATCCGACCTAAAGCGGCATCAGAGATCACGGATATTGGTGAGGCCAGCCTGCTGCTAGGACATACCAAAGGCGACATTACCGAGCGCGTTTACCGTCGTGTAGGCGCCATTGCTAAGCCCTCAAAATAGCCAAAAAAGTGTTACAAAACCCTAGCACCACCCCTTGTAGAATGCGGCCTGCAGCGGAGCCAAAAAATGCTCGTATTGGAACGAAATCAAGCTACAGGCCACGAATTTCGTACGTTTGTATCTCGGACTTGAAAACCGTCGACTGTAACAGGTCCATGAGTTCGAATCCCATCGCCTCCGCCATCTTTATACGACAAAGCCCTGATTTTTCAGGGCTTTGTCGTTTCTGGGGTTTGGCCAAAAGTTGTCACGCTTCTTCGGGCGGCGTGGTTTTGGGGCAATGCCCACGACTATTCCTCCCAATCCCGACTCAGCTTCGGATCAATGGGCGGATAGACCTGCAGCGTATGCAGATTCAGCAAAGTGAAGTGGCCGCCCATCCAGCCGCCAGTGTCGATGTGGTAGACGTTGCCGAGAACTGCTGGCTGACGCACTGGTGTATGACCGACCACAACAACCCTGACCCCGTGAACAACCTGGGAGCTTTCTTCAAAAATACGCTTCCTCGACCACTGGGCCATCGCTGCAACGTGAGCGGTTTCCACGGGGCTTCCCCGCTCGATCGCCCATATGAACTCGTTCCAGTGATCAAATGGGCAGTCGGCATGGACGATCCCGATAAGGCCCGCTGGTGTCTGCACTTCGATCACCAGTGGCAAGTCGGCCAACAGCTCGGAATACCAAGCTTGCTCAACTGGAGAGCGCGCATAGAGCCAGGCACCACCGTTGATGAGGTGCATTCCCTTCATGTGACCCTCAGGGTCTGCACGGCAGGCATCTATTGCCATCTGCTCATGATTTCCGCGAACGGCGTGAAACCATGGTTTGGCAAGCCAAGCGTCAACCTGCTCCGACTCCGGCCCGCGATCCACCAGATCGCCGACGCTGAAAAGGCGGTCAACATCAGGATTGAAACAAACCGAATTCAAGGCGGCTTGCAACCTGGAGAAGCAACCGTGGATATCACCGACCGCAAAGTCCCGGCCGACTTCGTTGGATTTGAAGCGATCAATACGGTTCATGCCGCCACCTCACCCAGCAGGTCCGCGAAGACCACGCCGCGCGCCGTGAAATCAGCCACGATGCGGTCTGTGTACTGTATACCCTGGGCACGGTTGAACAAGCAGGTGACGCGAAAGCCATCAAGACCCTATAGCTTGCAGCCCCCCATCATGGCCAGCTTTTGCTCATAGGGCAGGATTGACTGATTCGTTCCGCTGGGGGCTCGTAGCTCAGCGTTTTGCGAGGGCGGACGGCTTGACCATCGTACATCGACCGGAAATTGCAAACCGGCCCCCGCAATCAAGGCTCGCGGAATGAAAATGCCCGGCAATTTGCCGGGCACTTTCAAACCACCAAACGAACTTCAAACCGTTCAAAAAGAAGTCGCAAACCCTGCGACTCAACGGGGCTTGCGACTCATTGCCGATACGTCCCTCAAGCTCCCGGGACGTTTGCCATGGGCATTGCTGCCCAATATGCAGGCTTAGTGTTGCACCTCAACCACGTCGATATCTCGCGCGTCCGGGGCATTATTTCTAGCCTCTCTGGCTGCCTCCCCAGCCTCCTCTCTGGCCGCCTCGTTAGCCTCTCTAGCTGCTTGTCCAGCATCCTCTCTGGCAGCCTCGGCAGCTTCCTCGTTAGCCTCTCTGGCCGCCTCGTTAGCCTCCCTGGCTTCCCTAGGCTCTCTGGCCGCCCTTGCCTGAGCCTTGGCAGCGTCTCGAGCTGCATCGGCGTCTGCCTTGGCAGCGTTGCGAGCCGCATCTGCAGCGGCCCGGGCAGCATCCCTGGCCGCATCGGCGTCTGCCTTGGCAGCGTTCCGAGCTGCATCTGCCGCAGCCCGGGCAGCATCCCTGGCGGCATCTGCGCCCGCTACGCCAGCAGCTTTTGCAGCGTCCCGAGCCGCATCGGCGTCAGCCCTGGCGGCATCGCGAGCGGCATCTGCTGCAGCTCTGGCAGCATCCCGGGCTGCATCGGCATCAGCTCTGGCCGCGTTCCGGGCTGCATCGGCGTCGTTTCTGGCAGCGTCCCTGGCAGCATCGGCGGCGTTGTCGTTATCGTCGTCATTGTCGCGCGCATTGTCTCGCGCATTGCCTGGGCCTCGGTTCCCGGCCATACCATGGTCAGCGTCGCCGCGTCCCGGACCGCCATGACCGTCAGCACCATGGCCGTCACCGCCATGGCCGGCAGCACCGCCATGGCCACCGCCGTCACCACCGTGGCCGCCGCCTCCGCCGCCTCCGGAGCTACCGCCACCACCACCGGAACCTCCGGAGCCACCGCCTCCGCCGCCGTGACCACCACCGCCTCCGCCACTGCCTCCGCCATGGCCGCCACCGCCGTCGCCACCGTGACCACCGCCTCCGCCACCGTGTCCTCCACCGCCTCCACCGCTGCCGCCATCTTTGGCGTATACGCTGGAGAAACTACCGATGTAATCGGGCACAAGGACAGTCGATGCCGACAGGACACCGCCAATCGCCATCGCCAACAAACATTTCTTGAGCAGCATGATGCACCTCCACTTGGAGTTGCGTCGTCATCTCCGTATCGAACGCAATATCTAGTGAGTTCCCGGCCGCCCATTGGAGCGGCCAGCCAACCGGCACGAACATAAATCTGCAGCAATAACGAGCAACTGCGGTATCCGCACGATCCCTCAGAGCCAGCTAGCGTCATGGCGTGGGAATTATTCCCACACCTACAGATTAATGCTGTCAGCCTGAGTGTCAACAACCGACTATCAGGACATAGGCACGCGCCGAGCCATGCCCTTGTTTCTCACGGGCATGAAAACTTGCTGGTGGGCGCCACCGAACCGGGGCGTGCAACAGGCCCCGGCCTGGATCAGTGCAGGAAAACAGGTGGGTATCAGAAGGTATGACTGAACAACAGCCCAGCCTCGCCATCCGGACTGGCATCGGAAAAGCCCTTGACGGCATACAACTGAAACTTCCAGTGCTGATTGAGCTTGTGCGTGAGGAACAGGGTGAGTTCCTCGATCTGGTCGCCCGTGGAAACAACCTTCTGCCGCCAGTCGTAGGACGCGCCCGCCGAGGTACGCGCATACACGGGTATGGCGAAGCCCAGGGTGGCGAATATCGGGTCGTTGAAGTCCGAGCCCGACGGGTCGCCAAACTTTTTCCAGCCCAGGGTGGCAAAGCCGGTCACAAAACCAAAGGACTTGGTGACATCGACCTGGGCGGAGTAGTCGGTTTTGCCGGTGCCAAGACACTTGTCTTCGTCGGCTGTAGGCAACTTGACCTTGCCGATCAGGTCCACGAACAGCCCGCCAACACTGTCCTCGAACACGGCATAGTCGGCACCGGCGATAGTGTCGCCCAAACCGCTTTCAACTTTGCCGCAGCCGCCTGGCAACGGCTCGCCGTCAGGACCGACCGATGGGTTGGTGATGCGCAGCCAGGGCACAGTGAGCTTGTAGGTCATGGGGCCGGTCTGGTATTTGCCCACCAGCGGGACGTACCAGGTTTCGGAAGTAGTGCCGGTGCCATAATCGCCCCGAGAGTAGTCGGTACCGATCGAGGTCGAGAAGGTATCGGCCTGGGCTGACAAGGCCAGGCCGGCAAGCAAGCCGACGAGCAGGATGCGCTTGGGGTCCATGTTCACCTCGTGTCTGGCGTCATCGAAGTTCACACGCATGTTTTGTTGTGTGACTTACCCAGCCTAGTCACTTATGACAATAGTGCATCACGACCGCACTTCTAACCCGGCCTGCCAGAGTGATCGATTTTTTCAACCGGCTCGACCTTCTCGACCCTTTCGACTTTCTCTACCCTCTCGACTGCTTCCGGCCGTTCAATTTTCTCGACTTTCTCCGGGCGTTCGACCTTTTCAACCTTTTCGGGGCGCTCGACCTTTTCGACTTTCTCCACCCGCTCTACCCTATCTACCTTGTCGGGTTGCTCGACACGCTCCGACTTGCCGGATTTGTCCACGCTTTCCACTCTGTCGCCGCCGCCACGACTGTCATTGCCCCCGTGGCGAGTATCGTCGCCGACGCCGTTTTCGCTGCCGGAGCGGCCGCTCCTGTCGATGCCCGAGCCCCCCGAGCTGCCGGAACCGCCGGAGCTGCCCGAGCTGCCCGAGCTACCAGAGTTGTCCGAGCCGCTGGAGCTGCCCGAGTTGCCCGATCCGCTTGAGTCGTCCGTGTTCTGCTCGCCGGTTCGCAGTTTCCCGTGTTGGCTGCCGGTTGGCGAATCGGAACGCTCGCGGGGCAATTCGATGCGCGTGGCCTGCACATCCCGCGCGCCGCTGAACACGCCAGTGACCCGCACGCGTCGATCCAGCGCCAGCGCCGAAGGTTGCACACCCACAAATATGGTGTCGCGCGCCAGCGTCACATTAAAGCCACCCACCACCAGATGGCGGTCCTGCCGGACCTGTACCAGGCCTTCGATCACGGCGTTGCGCACCCGGCCAATGAAGGGCAGGCTCGGGTCGGGACGGCTCTGGGTCACATCCAGCTCGCGGCCGGACCAGTGGCCGCGCACCAGCATTTCCTGCGCCGGGCCACGATGATTACTGAGTTTGAGCCCCTGGAGATAACCGCTGCGATCCACCGGCCCGATGGCACTGGCCTCCTTGAGGCCAGGCGCACGGTCGATGCGGCTGGCCACCACCTCACCCTGGGCATCGCGCAGTCCGCTGACCCGTACAGGATCACCCGGGCGCAGACCGGCAGCGACTTGAGCACCGCTGGCCAGGCGTACCGGTTGCCCCATGACGCGCATGGGCATGGAATCGCGTGGCAGGGCTGTCAGGGGCCCTTCATAGACGTGCAGGATGGCAATGCGCCCGGCTTCCAGACCGCGCCGGGAATTGAACGCTTCCACGGCAACCACCTGGCCTACTGCCAGCTGGGTGGTGGTGGCGACAATGCCGTTTTCGCTGACAGGCACATTGTTGTTGAAGTGCACTTCCACGCCATTGACGCAGATCGAGGCGAACCCGGTGATGGTGCCGACAATGCCGGTGCCACCAATCCCGCCGTTGTCGTTGCTGATGCCCGTGCCACCCACGCCGCCTGCAACGGCGCCAGTGCCGCCAACGCCGCCGCTGCCGTTGCTGATGCCCGTGCCACCCACGCCGCCTGCAACGGCGCCCGTGCCGCCAACGCCGCCGCTGCCGTTGCTGATGCCCGTGCCACCCGCGCCGCCTGCAACGGCGCCCGTGCCGCCAACGCCGCCGCTGCCGTTGCTGATGCCCGTGCCACCCACGCCGCCTGCAACGGCGCCAGTGCCGCCAATGCCGCCGGGGCGTTTTGTGACCGGTGCGCCGGTACCGCCCACCCCACCGTTATCGGTGTCGATGCCGGTACCGCCCACGCCGCCAGGCGCCGCGCCCGTACCACCGGTGCCACCCGGAGCCTGGATGACCGGCACTCCAATTGTGCCCGCGTCATTCTGGCTGACACAGGCTGGGGCGGCTTGCAACGCCATCGGAAGTCCGAGGCCCAGAGCGAGGGCGGTGGCTCGAATCAGGCGCAGATTGACGGTCATGGCTTAGGGGCCGTTGGTGAATCGGGATCGGAACTTTCAGTGTAGAAGTACAGGCCGACCGTGATGCGTTGACGCGGTTCAACACTGGGCAGGTCCTGGAACTCGAGTTCGGCAGCCAGTCGGTTGAAGCTCAACAGGGTCTGCATCCCTTCATTGGCAACGGCCTCACGTAGCGCCTCGACGCTGATCGGGGTCAGTGCGTCATAGTGGACGCTGCGTTCAAAAAAGGCCGGGCCTTCGCTGCTCAGGTTGTGTACCGCGGCGCAGGCATGATCGTGCAGATTGTGCCCCAGGTAAGCCGCTTTCTCGTCGAAGCCCTTTTGCGGCACAAAAGCCTGGGCTTCGAGGTGCACACGATCCTGTTCGTCGAGGCGCACGACGCCCAGGCGCAGCCATTCGTCCAGCACTACCCGCGCCCTGATATCCGTGCTGACCTTCGCCACCAGGGCGTCAAAGGAACGGTCGCCGCCGACACTGGCCAATCGAGGCAATGGCAGTGGCTGGCCGGTGTCGTTGCAGTAGGGCGCGCTGGTCCAGGCGTTGACCAGTTGCGCACCGAAGGTGACGTTTTCCGGAAGCGTTGAGGAAGCGGGGTCGCCGGTATTGCGCAAGCGCCGTACATCCTTGCGGTGCACGCCAGTGAGCAAGCTGATGCGGCTGTCGCTCGGTGCCTTGTCGCCCAGACGGAACTCACGGTCCGCCACTTCGACGAAAACCTCCTTGAGCAGGTCGGCAAACACCAGGTAGGTGACACCTTTGCGCAGCATCAGGCGTACCAGCGGTCGCATGACATGCCGCAAGGCTTTGAGGAGCGAGGTGGGCAAGGTGGACGATTGCATGCAGTGCATTCCTGGTCAGATAACCCCAGTATAGCCATGTGGGAAATAATCCCATGAATGCAGGCATGTATTTCTGCCGTGCCTCATGCAAAACCCGTCCCCCGGGTTTTGCATGAGGTCATCAGCCCGCCTCACATCTGGCTGTTGTCGTCGCCGGGTTCGCCGCCGGCATGGACGCCGCGATCGTCACCCGGTTCGCCGCCGACATGGACGCCGCGATCATCACCCGGTTCGCCGCCGACGTGGACGCCGCGGTCGTCACCCGGTTCACCGCCGACGTGGACGCCGTGATCGTCACCCGGCTCGCCGCCGACGTGGTTGCCGTGGTCATCACCGGCTTCTGCATGGGTGCCGCCGCGACCGGAGTTGGCACTTCCAGGACCGGAATTGCCTGAATGGCCATTCCCATGGTCGCTGCCACTGTGGCCACTATTGCCACCATGGCCGCCACCACTGCTACCGCCGCCACCGCCATTGCCGCCGTGACCGCCACCACCGCTACCGCCTCCGCCGTTGCCGCCACCACCGCTACCGCCACCGCCATTGCCACCACCGCCGCTACCGCCTCCGCCGTGGCCACCGCCGCCGCCGCCACCATCCTTGGCATAGGCACTCGAGTCATGGGAAATGAAATCCGGTACCAAAACGGTGGAAGCCGAGAGGACGCCGCCGATGGCCAGCGCCAGTAAACCTTTCTTGAAAAGCAGGTAAGTGTTCATCGTGCATTCTCCTGATGATTTGCCGCGAGCAGTGCCAACGCAATCCGCGTTGCAAACCGGGAGCGGCAAGGGAGTAACCCGTCAGACTTACAGTCTCCTGAATATCTAGCGTGGGATTTTTTCCCACGTATTGAAATTAGTCTTTTTTGGCTCAGGGTCAACCGGCAAAGAAGAAAGCCGACCGACGGCTGAAGACGACAGCCCGGCGCGTAAATGGATAACGCCTTCAAAGCCATCGAATGATCGGGGAACGGCCAATTGGCCATGGAAAAAGGACGAGTGATCGAGAGGACCCTGACACGGGTGATCACCGAGATGTGCCGGCGGCTGGGGCAACACCGGAATGGGCCGGTAGTACTACCGGCCGCACGTCATTGACAGCTATCCCGGGACCGAGGTTTCCTGCGCACTGACACTGCCCGCCCTGCTGGCAACTGCAAGTGCCACGCAGCAAGCCAGTAACGAGAATGCGGCGAATGCCCCCATCACGTGCAGATAAGGCAACACGTGATTCCACGCTCGAGCCACCCCCAGGAATGCGGCGAACAGCCAACCGCTCATGGAAAGTGCGCCCAACAAGGCGAGCCGCATGCGGCCTGCACTGCGTAGTGCGACGAATGGAGCCTTTTGCAGCAAGGGGAAGCCGATGCGATGCAACAATGCGCCGTTCAGGCTAAGCACCACGACGACAGACACCTTGGCCCAGAGTTTTTGATTGAGCAGATACGCCTCGCCTTCATTGAGGTATCCCTGGAGCACCAGCATCAATCCGCTTGCCCATAGGGCCAGCAGGGCGAGGCTGACGATCCTCTGGGTTTCATCAACGTACTCAAGCCGCGCCTGGTCCAGTGTTTCCTTGCGCCAACTCCAAAGCTTGTGATCCGCTTGCAACACCCTCCCCAAGGCAATACACGTAGCAAGCAGATGACCGTATACGAGAAGCATTTTGAGCATTGCCTTGACCTTATTATTGTTTGGGCGCTGCGTTCCTTGCTTCGCTAATTTGAAAACGAATGATACAAATTAGCAATTGCATTTTCAAGGCATCCCCCCCTCAACGTGTGCCGCACTGACGGCCATGCAAGCGTCTTCACACATGGAGATAGTGATTGCCGAGGCGAATGAATGTTGCCGCAGCGCCGGACCGCGCCGTGGGTGGCAGGACTGGAGCCAAGGCGCATCCATTCGCGCCAGAAGATCCCGTTCTGAAATGCAAAACGCCCGATGCAGTGCATCGGGCGTTTAGAGGCTGAATCAGATGTAATCCTGTTTCAGGACCAGACACTTTCAATTGCGGTGTCTCGACTCAGGCAATCAGTCGTCATGCTTGTTTTTGTGTTTATGCTTGTACTTATTCTTGTGCTTGTGGCCGGAGCTGTAGTGGTCGTCGTTGTCGTCATTGGCCATATTGTTGCCGATAGCACCACCTGCCGCGCCGCCCAGTCCGGCGCCGATCAAGCCACCGGTGGAGCCGCCGACACTGTTGCCGATGACCTGACCACCCGCTGCACCGAGACCGCCGCCAATAGCCGATTCAGTCTTCTTGCCGCTCTTCGCCGTCATTGCGCCTCCCGCCGCGCCACCTACACCGGCTCCGATTGCGGCACCGGTGCTACCACCCATGGCCTGACCGACCACGCTGCCAAGGGCGCCGCCGACACCGCCACCGATGGCCGTGTTGGTGGCTTCGCCAGCGAGGGAGTACTGCGATACAAGAAGACTTAACGCTACGACGGAAAATGACTTACGCATCAAACAGACCTTTAGAAGTACACAAGAGGGCAAAAGTCTGTTGGTACGAAACCGTCAGGTCAACTTATTTCCGACTATGCATTAAATTGGATCAATCAATCGATCAGTTGTAGCACCACCGCTTGACCATCACGCCCCCTTCTCCACTGCGAACGCCAGAAACAAGGAAGCCCCGCAATAGCGGGGCTTGCAAACAAGCGATGACGCGAGGTCAGAACGATTCGACTGGCTTCTTGACTTGCTGAATGAGCTTGTTTTCGTCAAGTCTCGGGAAAGAAAATTTGATGATGATACTCGATTCATCACCTTCGCCACTGACAATCAAATCAGCACCTCGAATGTTGGCTGGGGCTGACGCCATTAAACTATGAGTATTGGAGACTCCCTTGAACGAAGTAATCCCTTCTAAAAAGGAGTAGGTCAAATCGTTGGCGTTCAACGCAACACTTTCGTAGTTCGTGAGCCTGGCGGTGTATTCATCCTTGCTTACCTTGCCCGAGAGTTCAATAAGATCCAGCACGGATTTCCCATCACTCAGCGCTACCAGACCAAAACTCTTTGCAAGGGCGCCAAAGGCCCGTCCAAACAGGTCGCGGTCATAGGGTGCAAACAGCGAAACCATAATTAATTTGTCGCCGCTGAAAATCAAACCCGCTGTGAATTTCTGATCAATGAAATCAACATCATCAATACACCTGCCAGGCGCACCAAGCTCCGCCGAGCAGTCGTAATAACCCGCCGCTTCGGTGTAACTCGCCATGGGTGTGTCATAGGCATAACTTTTGAACAGATTGTTATCTGCAACGGCATTCTGCATACCGGCCAGCATGGCCAGACTGGATACAACGGCAGCAACGATTTTTTTTGACATGGATTCCTTCCCCAAAACGCTCATCGAGATTGATAGCCAGATGCTATCAGTCAGGTCGGCCTTCCTCAATCCCGTAGTGTGACCTGTTCTTCGACTGGCTCCGAAATCGGGCAGCATGATGGCAGCCTATGCCAACGCAATCGCTTTTCCCATTTAGGCTAGGCTGTACTCAATCTTGGCGCACAGTTGTACTTGGTGATTGGGCAACTACCTGGACGAGCAAGGCCGGCATTTGCTGTATCGACCGATTCATTGACACAGGTCTAAACATTGAACGACCGAATCCTGATAATGATTTCCCGGTTTTTAGGTAGGCCTTAAATGACTTCACAGCTCTTGCAAGTTCACGGCCTCGTGAGTTTCACCCTTGCCATCCTCCTGCTGTTCCTCGGCAAAACCCTCGTCCAGCACAACGCCTTTCTGCGTCAATACTGCATCCCCGAATCGGTCGTCGGCGGCTTCGTCTGTGCCGCAGTTACATCCTTGCTGTACTTCGGCCTGAATATCCAGATCGAATTCGATCTGCAAGTTCGCGACACCCTGCTGCTCTATTTCTTTGCCGGCATTGGCTTGAAATCGGACATGCGTCAACTGCTCAAGGGTGGGCGTCCGCTGCTGATCCTGCTGTTACTCGCCGCTGTGTTCATCCTTCTGCAGAACTCGCTGGGCATGGGAGTGGCCGAGGCTTTTGGGCTTGATCCCAAGGCCGGCTTGATGGTGGGTTCCATTTCCCTCACGGGCGGGGTGGGCACCACCCTGGCATGGGCGCCACTGTTCGTCGAAAAACTGGGCATCGGTAACGCGCACGAACTGGGCATCGCCAGCAACACCGTCGGCTTGATTGCCGCGTGCGTCATTGGCGGCCCTATCGCCAACCGACTGATACGTCGTTATCAACTGACGCCGTCCCGGGATGCGGACCTGGAGGTCGGCATTCTCGAGCAACAACAGAGCAAGCCACTGGACTACTACGACGTGCTCTGGGCCTGGATGTGGCTCAACCTGACCCTGATGCTCGGCTATGGACTCAACCTGCTGCTGGTCGAAGCCGGCGTCACCCTGCCTAAATTTGTCAGTTGCCTGTTCGCCGGCATCGTCATTCACCACCTCGTCCTGGCCTTTGTCGGCGATCAACGACTGAAAACCTGGAGCGGTGCCAGCCTGGGCCTGTCGCTGATCTCGGATATCTGCCTGGGCATGTTCTTGACCATGGCCCTGATGGGGCTCCAGCTATGGCAACTCAGCGGCGCCTTGATGTTCATTCTGTGCGCATTGACCCTGCAAATTCTGCTGACGGTCCTCTATACGTATTTTGTGGTGTTCCGCTGCATGGGGCGCAATTACGAAGCCAGTGTGATTGCTTCCGGATTCGGCGGGATTGCCCTCGGTTCCACGGCGACGGCCATCGTCAACATGTCGACCGTGACGCAAAAGTACGGTGCGGCCCACCAGGCCTTCCTGATCGTGCCGCTGGTGTGTGGCTTTTTCATTGACCTGGTCAATGCCGTGATCATCAGTATGTTCAGTGGCCTATAGCGCCAATCGGATAGCACGGCACTAACGCCAAAACACATGACTCTGTTGATTGAGGCAGAACCTTCCAGAGGTGGAAGATGTGCTGACAGGGGCCTAATCTGAATAGGTACGACCTTCAGCAGGCCTCTTGAGACAGGGGAACCGGGATGACAGGACAAACTGCGCGCCGACGCTCGTCATGGATCCTGTTTTCCCTGCTCGCCGCCAACCTGGCGCTGCTGGCCGGATGCTCGCACAAAACCAGAACGGCTCCAGCTCCCGCTCCAGTTCTGGTTCCAGCCTCAAACAGCGGCTCAGTCTGCTTTGCCAAGGCACTCCCCACCGTCGGCGAAGGTGGCCTCGCCTGGGGCGACACTTTGGACATCGCTCGTCGGAAATCCCTGGATAATTGCATACGCTATTCCGGCCGATCCGGCGGCACGCCGGGTACCTGCAAAGTGACGTTCTCGGAATGTAAGCATTGATAGAGCGGTTTTTCGTTTCTGCGCCGCTTTTGCATTTCTGTGCGACAGATCCCACTTCTGGGGCTCCCGTTTCACACGCACGAGGTGTTAGTTTGCAAATGTTTCTGATCAAACGATCAGATATTTCCTACAAAACACCTGCAAAGGAATGCCCCCAACAATGGACTTTTCACTCAAGCACCTGGCTGCGACCACCCTCATGCTCGCCAGCCTTTCAGCGTTCACCAGCGTCGCCCACGCCAACATCACCCCGCAACAGGGCACGATCATCCTCAAGACCTTCAGTGATGCGTCGGTCAAGGATTTCAGGCAGTTCCTGGAAGCGTTGACCAAGAGCGATATCGGCAAAACCGACGACCTCGGCCCGGCCATCCATGCGTTCCTCGACAACAAGTCGCTTACCGCTGAGCAGCAGAACCGGATCCACCGTTTGCTTGGCCTCTATGCCCGGGTGAAATACGGCAGCGCGGCCACCGAAACCTTGAAGGAGCTGGTGGCCATCCCGACCGTGCGCGTGGATGGCATTGACCAGCACGACAATCCCGAATTCATCAGGATTGCCGAGAAGATCAAGGGCCTCGCCCAGGCGTTCAACCTGGACTTTCGCAACATCGACAACCGCGTCTATGAGATTTCCCTGGAAGGCGCCGGCGATGAAGTGGTGGGCATTCACGCCCATGCCGATGTGGTGCCGGTGACGCCGGAGAACTGGGTCCTGCAGGACGGCACCCGCCTCGACCCGTTCAAGGTCACCCTGGTTGGCGACCGCATGTATGGCCGCGGCACCGAGGATGACAAGAACGGCATCGTGGTGGCGCTCTACGCCATGAAGATCATCAAGGAAGAGAAACTGCCACTGGCCAGACACTTCAAGCTGCTGGTCGACACCACCGAAGAGACCACGGGCGACGCCATCCCCTATTACTTCGAACGCAACCCCACCCCCAACTACAACCTGGCGCTGGATGGCGGCTACCCGGTGGTGATCGCCGAGAAAGGCTACGGCACCGTCATGGCCAGCTTCGCCAGACGCAACGCTGAAGGCCAGGGTGCACAAATCACCACGATGACCGGCGGCCTGGCGACCAACCAGATCCCTTCGACATCAGTCGCGACCCTGGTAACCGACAAGCCCGCCGAACTGGCCGCCAGCCTGCAAAAGGCCGGTACCGAGTATGCCAAACGCAACGGTGGCAACTTCGAGGTGGCTGCCAGGGTCGACGGCAAGGATGTCAAACTGACAGTGACCGGCGTGTCCGCCCACTCCTCCGAGCCCGAATCCGGCGTCAACCCGGTGGCCAGGATGCTCGACTTCATCAATAGCCTCGACGGCAAGGTGGCGCTCAAGCACAACCAGATCACGGATGCCGCCCGCTACGCCGCCGACAACTGGGGGCTGGATTACCTGGGTGGCAAGTTGGGTGTCGGTTTTTCCGATGAGTTCATGGGCCCGCTGACCACGTCGCTGACTTATGTCGGGATGGATGACAAAGCCTTCAAGCTCGCGGTCAACCTGCGCGTACCGAAGGGCAAGACGCCGGAAGCCCTCAAGTCCCAGATCGCCGGAAAACTGGACGCCTGGAGCAAAAAGACCAGCATCGCGCCAGCCTTCGACCTGTCGATTGCCGAACCGATGTACCGCAACCCCGAGGGCGAATGGGTCAAGGCCCTGCTCGCGGTGGCCAGCGAAAACCTCGGCATGGAGCACAAGTTCGGCACCTCCGCCGGCGCCACGTCGGTGCACGAATTACCTAACGGCGTGCAATTCGGCCTGGCCATGCCGGACGTCAAATACACCGGTCACAACGACAACGAGTTCAAGACCACCGAGCAGTTCCTGCTGGACTTGCAGGTCGTGACCGAGATGATGGGTCGCGTCGGGCAATTGCCGAAACTCTGATCCACCCTTCGGGCCCGCCCTCCTGGCGGGTCCGATTCATGACCTGTCATGACGATCGACTGCCATCGTGGCGGCGTCCGCCAGCCAGCAATGGCTCGCTTGCCTGGAATTCGGTGCGGCCTGAGGCATGTGCGAGGGTTGTTGGAAATACAACTCGAATGTCTGGCCATTGGTCGATTGTTGCCGGCCACAATAAAAAATCATCCACTGAGGCAACGCTGCGAGTGTGCTTTTTTCGAGGGAAAAAGGCAGTGCTTTTAACTGGTTGGTTAACAAAACCAAGGGGATTTTCATGACCGTTTTGTTCATGCCACCCCGATTTTCCCCATGGATTCCGGAAAAAAACACGAAAAAATCGATGGGGCTATTCCCTGCCTTCCGAATCGCCGAAAAGCTGTTTACGACGGGGGCTGCGCCGCCAATGCTGGCAATATGCAACTAACCATGAACACTGCCGTTGGTCAGTAAACTTGATCAAAAAATGAACGCACACGGGTTTTTCCGTTCAGAATACGCAGCAGGTGACACGGGCTCTGATCCTCACCTACCCCCCAGAAGCGGAAGTTAAACCTCATATGCACAAAGTGCGATTGGGGTTTTTTGTTACCTAAAAATGGAAGTGCCGAATGACTAATAGTTCATTCGTGAAACTCACATTTATCTTGGCCGCGTAATGCCGCAAGATTAATTAATAGTAATGAGTGGATATTGACTGCCATCCGCAACGGAAGATTCCAATTAATCCGTGCCGAGCGTCATGTTGATTCACTATTAAATAAAACAAAGAGGCAACCATGGATCTTAGTTTTCTTTCTTCGCCAGCCGGGGAATATATTCGTTTGGGCGTCGTGTATTTCCACCTTATCGCCTGCTGTGTAGCAATCGGCCTGGTCTTGACCAGTGACGTGGCAATGGTCAAACAACTCCTGAAGGGAGATGCGTCAGGTCATCAAGATGACGCGCACTTGGACAGCCTGCAAAAAACCGTAGTACTTGCACTTTGGGCGCTTTGGATTACCGGCATCGGTATTGTCGGGATCGATTATGCCGGCAAGGGGATGGAGTATTTCCTCAATCCCAAACTGCAAGCCAAGATCGGCATCGTTGTACTGTTGACCTTCAACGGCTTCCTGTTGCACAGCGCTGTATTGCCGGCACTGAAAAAAGCCGGTTCGATACTTGATCTGTCCTTCAACCTGCGCATGCTCGCACTGTTCTCGGGCGCTCTCTCTGCCGTGTCGTGGTTCTATGCCGCCATGCTGGGTGTTGGTCGTCCGCTGGCCTGGAAGTACTCGCTGGTCGAGTTGCTGGCAGCCTATCCGGTACTCATCGTC
>NZ_JBKFTN010000043.1:0-21209 GCF_050432945.1 Pseudomonas sp. 18173
ATCACCAGGATCAGCATCGGCAGGTAGATGAACAACAGACCCAGTACCAGCATCAGGCTGGAGAAACGGAAGCGCTTCATTCTTTACCCTCCATTTCCTTGGCCTGACTGCGGTTGAACAGGATGATCGGCACAATCAGGATCGCCAGCATCACCACCGCCAGGGCGGACGCCACCGGCCAGTCACGGTTGTTGAAGAACTCTTGCCAGAGCACTTTACCGATCATCAGGGTTTCCGGACCGCCAAGCAGTTCCGGGATCACGAACTCGCCCACCACCGGGATGAACACCAGCATGCAGCCAGCGATGATGCCGTTTTTCGACAGCGGCACGGTGATTTTCCAGAAGCTGTTGAAGGTGCTCGAACCCAGGTCCGACGCGGCCTCCAGCAAGCTGTGGTCATGCTTGACCAGGTTGGCGTACAGCGGCAGGATCATGAACGGCAGGTAGGAATAAACCACGCCGATGTAGACCGCCAGGTTGGTATTGAGGATCTGCAGCGGCTCATTGATCCAGCCCATGCTCATCAGGAAGCCGTTGAGCAGGCCGTTGTTGCTGAGGATACCCATCCACGCATAAACGCGAATCAGGATCGCAGTCCAGGTCGGCATCATGATCAGCAGCACCAGCACCGTCTGCACTTCCTTGCGGGCAACGGAGATGCCGTAGGCCATCGGGTAGCCGATCAACAGGCAGAGGATGGTGCTGAAAAACGCCATCTTCAACGAGCCGAGGTAAGCGGCGATGTACAGCTCGTCACCGCCCAGCATTGCGTAGTTACCCAGGTTCAGCAGCAACTGCAGCTTCTGCTCGGCGTAGCTGTAGATTTCGGTGTACGGCGGAATGGCCACGTCTGCTTCGGCGAAGCTGATCTTCAGGACGATGAAGAACGGCAGCATGAAGAACAGGAACAGCCAGATGAATGGAATGCCGATGACCATCTGACGGCCACCGGGAATTATTCGACTGAATCGGCGTTTGAGTTTGCGCATGTTCATGAGCGAAGTACCACGCCGCTGTCGTCTTCCCAGTACACGTAGACCTGATCACCCCAGGTCGGACGCTGCCCGCGACGTTCGGCGTTGGCCACGAACGACTGCACCAGCTTGCCGCTTGGCAGTTCGACGTAGAACACCGAGTGCCCGCCCAGGTAGGCAATGTCGTGCACCTTGCCGCTGGACCAGTTGTACTGGCAGGTCGGCATTTCGGCGGTGACCAGCAGTTTTTCCGGACGGATCGCGTAGGTGACCGACTTGTCCTGCACCGAGGTGCTGATGCCG
The DNA here is from genome assembly GCF_050432945.1 of Pseudomonas sp. 18173. NCBI lineage: Bacteria > Pseudomonadati > Pseudomonadota > Gammaproteobacteria > Pseudomonadales > Pseudomonadaceae > Pseudomonas > Pseudomonas sp. 18173. The sequence goes on from NZ_JBKFTN010000043.1 coordinate 1,280, forward strand.
TGACCGACGTAGATCTGGCGGTCCAGGTCCTTGCAGGTGATGGTTGCGTGGCCTTCGGCGTCTTCGATCACTTCGCCTTCGAAGATGTTCACGTTACCGATGAATTCGCAGACCAGGCGGCTGGTCGGGGTTTCGTAGATGTCGATCGGGCTGCCGATCTGGGCGATCCAGCCCAGGTGCATGATCGCGATGCGCTCGGCCATGGTCATGGCCTCTTCCTGGTCGTGGGTCACCATGACGCAGGTTACGCCGACGCGCTCGATGATCTCCACCAGCTCCAGCTGCATTTGCGAGCGCAGCTTCTTGTCCAGTGCGCCCATCGGCTCGTCGAGCAGCAGCAGCTTCGGGCGCTTGGCCAGGGAGCGGGCCAGGGCCACGCGCTGACGCTGACCGCCGGACAACTGGTGCGGCTTGCGCTTGGCGTATTGGCTCATCTGCACCAGCTTGAGCATTTCGGCCACGCGGGCATCGATTTCAGCGTTCGGGATCTTGTCCTGCTTGAGGCCGAAGGCAATGTTCTGCGCCACGGTCATGTGCGGGAACAAGGCGTAGGACTGGAACATCATGTTGATCGGCCGCTCGTAGGGCGGCATGTCGGTGATGTCTACGCCATCGAGGAAAATGCGTCCCTCCGTGGGCCGTTCGAAACCGGCGAGCATGCGCAGCAGAGTGGATTTGCCCGATCCCGAACCGCCGAGCAGGGCGAAAATTTCGCCTTTCTTGATTTCCAGGGACACATCGTCCACGGCAATCGTCTCGTCGAACTTCTTCGTGACCCGGTCGATTTTGACCAGCACCTGTTTAGGTTGCTGGTCGCCCTCGAGGGCTTTCTTATAGGCGCCGGAGGCAACTGCCATTTACGAAACTCCCGAAAAAAAAGAGTGCAGTTCGCTCAAGGTGAGCCAACCTTGGATAGTTTGAGCCTTGAAACTATTTACCCGACTTTACCTTGGTCCAGCTGCGGGTCATCAAGCGTTGTATGTTTGGAGGTAACTCGATGGACACGTAGGTCTTGTCGAGCACTGCCTGCGGTGGATAAACCGCTTCGTCGGTACGAATGGACTGTTCCATCAGTTTGTCCGACCCCGGATTAGGGTTGGCATAGCCGACGTAATCACTGACCTGGGCAATCACCTCAGGCTTCAGCAAATAGTTGATGAAGGCGTGGGCCTGCTTGACGTTGGCCGAGTCCTTCGGAATCGCCAGCATGTCGAACCAGAGCGCGCCGCCCTCTTTCGGGATCGAGTAGGCGATGTTCACGCCTTTCTTGGCTTCTTCGGCACGGTGCTTGGCCTGGAAGATGTCACCGGAGAAGCCGATCGCCACGCAGATATCGCCGTTGGCCAGATCCGCGATGTACTTGGAAGAATGGAAGTAGGTCACGTAAGGGCGCACGGACAGCAACTTGTCTTCGGCCTTTTTGTAATCGTCAGGGTTGGTGCTGTTGGCATTGAGGCCCATGTAGTTGAGCACTGTCGGCATCATTTCATCGGCGGAATCGAGGAACGCCACGCCGCAGCTGTGCAGCTTCTTGATGTTTTCCGGCTCGAACAGAACGCCCCAGGAGTCGATCTTGTCGACGCCCAGCACAGCCTTGACCTTCTCGACGTTGTAACCGATGCCGTTGGTGCCCCACAGGTACGGCACGGCGTACAGGTTGCCCGGATCGTTCTGCTCCAGGCGCTTGAGCAGCACCGGGTCGAGGTTGGAATAGTTCGGCAGCTGCGCCTTGTCGAGCTTCTGGAATGCCCCGGCCTTGATCTGTTTGCCGAGGAAGTGGTTCGACGGCACAACCACGTCGTAGCCGGTACGCCCGGCCAGCAACTTGCCTTCCAGGGTTTCGTTGGAATCGAAGACGTCGTAGACCGGCTTGATTCCGGTCGCTTTCTGGAAGTCGGCCAGGGTGGTCTCGCCGATGTAATCCGACCAGTTATAAATATGCACAGTGCTGGCGGCCTGGACACTGACAGCAATCGTCAGCCCGGCAGCAGCCAGCATGGCATTGCGCAACATAGAAAAAATAGGCAAGTGGAGGTCCTCTGAAATTAGTTGGGCCCAAGTTGCCCCGCGTTACATGACAACCGTGATTGCCCAGCAACAAAACCGGCGCGCAACTTACCCTCGAAAAACCGTTCCAGCAAAACTTTTGTCATTTAATTCAACCTGTTGTCGCCATCACCCGGATGACGACAACAGGCTATTGCATCAAACCGGCTTATTTACCGGATTTGATCTTGGTCCAGCTGCGGGTCATTTCACGCTGGGTCGCCGCTGGCAGGTCGGCGATGGCATACAACTTGGCCTGCACATCGGCTGGCGGGTAGATGCCTGGATCGCTGGTGATGTCTTTTTCCACCAGGGCCGTTGCAGCGGCGTTACCGTTCGGGAAGCGTACGGCGTTGGTGATACCGGCCATGACTTCAGGCTTCTGCAGGAAGGTCATGAACTTGTAGGCACCCTCGACGTTCTCGGCATCCTTGGGAATGGCGACCATGTCGAAGAAGCTGCCAGCGCCTTCTTTCGGAATGGCGTAGCTGACCTTGACCTTGTCACCGGCCTCTGCGGCACGGGACTTGGCCTGCTGGACGTCACCCGAGTAGCCAACCGCTACGCAGATGTTGCCGTTGGCCAGGTCCGAGATGTACTTGGACGAGTGGAAGTAGGTGATCGAAGGACGAATCTTGAGGAACAGGTCCTCGGCTTTCTTGATGTCTTCTTTCTTCTGGCTGTCGGTTGGCAGGCCCAGGTAGTGCAGCGCGACCGGGAGCATTTCGGTCGGCGAATCGAGGAAGCTCACACCGCAGCCCTTGAGCTTGGCGATGTTTTCCGGCTTGAGCAGCACGTCCCAGGAGTCGATGGTGTCGACGCCCAGCGCAGCCTTGACCTTCTCCGGGTTGTAACCGATGCCGATCGAGCCCCACATGTACGGGAAGGCGTGTTTGTTGCCAGGGTCACTGACCGATACGGCCTTGAGCAGGTCCTGGTTCAGGTTTTTCCAGTTAGGCAGCTTGGACTGGTCCAGCTCCTGATACACACCGGCCTTGATCTGCTTGGCCAGGAAGTTGTTCGACGGCACGACCACGTCGTAGCCGGACTTGCCCGCCAGCAGTTTGGCTTCCAGAGTCTCGTTGCTGTCGAATACGTCGTAGACGACCTTGATCCCCGACTCCTTCTCGAAGTTCGCGATGGTGTCCGGTGCAATGTAGTCGGACCAGTTGTACACGTGCAGTACTTTGTCATCGGCCTGAACCGCGCCCGCCATCAAGCCCGTCAGGGACATGGCAAGAAGAGTCTTGCCAGCGAGCTTTTTACCTAGTGCCTTCATGCGTAATGCTCCAAATTTTTCTTTTTTGAACCACTTGTTCAGCGACCGAACCCGGGCAACTGGAACCGCGGCTAGTCTGGCAAGATCCACATCGGTCTTTCAAGGAAAGGCCACGCTTTCTGACAGCTCTGAGCGAAAGTAGCTGTTTTGATACAAACCCCGGCAACTCTCGCTCAAAGCCTAGCACTTAGCCCTGCAATGCACTCAGGGTCAGGTCAAGGCACTTGCGAGCCTTGGTCACCAGCTCATCGATTTCCGCCGGGGTGATCACCAGTGGCGGAGCGATGATCATGGTGTCGCCGACTGCGCGCATGATCAGGCCATTGTCGAAGCAGAACTGACGGCAGATCATGCCGACGCCCTTGCCCTCGTAACGCTTGCGAGTGGCCTTGTCCTGGACCAGTTCGATGGCCCCCAACAGCCCCACCCCGCGAACTTCGCCCACCAACGGGTGATCGTTGAGTTCCCGCAGACGCTTTTGCAAATACGGTGCCGTTTCCGACTTCACGCGCTCGACAATTTTCTCGTCGCGCAGGATACGGATGTTTTCCAGCCCCACAGCCGCCGCCACCGGGTGTCCGGAGTAGGTGAAACCGTGGTTGAAGTCGCCGCCTTCGTTGAGTACTGCGACCACTTCGTCACGCACGATCAGGCCACCCATCGGGATGTAGCCCGAAGTCAGGCCCTTGGCGATGGTCATCATGTCGGGCTTGAGGTCGTAGAAATCGGTGCCGAACCACTCGCCGGTGCGACCGAAACCGCAAATCACTTCGTCAGCCACGAACAGGATGTCGTACTTGGCGAGGATTTCCTTGATGCGCGGCCAGTAGGTCTCTGGCGGAATGATCACGCCGCCGGCGCCCTGGATCGGTTCGGCAATAAAGGCACCGACGTTGTCGACGCCGACTTCCAGAATTTTCTCTTCCAGCTGGTTGGCTGCCCAAATACCGAACTCTTCCGGCGTCATGTCGCCGCCCTCGGAGAACCAGTACGGCTGGGCAATGTGGACGATGCCCGGGATCGGCAAGTCGCCCTGTTCGTGCATGTACGTCATGCCACCCAGGCTCGCGCCGGCCACGGTGGAACCGTGATAGCCGTTCTTGCGGCTGATGATGACCTTCTTGTTCGGCTGGCCCTTGATCGCCCAGTAGTGACGAACCATACGCAGCATGGTGTCGTTGCCTTCAGAGCCGGAACCGGTGAAGAACACGTGGTTCATGCCTTCTGGCGCGATGTCGGCGATGGCCTTGGCCAGTTCCAGTACCGGCGGGTGCGCCGTCTGGAAGAACAGGTTGTAGTAAGGCAGCTCGCGCATCTGTTTGCTGGCGGCATCGGCCAGTTCATCGCGACCATAACCAATCGCGACACACCACAGGCCGGCCATACCGTCGAGGATCTTGTTGCCTTCGCTGTCCCAGAGGTAAACACCCTTGGCGTTGGTGATGATCCGCGGGCCTTTCTCTTTCAGCTGCTTGAAGTCGCTGAACGGAGCCAGGTGGTGATCATTGCTCAAGGTTTGCCATTCACGGGTTTGCGGATTGTTGCTGGTCATGTGAATCTCCTAAAAAAATCAGGTGAAAGTGCTGCCTGACAACGACAGCACCCGGCGCATCAGACGGCAAAGAGCAGGAATTCCCTTTCCCACGAACTGATGACGCGCTTGAAGTTTTCATGCTCGGCCCGCTTGACCGCGACGTAGCCAGTGATGAAATTTTTGCCCAGGTAACGCTCGATGGTCGCGCTGTTTTCCATGCGTTCCAGCGCGTCCTCGATGGTGAGCGGCAGGCGCAGGTTGCGGCGTTCATAGCCGCGCCCCACCACCGGCGCACTCGGGTTCAGGCCTTCGACCATGCCGATGTAGCCGCAGAGCAGGCTCGCGGCAATCGCCAGGTAAGGGTTGGCATCGGCGCCCGGCAGGCGGTTTTCCACCCGACGGTTTTGCGGCCCGGCATCCGGTACCCGCAGGCCCACCGTGCGGTTTTCTTCGCCCCACTCCACGTTCACCGGTGCCGAAGTGTCCGGCAGGAAGCGGCGGAACGAGTTCACGTTCGGGGCGAACAACGGCAACAGTTCGGGAATGAGTTTCTGCAGGCCACCGATGTGGTGCAGGAACAACTGGCTCATGGTCCCGTCGTCGTTGGAGAAAATGTTCTTGCCGGTCTCGATGTCGATGATGCTCTGGTGCAAGTGCATGGCACTGCCCGGCTCGCCGGTCATCGGCTTGGCCATGAAGGTCGCGGCCACGTCGTGCTTGAGCGCCGCTTCGCGCATGGTGCGCTTGAACACCAGGATCTGGTCGGCCAGGGACAGGGCATCGCCGTGACGGAAGTTGATTTCCATCTGCGCCGTGCCGTCCTCGTGGATCAGCGTGTCGAGGTCCAGGTCCTGCAGTTCGCACCAGTCGTAGACGTCTTCGAACAGCGGATCGAATTCGTTGGCCGCTTCGATGGAGAACGACTGACGACCGATTTCCGGGCGGCCGGAGCGACCGATCGGCGGCTGCAGCGGGTAGTCCGGGTCGTCACTGCGCTTGGTCAGGTAGAACTCCATTTCCGGCGCCACGATTGGCTGCCAGCCTTTGTCGGCATAGAGTTTCAGGACTTTCTTGAGCACGTTGCGCGGCGACAGCTCGATCGGGTTGCCTTGCTTGTCGTAGGTATCGTGGATGACGATGGCGGTCGGCTCGATGGCCCACGGCACCAGGTACACCGCGCTCTGGTCAGGCCGGCAGATCATGTCGATGTCGGCCGGGTCGAGCAGTTCGTAATAGATGTCGTCTTCGACGTAATCGCCGGTCACAGTCTGCAACAACACACTTTCTGGCAGACGCATGCCTTTTTCGGCGATGAATTTGTTGGTCGGCGAGATCTTGCCCCGGGTAATCCCGGTCAAGTCGGCGATCATGCATTCGACTTCTGTGATCTTGTGGTTTTTCAACCAATCGGTGAGCTGGTCGAGGTTGTTACTCATAAATGCCTCTAGGCTTGAGTTGTCCGACCCTTTCGGGGTCAGGCGCTGTTTGACGCATCGGCGTCGCGTTGTAGAGCGTTTGCACGACAGATTATCGTGTTTGCCAACACTGCTGCAGAGGCCGGGCGTGCAGAATCGCGAGCGTTGCCCTGAACGATGTTCAGGCCGCTATTGTGAATCGGTTCTATATTGAATGGAGTAACCGTAATGGGGGTGCCATCGCGACCGTCCAGAATATCGGACGGGGACGGACGAGCCGTCAGGGACGGGAGGATCACCGCAATCGCTGAGGTCATGGAGCGGACGGGCCTGTTACCACTGACGTGATAAACATGCCGACCGACCTGTCTTGAGCAGTCGGTGATGCCGATTATCGGCAGGCGAGACATGAAGCACCCCGGTATTATTGCTGTTATGGGTTTGATTCGAGCTTAGCCTTGTTCATTTTTTTACACAACACCCCCGTAAAAAATACAACACGGCCCGCTCAAGCTCGCGGCCAGCGCCAGGTCCGGCAGAGTAAAAACGCTCCAAAGTGCCTCAAAAAAGCCACACGAGCGCTTTTTTAGGGCAAAAAAGGCCTCGCTTGACTTCGGCATGCCGTTCGGGTTGACTGAAACCAGAAAAGATCAATGATTGATATTTTTAACAACAAAGGTGTTGCATCATGTCGGTACCCCCGCGTGCCGTTCAGCTTAACGAAGCGAACGCGTTCCTTAAGGAACATCCTGAGGTTCTGTACGTTGACCTTCTGATTGCGGATATGAATGGTGTGGTGCGCGGCAAGCGCATCGAACGCACCAGCCTCCACAAGGTTTACGAGAAAGGCATCAACCTGCCGGCCTCTCTATTTGCTCTGGATATCAACGGCTCCACGGTGGAAAGCACCGGTCTGGGCCTGGACATCGGCGACGCCGATCGAATCTGCTATCCAATCCCCGATACCCTGTGCAACGAGCCATGGCAGAAGCGCCCTACCGCGCAACTGTTGATGACCATGCACGAACTCGAAGGCGAGCCATTCTTCGCCGACCCGCGCGAAGTGCTGGCCAATGTGGTGCGCAAGTTCGACGAAATGGGCCTGACCATCTGCGCCGCGTTCGAACTGGAGTTCTACCTGATCGACCAGGAGAACGTGAACGGTCGTCCGCAACCGCCTCGCTCGCCGGTTTCCGGCAAACGTCCGCACTCGACACAGGTCTACCTGATCGACGACCTCGACGAATACGTCGACTGCCTCCAGGACATTCTGGAAGGCGCCAAAGAGCAAGGCATCCCGGCTGACGCCATCGTCAAGGAAAGTGCCCCGGCGCAGTTCGAAGTCAACCTGCACCACGTGGCCGACCCGATCAAGGCCTGCGACTACGCGGTCCTGCTCAAGCGCCTGATCAAAAACATCGCCTACGACCATGAGATGGACACCACCTTCATGGCCAAGCCGTATCCAGGCCAGGCAGGTAATGGTCTGCACGTCCATATCTCGATTCTTGATAAAGATGGCAAGAACATTTTTGCCAGCGAGGATCCCGAGCAGAACGCCGCACTGCGTCACGCGATCGGCGGTGTGCTCGAGACCCTGCCGGCGCAGATGGCCTTCCTCTGCCCGAACGTCAACTCCTACCGTCGTTTCGGCGCACAGTTCTATGTGCCGAACTCGCCGAGCTGGGGCCTGGACAACCGTACCGTGGCCCTGCGCGTTCCAACCGGCTCCGCCGACGCGGTGCGTCTGGAACACCGCGTGGCCGGCGCCGATGCCAACCCGTACCTGCTGATGGCTTCGGTATTGGCGGGTGTGCACCACGGTCTGACCAACAAGATCGAGCCTGGCGCTCCGGTCGAAGGCAACAGCTACGAGCAGAACGAGCAGAGCCTGCCGAACAACCTGCGCGATGCCCTGCGCGAGCTGGACGACAGCGAAGTCATGGCCAAGTACATCGACCCGAAATACATCGATATCTTCGTGGCCTGTAAAGAGAGCGAGCTGGAGGAGTTCGAACACTCCATCTCCGACCTCGAGTACAACTGGTACCTGCATACCGTTTAAGTGGTTGCAGTAAAAAAGGAACGCCGCCGGCCTGATAGCTTGCGGCGTTTTTTTTATGGTGGACCGAGATGGATTCATCGCGAGCAGGCTCGCTCCCACAGGGGAACGCATTTCAATGTGGGAGCGAGCCTGCTCGCGAAGGCGGCTTGGAAGACAACACGCAACCCGCCTCGTACAATGCCCGCTGCCCCGCAGGAGACTCCAATGACGCGCACCGCCACCCCCCGCAAACCCCGCGCACGCAGCCAGGCCCGGATCGACTCGATACTCGATGCCGCCCGCACGCTGTTGGCCGCCGAGGGCGTGGCCAGTCTGTCGATCTACAGCGTCGCCGAGCGCGCGGAGATACCGCCCTCCTCGGTCTACCACTTCTTCGCCAGCGTACCAGCCTTGCTTGAAGCCTTGACCGCCGATGTCCACGCCGCCTTCCGCGCCTGCCTGCAAGCCCCCATCGATCACCCGGCCTTGAGCAGCTGGCGCGACCTGTCGCGACTGGTGGAGCAACGCATGCTCGACATCTACGCAGCAGACGCCGCTGCCCGCCAACTCATCCTGGCCCAGCACGGCCTGACCGAAGTCACCCAGGCCGACCGCCAGCACGACATCGAGTTGGGCGATCTGATGCACAAGTTGTTCGACCATCACTTCGAACTGCCGACATTGCCGAGCGATGTCGATGTATTCGCCTTGGCCATGGAACTGGGCGACCGGGTGTATGCGCGTTCGGTGCAGCAGCACGGGCAGATAACACCGCGCATGGCCGAGGAAGGGATGCGGGTGTTTGATGCTTATGTGGGGTTGTATTTGCCGCCGTATTTGCCCAAGCGCAGCATTCCAGCCTGATTACTTGATTGGTCTTACTGGCCTGCTCGCGAAGGCCGCACCGCCGATCGCACTGAATCACACGCACAAAAAACCCCGAAGGGCTCAAACCCTTCGGGGTTGTTGTTTACGCATGCTGCTTACAACTTGGCGATCGACACCTCGGTGGATTTCACGAACGCGATCACTTCACTGCCGACCGCCAGTTCCAGCTCCTTCACCGAACGCGTGGTGATCACTGAAGTGACGATGCCGGACGCGGTCTGCACGTCGATTTCCGACAGCACGTCGCCGAGGACGATTTCCTTGATGGAGCCTTTGAACTGGTTACGAACGTTGATGGCTTTGATAGTCATGATGTTGATTCCTGTCGTGGGATAAGACTTGAGTTATTGAGCCCAGCGCAATTGCGTAGGCAAGGGTGAAACAGGTTCCGGTTCCGGCGGCTGGCCGGGCAGCGCCAGCACGCGATTGAGCACTTCGGTTTCCAGCGCCGCCAGCCGATGGGAGCCACGGACCCGGGGGCGCGGCAGTTCGACGTGCAGGTCGAGGCCGACTTCGCCCTCTTCGATCAGGATCACCCGATCGGCAATCGCCACCGCTTCGCTGACGTCGTGGGTGACCAGCAACACGGTGAAGCCATGCTGTTGCCAGAGCCGTTCGATCAGTTGCTGCATTTCAATTCGGGTCAGGGCATCCAGCGCGCCCAATGGTTCGTCGAGCAACAGCAGGCGCGGCTGATGAATCAATGCACGGGCCAACGCCACCCGTTGCTTCTGTCCACCGGACAGTGCTGCTGGCCACTCCTGGGCGCGATCGGCCAGACCAACCGCTTCCAAAGCTTCAAGCGCTTGCGGCCGCCAGTTGCCCTTGAGGCCAAGGCCGACGTTGTCGATGATCTTTTTCCAGGGCAGCAATCGCGCTTCCTGGAACATCAGCCGCGTGTCTTCGCGCGCCTCACTCAGTGGCGCAGCACCGGCCAGCAATTCACCGCCCGTGGGCTGGTCGAGGCCGGCGAGCAAGCGCAGCAAGGTGCTTTTGCCGCAACCACTGCGGCCCACCACGGCGACAAACTGGCCGGCCGGAATGTGCAGGTCGATCTCGCGCAGCACCTGCCGCGCGCCAAAGGTTTTTTGCAGCTTGCGCACCGCCAGCGGAATACCGCGCAGCAGGCGTGGAGGTTGCTCCGCGATCATGCCGCACCTCCCTTGGCAACCTGATACGCCGGGTGCCAGCGCAGCCACACACGCTCGAGTCCACGGGCTGCGAGGTCGGCCAATTTGCCGAGCACCGCGTACAACAGGATCGCCAGCACCACCACGTCCGTCTGCAAAAACTCCCGGGCATTCATGGCCAGGTAGCCAATGCCGGAACTCGCGGAAATGGTTTCCGCGACGATCAGCGTCAGCCACATGAAACCCAGGGCGAAACGCACGCCGACCAGAATCGAAGGCAGCGCCCCTGGCAGAATCACCTGCCAGAACAGGCTGAAACCGCTCAGGCCATAGCTACGCGACATTTCCACCAACGCCGGGTCGACATTGCGGATGCCGTGATAGGTGTTGAGGTAGATCGGGAACAACGTGCCCAGCGCCACCAGGAAAATCTTCGCCGACTCGTCGATGCCGAACCAGAGAATCACCAGCGGAATCAGCGCCAGGTGCGGCACGTTGCGGATCATCTGCACCGAACTGTCGAGCAGGCGCTCGCCCCACTTCGACAGGCCGGTGATAAAACCCAGGGTCAGACCGATGCCGCCACCAATGGTGAAACCCAGCGCGGCACGCCAGCCACTGATGGCCAGGTGCGTCCAGATTTCGCCGCTGCGCACCAGGCTCACGCCGGCTTCGATCACGGCGATCGGTGCCGGCAGGATCCGTGTCGACAACCAGCCCGCCGACACACTCAACTGCCACACCGCCAGCAGCAACACCGGCAACGCCCAGGGCGCCAGGCTGTGGATGATTTTCTTCATGGCTGCGCCTCAGCTCTGGGACGCGGCTTTGGGCAGAATGTCGTTGGCGACCATCTCGCCGAACGGGCTGACGTAGCCGGCACTTTTCGGCAGCTCAGGGCGCTCGACATCGAGGTGCGGGAACAACAACTCCGCCACCCGATACGACTCTTCCAGATGCGGGTATCCGGAAAAAATAAAGGTGTCGATGCCCAGGTCCGCGTACTCCTTCACGCGGGCAGCCACGGTCGGGCCATCGCCCACCAGCGCCGTACCGGCACCGCCGCGTACAAGACCAACACCGGCCCACAGGTTGGGGCTGACTTCCAGGTTGTCGCGGTTGCCGCCATGCAGTGCGGCCATGCGTTGCTGACCGACCGAATCGAAACGCGCCAGCGAAGCCTGGGCACGGGCGATGGTGTCGTCGTCCAGATGCGAGATCAGTCGATCCGCCGCTTGCCAGGCCTCGGCATTGGTTTCGCGTACGATCACGTGCAGGCGAATTCCGAAGCGCACGGTGCGTCCGAGCTTGGCGGCTTTGGCACGGACCTGCTCGATCTTTTCCGCCACGGCTGCCGGTGGTTCGCCCCAGGTCAGGACCATTTCCACCTGCTCTGCCGCCAGGTCCTGCGCGGCCTCCGACGAGCCGCCGAAGTACAGCGGTGGACGCGGCTGCTGGATCGGCGGATAGAGCAACTTCGCCCCCTTCACGCTGATGTGCTGACCGTCGTAATCGACGGTTTCGCCTTCCAGCACGCGGCGCCAGATGCGGGTGAACTCCACGGAGGCCTGATAGCGTTCTTCGTGGCTGAGGAACAGACCATCGCCCGCCAACTCCTCCGGATCACCGCCCGTCACCAGGTTGAACAACGCACGACCACCCGACAGCCGATCCAGGGTCGCGGCCTGGCGCGCCGCCACCGTCGGGGAAATGATCCCGGGGCGCAGGGCGACAAGGAACTTCAGACGCTGGGTCACCGGAATCAGCGATGCCGCCACCAGCCACGAGTCTTCGCAGGAGCGGCCGGTGGGAATCAGCACCCCGCCAAAACCCAGGCGGTCAGCGGCTTGCGCGACTTGTTGCAGGTAGCCGTGGTCGACGGCGCGGGCGCCTTCGGCGGTGCCAAGGTAATGGCCGTCGCCGTGGGTAGGCAGGAACCAGAAGATATTGAGGCTCATTGGAGTGGTCTCCTTGGGGAATCGATTTACTGGGCTTTGGTTACTGAGCTTTGGGCCACGGCGGCCGGCGGCGTCCAGATCACGTCTTTGATGCTGAGCGGCTTTGGAATCAGCTTGAGCTGGTAAAAGCTGTCGGCGATTTTCTGCTGTGCGGCGACCACTTCCGGGGTGAGGAACAGCGCGCCGTAACCCTGGCGTTTCACCGAGGTCAGGGTGATGTCCGCCGGCAGGCCGAGCAGTGGCGACACTTGCTGGGTCACGTCCTGTGGATTGGCCCTGGACCACTCGCCCACCGCCCGCACTTCTTCCACCAGGGTCTTGATCACCTCGGGATTTTTTTGCGCGTAAGGTTTGGTCGCCAGGTAGAACTGATGGTTGTCGACGAGGCCCTGGCCGTCACGCAGGGTGCGCGCTTGCAGCTGTTGTTCGGCGGCCGCCTGGTACGGGTCCCAGATGACCCAGGCGTCGACGCTGCCACGCTCGAACGCAGCGCGGGCATCGGCCGGCGGCAGGAATACGGTCTGGATGTCGGTGTATTTGAGGCCGGCGTCTTCCAGCGCACGCACCAGCAGGTAGTGCACGTTGGAGCCCTTGTTGAGCACGACTTTCTTGCCCTTGAGCTCTGCCACCGACTTGATTGCCGAGTCCTTCGGCACCAGGATCGCCTCACTGTGCGGCGCTGGCGGTTCGTAGGCGACGTAGAGCAAATCAGCACCGGCTGCCTGGGCGAACACTGGCGGAGTTTCACCGGTGACGCCGAAGTCGATGGAGCCGACGTTCAAGCCTTCAAGCAGTTGCGGGCCACCGGGGAATTCAGTCCATTGCACGTCCACGCCTTGGGCGGCGAGGCGTTTTTCCAGGGTGCCCTTGGCTTTGAGCAGCACCAGGGTGCCGTATTTCTGATAGCCGATTCGTAGCGTCTCGGCCTGAGCTTGAGTAATGGCGCCGAAGGTGACAGCCGCAGCAAACAGAGCGACCAGACCACGACGCAAAATGACAGGGCGCATGGCGCTCTCCTTTTTGCAGTTGGGTTTTGGCTGCACCTGCTTGCCCGTTGGCGGGCGAGTAAGGCCAGTACTTCAATTTTCGGTGAGGCTTAAATGCTCCAGCGAGCACTCAACAAACGATCATTCAACAGGTTCGGATCGAGCGGCTTGGGCCGTCGCGCCATGGCGCTGGAAAACTGCTCCAGCGCTTCATGTAAACGTTGCTCCAGCTCCGGCGCCAATTGCGCCAGGGCACTGCCTTCGCCGTAAGCGATCTGGCTGTCGACGGCGAAAATCCCCTGCAGCATTTCCTGGGCCTTCAAGGCCGACAGCACCGGCTTGAGCGCGTAATCCACCACCAGCATGTGGGCGATGCTGCCGCCAGTGGCCATTGGCAAAACAACCTTGTGGCTCAGGGCGCGTTCGGGCAGCAGGTCCAGCAGGACTTTCAGGGCTCCGGAAAACGATGCCTTGTAAACCGGTGTGGCGATCAGCAGGCCATCGGCGTTTTCAATCTGTTGCAGCAAGTCGATGACCTTGGGGCTGTCGAAGCGTGCGTGCAGCAAGTCCTCGGCCGGGAAGTCCCGCACCTGATAACTCACCACTTCCACGCCCTGCTCCTGTAACCATTTCCGGGAGCGATCCAGCAGCACCCCGGAACGAGAGCGCTGACTGGGACTGCCACCGAGTGAGACAACCAGCATTCAGACGATTCCTTGCGTAGTACTGGCGATTCGCGGTTTGCGATCTCGCTTCGATGGAGTGACCTTAACAGCTGATTTATATATCCATAAATCATATTTGTTCATTTGGTTATGCATTTAAGAGATATATAAATTCACTTCTTCCAGGCAAAAAAACAGACCGTCGAAACGGCCTGAAATCCCCTGCTTTGTGGGTGCTGTTAACCGTAAAGCCTGTGGTGTCTGATCTGCCGCCTTCGCGAGCAAGCCCGCTCCCACAGTTGACCGCGTAAGCCCTTGTGGGAGCGGGCTTGCTCGCGAAAGCTTTTTCCGCCACACCACAGCAACGACTGACTTACCGGTTCGGCTGTGGCGTCAGGCGCAGGTAAGGCTTAACGGCACGATAACCCTTGGGAAAGCGCTGCTTGATTTCATCCTCATCCTTGAGCGACGGCACGATCACNAAGCCCTTGTGGGAGCGGGCTTGCTCGCGAAAGCTTTTTCCGCCACACCACAGCAACGACTGACTTACCGGTTCGGCTGTGGCGTCAGGCGCAGGTAAGGCTTAACGGCACGATAACCCTTGGGAAAGCGCTGCTTGATTTCATCCTCATCCTTGAGCGACGGCACGATCACCACCTCGTCACCGTCCTGCCAGTTGGCCGGTGTGGCCACCTTGAAGTTATCGGTGAGTTGCAGCGAGTCGATCACCCGCAGGATTTCATTGAAGTTGCGGCCGGTGCTCGCCGGGTAGGTAATCGTCAGCCGGACCTTTTTGTTCGGGTCGATCACGAACAGAGAACGCACGGTCAGGGTGTCGTTGGCATTGGGATGGATCAGGTCATAGAGGTCCGAGACCTTGCGGTCGGCGTCATCGAGGATCGGAAAGTTGACCACGGTGCCCTGGGTTTCGTTGATGTCCTCGATCCACTTGTGGTGCGACTCGACGGGGTCCACGGACAGTGCGATAGCCTTGACGCCGCGCGCCGCGAATTCATCCTTGAGCCTGGCGGTGAAGCCCAGTTCGGTGGTGCACACCGGCGTGAAATCCGCCGGATGGGAAAACAGCACGCCCCAGCTATCGCCCAGCCACTGATGGAAACGGATGATGCCGGCGCTGGAATTCTGTTCGAAATCGGGGGCGATATCGCCAAGTCTGAGACCCATGGTGCTGCTCCTTGTGAGTGCTTGATGGGTTCAACTGTGCCTGTGTTTTTTATCTATTAAAAAGAATAAATATCGATTTATTTAGATCATAAAGAAATATTAAACATCTGTTCACTGGACGTGCACACGCAACCCGCCGAACATCGGCCACAAGGTTCGAGAAGGCCTTGAGTTGCTGCAAAGAGGGAACTTCAAGGCGGGATTACGGGGGTGAACCCGTCTTGAACATGTAAAAGCCCCGCCCGGTGCAATACCGGGCGGGGCTTTTTTGTGTCGGTTACGCGAGCGCTATTACAACAGCGGGATCGAGTAGCTGACGATCAGGCGGTTTTCGTCCTGCGAACGGGTGTTCGGCAGGTCGGTGCGCCAGGTAGCGTTTTTCCACGCCAGACCCAGGTTTTTCAGCGGACCTTCCTGAACGACGTAAGCCACGCTCAGATCGCGCTCCCACTCGGAAGCACCATTGGCCGCCTCGCCACCCTTGGCGTTGATGGTGTCGATATCGTCACCGTGCAGGTACACCAGACCTGCCGTCAGGCCAGGTACGCCGACCTTGGCGAAGTCGAACGAGTAGCGTGCTTGCCAGGTTTTCTCGCCGGCACGGCCGAACTTCTGGATTTGCGAGTCAGTGATGGTGTAGTTCGACGAACCGTCGCCCTGATTCAGCCAAGGGAAGTCGCTGCTGCCATTGCTGACCTGATAACCGCCACCGAAGGTGTGACCGGCAACGCTATACAGGAACAGGCCGCTGTACAGGTTGTTGTCGACCTTGCCTTTACCGTTGGCTGCACCGCTGTAGTTGCCAGTGGTGAAGAACAGAGGGTCGTGGCCATTGGCACCGTCGTCGGAGCTGTTGAAATAACGGAAGTCCGACTTCAACACGCCTGGGCCGATAGCCCAGCTGTGAACCAGACCCAGGAAGTGTTGCTTGTAGAACTCTTCCAGGTTGCCGTAGTAGTACTGGGCAGTCAGGTCCTTGGTGATCTTGTAGTCGCCACCGGCATAGATGAACTTGTTGCTGTCGCGGAATTTGGTGCCGCGAGTGTTCGCGCCCGAAATCGACATCTGCTCATTGTTGCTGGAGTTACGGCCTTTGACGGCTTCGATCTGGCCACCGACCAGCGTCAGATCCTTGATGTCGCCGGACGTGATCTGGCCACCCTGCCAGGTTTGCGGAAGCAAGCGGCCATCGTTGGTCACGATTACCGGGTTTTTCGGCTGCAGGGTGCCCAGCTTCAGTTCGGTCTGGGAAATCTTGGCTTTGGCGGTCAGGCCCAGGCTGGAGAAATCATCTACGGCCTCGCCGTTGGATTTACTCGGGAAAACCGTGCCGCCGTAAGAGGTCGCCGTAGCGCCGTTGGTGCCACCGCCCGAATCCAGCTTGACGCCCAACAGGCCGATCGCATCGATACCGAAGCCGACGGTGCCCTGGGTGTAGCCGGAGATGAAACGCAGATCGAAGCCTTGACCCCATTCTTCGTTTTTGTTCGCACCGGCACCGTCACGGTTGTCGGTATTGATGTAAAAATTACGCAGCCCCAATGTTGCCTTGCTGTCTTCGATAAAACCCGCGGCGTTTGCCTGCTGGGCCAATACCCCGACGGCCACAGCCATGGCCAAGGTGGATTTGTTCATGTTTCGCTCCTCTCGTTTCTAGTTCTGATGTTCCTGGTCTCGAATCGATTGCCCGGGATCCTGAATGCATAATTTCGCGGCAAACCGTCTAGGCCGGTCATTTGGCGGGCCGCAGGATACATGGCATTAAAGCCAAAAAGAATTGTTTGAAGCTTTTTAATACCACTATGGAATATGACTTCCCACGGCAGAACCGAGGTATCGGCGCCAAGGCCGATTCCTGAACCTGATCAATTGTCGAGGGACGAAATTGCCAAATCCGAGCTCAGGGATGAGTGTCGGAGGACGCACTTTAGTGCGCGGATTAAAAAACTAAAAAGAATAAAAAAGAAGTAGCATCTATTTTTATGGAATATAAAGCCCGACACAAAAAAAAAGCCCCGCCAATCGACGGGGCCTTTTTCTTGTGGCTATTACATGAAGCTGTAGGTGTAGTTGAAGATCAGACGGGTCTGGTCTTGATCAAGGGTGCTGGTGTTGCCACGGTAGGTACCGTGACGCAGGGTCGTACCAAACCCTTTCAGTGCGCCCGTTTGAATCACGTAATCGATACGCGCGTCAGTCTCGTGCTCACTCAGGTCTTTACCCACACCGCTGGTTGCCTTGATGTCCTGGCCATTCAAGTAGGCAATCGAAGCTTTCAAGCCTGGCACACCCAGTGACGCGAAGTCATAGGAGTACTGACCGTACGTGGTGTTTTCACCGGCGCGGATGAAGCTGCCCACCACGGCATCGGTAAACGAGTAGAAGCTGGAGCCGCCGGCACCTTCCTGGCGACCTTTGTCATCGATCAGGCTGCCCTGGTTCAGGAACACGAAGCCGCCGTCATCGTTGACACGCTGATGGCCGAGCAGGAACGCGCTGCCACCCAGGGTATAGGTGAATGTGGCGCTCCAGGTCTTGTTATCGACCTCGCCCGGGTTCTTGGCGAAACCGTTGTTGTTGTTGAAACGGAAACCTGGGTCACCGTTCTTGCCGTCGGAGCTGCTGTCGAAGTAGCGAATATCGGTCTTGAACGACTGGTTGGCCGCGATCGGGTAGACGTGCACCAGGCCGAGGAAGTTCTGTTTGTAGAAGTCTTCCAGGTTCGCGTAGTAGTACTGCAGCAGGAGGTCTTTGGTGACCTTCCAGTCGGCACCGGCGTAACGGAACTGGTTGCTGTCCTCAGTCGCGCCAGCCACAGACAGGCCAGTGCGGTTCGAGGAGGCACGACCCGACGCGTGCTCCAGTTGACCCAGGTTGAAGGTCACGTTGTCGATTTCTTTGGAGGTGATGGTGCCACCGTCAAAGGTCTGCGGCAGCAGACGGCTGTCGTTCGCGATCAGGATCGGCATGTTCGGTGCCAGAGCGCCGCCCAGGTGGGCTTCGGTCTTCGAGAAGCGCGCCTTGACGTTGCCATCCAGACGGCTCCACTCGTCGGCCGCCTCATTGCCATCGCTCGGGAAGAACGAGTTGGCGTTACCGGTCGGGTGATGCCCCTTGCCGCCATCCAGGTGGATACCCACCAGGGCCTGGGCGTCGATACCAAAACCTACGGTACCCTGGGTGAAACCGGACAGGTAATCGAACTTCAGACCCTCAGCGGTTTCTCGCTGACGGTTAGCCGGCGTGCTCGCGCCTTCGCGCATGTCGGCGTCGTAATACATGGTGCGAGAGCTGATGGAAGCCTTGCTGTCTTCCAGGAAGCCGGCTGCGCCTGCCTGCTGCGCCAATACCCCTACGGCCACGGCCAGTGCCAAGTTGGACTTGTTCATTGTGTAGCTCCTCTCGTTTCTAATTCTTGTATTCCTGGCCTCGAGTCGACGCCCGAGATCCTAAGATGCGCGATTAGCGCCAGACCGTGACCCACAAGTCAATCGTAACTATATGTGTCTACGACCATAGTCTAATCCCCGATTTTTTGGTCCCTGCAGGGTCATGATTTCGTCATAAACCTGAAAAGAATGACTCGATTCTTTTCTAATACCGTTTAGGAATTTAGCTCCCCACTGCACGATTACCCCAGAATAGACGGTTCGGCTCATAAGCTAATTACTAAACGGTATTTATTTTTACTTTTTTAGATCGTTTAGTTTCTGACGCAATTCGGCAACAAATCCTTTACCGAAAGGCGACCCCCATGACGACCAAACGCGCACTATCCGGATCAATTGTTACAGTTTGTGTATCGCTGGCACTTTCTTTCACGGCACAGGCGGCGAACCTCACCGTCGGCTATCAAACCGGAATCGACCCGAGCAAAGTCCCCCAGGCCGATGGCCTTTATGAAAAAACCATCGGCCAGCCGATCGACTGGCGGCGCTTCAACAGCGGTCCGGAAGTGGTCACGGCGATTGCCTCGGGCGATGTGCAAATCGGCAATCTCGGTTCCAGCCCACTGGCCGCTGCCGCCTCGCGCAACCTGCCGATTGTCGCGTTCATCGTCTCGGCCCAGATCAACGCCGCCGAAGCGCTGGTGGTACGCAACGGCAGCGGCATCGAAAAACCGCAAGATCTGATCGGAAAGACCATCGCCACGCCATTCGTTTCAACCTCCCACTACAGCCTGCTCGGCGCGCTGAAGCACTGGGGCCTGGACGGTTCGAAAGTCAAAGTGGTGAACCTGCAGCCGGCGGAAATCGCCGCAGCCTGGAAGCGTGGCGATATTGATGGCGCGTTTGTCTGGTCACCCGCCCTGGGAGAAATCCGCAAGACTGGCAAGACCCTGACCGACGCTGCGCAGGTGGGCCAATGGGGCGCACCTACCTTTGAGGTCTGGGTGGCGCGCAAGGATTACGCCGAAAAACATCCTGAGGTCGTGGCCAAATTCGCCAGGGTCACCCTGGATTCGTTCGCCGACTATGCCGCCCACAAGGACCAATGGACTGTTGATTCGGTGCCCGTCCAGAAAATCGCCAAACTGACCGGCGCCAACGCCGCCGATGTACCGGAACTTTTGGCCGGTTCCGCCTTCCCGGATGCCAAGGCGCAACAGAGCACCGCGCTGCTGGACGGCGGCACGGCCAAGGCCATTGGCGAGACGGCGAAATTCCTGAAGGAACAAGGGAAGGTTGAAACGGTGCTACCGGACTATTCGCCGTATGTCAGTGCGAAGTTTGTCACCCAGTAACACCACCGCCCTCTGTAGGAGCGAGCTGAACTGGTCAAGTAATCCCAGACACCGAT
>NZ_JBKFTN010000044.1:0-19228 GCF_050432945.1 Pseudomonas sp. 18173
GCGCCTGCCGTACTTCGACCACATGCATCGCTACATTCCGGCGCTGATCCAGCGCCACAACGGGCGCATGATCGTGCACCCGGTCAACCACCGGCCGCGCACGGCCGGGGTATCGAAATACGGCAACATCGACCGCGCGCTGGTCGGCATTCTCGATCTGTTCGGGGTCTGGTGGCTGATCAAGCGCACACGGCTGAACACTATTGCCCAGGAGATCGAAGGATGATGTTGTCGCGTGAAACCCTGTGGCTGCTGGTCGGCTTTGCGGGGCAGGTGGCTTTTACCGGGCGGTTTGTCCTGCAGTGGTTGTACAGCGAGTACAAGAAACGCAGCGTGATCCCGACCAACTTCTGGTACCTGAGCATCGTCGGCAGCACCTTGCTGCTGGCCTACGCCATCTATCGCCAGGACCCGGTGTTCATCGCCGGGCAGGCGTTCGGCTCCATTGTCTACTTTCGCAACCTGCAATTGATTGCCAAAAGCAGAAGCGTGAAGGAATAAATCATGCGTAGATCGTTGTCGCCCAGGGTCGAATGCCTGGGTCTGATGCTGCTTGCCCTGTTGCTGATCGGCGCGGGAATGGGGCTGCGCCAGGCGCAGAATGTCGATGAGGAACGCTTCCTCGGCGTTGCCCTGGAAATGCTGCAAAACGGCTCGTGGCTGATCCCGCACCGGGCCGCCGAGATCTACGGCGACAAGCCGCCGATTTTCATGTGGACGGTGGCGTTTTTCACCTGGCTGACCGGCAAGCCCAACATCGCCCTGTACATCCCGGGGCTGTTTTCGGCCGTGACGGTCACGGCGATGGTCTATGACCTGGGCCGTCGCCTGTGGACCCAGCGTACCGGACGCAACGCCGCACTGCTGTACCTGGCGACGTACCAGACCTACAGCATCCTGCGCACCGGGCAGATCGACAGCTTGCTGATTCTGTTCACCACCCTGGGCCTGTACGGTCTGGCGCGACACCTGCTGCTGGGCCCTGCGTGGCGCTGGTTCTACGTGGGCTGCGCGGCCATGGGCATCGGCGTGATCACCAAGGGCGTGGGTTTTCTGCCGGCGCTGTTGCTGATTCCTTACGCCTATGCGGTACGCAAGGACTGGCCCGGTGTGGTGGCCATGCCCGGCGAGGCGCGCAAGTGGCTGCTGGGTTTGGCGCTGATGCTCGCGGCGATTGCGATCTGGCTGCTGCCCCTGGCCTTGTCCATCATCTTCAATGGCAGCGCAGACGAAATTGCCTATGCGCGGGAGATCCTCCTGCACCAGACCGCAGGCCGCTATGCCGCCGCGTGGCATCACCGCGAACCGTTCTGGTATTTCTTCACCAACGTGATTCCGCAGTACTGGCTGCCGTTGGTGCTGGTGCTGCCATGGCTGGTGCCCGCCTGGCGCCGGCAGTTGCAAAAACGTGACGGCCGGGTCCTGGTATTGCTCGGTTGGGTCGCACTGGTGGTGCTGTTTTTCTGCATCAGCAGCGGCAAGCGCAAGCTGTACATCTACCCGGCGTTGCCTGGGCTGGTGCTGGTCGCCGCGCCGTTGGTTCCATGGATGCTCAAGCGCTGGTTCAAAAAGCACCCGCGTTTGCGCCGGGTGTTCCCGGCACTGGTGGCGACCTGGTTCGTGTTGTGGTTTGCCCGTGGTTTCATCGAGCCGCTCAAGGAAGGCACCAACATCGATCAGGTGCTCATGACGCAGGCCGCGACCCTGACCCAGGGCGCCGATCTGGTGCTGGTCAACTGGGAAGAGGGGCACTGGTTGTTTGCCCGCCAGCCGATCGTGCATTTCGGCATGGACTATTCGTCCATCGAAAAAGCCGCGATGTATCTGCGCGAACACCCCAAGGCCTACGCCCTGGTGCCGGATGACATCCTGAACCAGTGCTTCAAACCCGAAGCGGCCCGTGAACTGGGGGAAAACTCCCGGGCCAACTGGTCGATCGTGGGCGTGGACGCCGACAACGGCAAATGCCTGCCGCAAGAAGCCAGCAAAGCCTATCGGTTCAGCTGGAGTGACCCGCATATGCCCGCGGTACCGGCACAAGTAACCAATCCCTGAGCAAAAAAAGGGCCGCTTGAACAAGCGGCCCTTTTTTCTTCGTTCGTCACCTGTCACTGACTGGCGTCCAGCACCACCCGGTAACGCGCCTTGCCGCTGCGCAGATGATCGATGGCTTCGTTGATCCGGCTCATGGGAAACATCTCGACCTGCGGCAGGATCTGATGGCGTGCGCAGAACTCCAGCATGGTCGCGGTGTTGGCCGGGGAGCCGACCGGTGAGGCGGACATGACCTTTTGCTGGGGTATCAGGTTGAACACGTGCACCGGAATGGCATCGGGCACGACGCCGACGAAGTGCAGGCGACCCTTGCCGCGCAGGGTGGCAAGCATGGCGGTCCAGTCGAGGTTGGCGTTGGCGGTGACCAGGAGAAAATCCAGGGTGCCGGCAATGGCATTGAGTGCAGCGGTGTCGGTCGAGGCGACCACCTTGTGTGCGCCCAGGCGCCTGGCTTCGTCCTGCTTGCTCAGCGACGAAGTGAATGCCGTGACGTCGCAGCCCCAGGCGTTGAGAAAGCGCAGCGCCAGGTGACCGAGGCCGCCGATACCCACCACGCCGACCCGGTCGGTGGGCTTGATGCCGAACTCCAGCAGCGGGTTGAACACGGTCGAGCCGGCACAGAACAATGGCCCGGCCAGCGCCGGGTCGAGCCCGTCCGGAATCGGCAGGGCCCAGGCCCAGTGCGCGCGAATGCGGTCGGCAAAGCCACCGTTGCTGCCGATGATGGTCGGTTGAACCGTGCTGCACAGGTTATGGGAGCCTTCGATGCACGAGGTGCAATGCATGCAACTGCCCTTGTACCAACCGATGCCCACCCGCTGGCCCGGTTCCAGGCCGCGCACCTGGGCGCCCAGCCGCACGATACGGCCGACTACTTCATGGCCGGGAATGAACGGGTAGCTGCTGATTCCCCAATCGTTGTCGATCAGCGACTGGTCGGAGTGGCAGACGCCGCAATATTCCACGGCGACTTCCACCTCATCGTTTCCCAACGGGCCGGGATCGTAGCTGTAGCGTTGCAGTGGCGCGCCCGCTGCCGTGGCGGCCCAGCCGGTAAAGGTAGTGAGTTCGCTGCTGTCGCTCATGGGACACCTCCAGATCAGAAGTCAGGGGTTTTGGCCGCTGGGGTGCAGCGGCGGAGCGAGGAAAGTGTAGCGGGTTGCCGGCGCTGCATCGGGCGCGACCCCTGATACTTGCAAATACAAAGGCGCCCGATGTCGACACAATGCAGATACATGGGCGCGGTTTCATGGGCCAGGTTCGACGTTCACAGAGAGATCAGCCATGTTCCGCAAATTGCAGCAGGTCGCCAGATTGCTCGGCCAGGGTGCCCGCTTGATGGTCGGCGTTCCTGAGTACGACAACTACGTGGCGCAGATGGCCCGCAACCGCCCAGGCGAGCCGGTCATGAGTCATGAGGCGTTTTTCCGCGAACGCCAGGAAGCGCGTTTTGGCCGGGGCAAGTGCAATACGCGCTGTTGTTGAAGGCGTTGGGCGTATGCGCGGGTCCCCAGCATCCGACGCATACGCCCGCCACGGTCACTGTTCGAACAATGGGCGATTGGCCCGTACGAAGTCAGCCACCGTTTGCGGCGCTTGACCGGTGATCTGCCCGATCACGCCATCCACTCCGCCGAAGATCCCGTTCTGGTAATCGACAGCCACCTCCAGGAAGTGCTGGATGACAAATTCCGGCAGATCGTAGGTCTGCAGGTGCTGGCGATACTCCTCCAGCGTCGACGGACTGTAGGTGATGGTGCGGCCGACGATGGCGCTGATTTTCTCGGCGATTTGCCCATGGCTCAGTTCGACCGGGCCGCACAGCGGGTAGGTCTTGCCGATATGACCGGCGGGCTGGGTCAGTAGCCTGGCGATCACGCGGGCCTGGTCTTCGGCGGCAATCGGTGCGTGCCGCCCGTTACCGTACGGCAGCGTTATTTTGTTTTCCTTGACGATCTGATCCAGCACCCAGGGAAAAATCAGCCATTCGGAAAAGAATGTCGGGCGAATGTGCACCACAGGCACGCCCGACCAGTCGAGTACGCGCTCGGCGATCCAGTGGTCGCGTGCGGCATGGCTCAGCGAGTCTTCGCGAGCGGAAATCTGCGACATTTCCACCACCACCTCGACGCCTGCGCGCCTCGCGGCATCGGCAAAGTAGGCGGTCGCCTGAATGTAGCCGGGGCGAACCGGGTAGCACAGGTAAGCGCCGGTCACACCTGCCATGGCACGCAAGATGTCGTCATGTTCCAGCAGGTCGCCGACGAAGATTTCGGCGCCCTCGTTCTGCAAGGCGGCACTGCGTTCGTCCAGTTGATGCACAAAGGCGCGCACCGCATGACCTGCATTGAGCAGGTGACGGACGGTATGGACCCCGGTTTTACCGGTTGCCCCGGTGATGAGGTAGGTACGTGGCTGCATGGTGGAGTCTCCCAGAGTAATGAACGAATTGGTGTGGATCAGCTTTCGAACGGCGCGCTGTCGATCAGGTCGCAGACATTCGGGCAATCGAAGCCATGGATATGGCGACGTCCGACATCCGCGAGCCCGGTGCCGATGGCCGTGTGGGGTTTCTTTCTGGCCACCTCGGCAATGGCCTGGGTAAAGGCCGCTTTCATGCCGATGCGGGGGTAGAGCGCGAGCGTGTCGTCGACCAGCGCGGGGGTGATTTCATCCAGGTGCAGCCCCATGACATCGACATGGGCACCCAGATAGATCAGGGCGATTTCCGGCTGTTTACGGTCGGCGATGCCGGCGCTGGAGTGCAGGGCGATCGCATCCCAGACCTGTTCGGCTTTTGCCTGCGCATAACCGTTGGCCAGGAGAAAACGACGGGCGGCATCGGCGCCATCGACTTCAAAGCGCTGGTCGGCGGCAAACTCGGGCGTCAGCCCCAGATCGTGCAGCAATGCCGCGAGGTAGACCGTTTCGCGGTCGTACTGCAAGCCCCGGCGTTGGCCGAGGAATTCGGCAAACCACCATGTCCGGTGCACATGATGCAAAAGCGCCCTGGAGTGGACGCGTTCCACGAGCGCGGCGGCTCTGCGGGCCAGTTCGGAGTCTGGGGCGCTGAAACCGCCGATGTTGATGGGTGTATTCACGTTGCCTCCCGGGGATGAAGATGACTTGACGTTCACTCTAGGGATTTGGTGGGTGGCACAATTGACTATTTACGGTTGATTTGTGCCAATATTGGCGCCTTGAACGTGCAGGAGTCAGCCGTGACCAGCAAGACAAAACCCGGCCAGCCATCGATTGGCCGCACGCCAAAACGCATCGTGATCTTGGGCCTGCCACCCGTGGACGGGCTTGATGTGATCGGCCCGGCCGAGGTGTTTTCCCTGGCGAATACCCTGCACGAGGGAGCCTTCGCGCCCTACGTACTTGAACTGGTCTGCGCCGGTGTAGACCCGCAGATGGCCAGCAGCACCGGCATCGGACTCATGGCCCACACGACCCTTGAGCAGGAGCGTCGTGCCGACAAGCCCATCGACACGCTGATCGTGGCGACGGGCTGGCAGGCAATCGATCAACTGGACGGGGCGGCCATCGAATGGGTTCGCACGAGGTCGCAAAGCGTGCGCCGGGTGTGCTCGATCTGTGTCGGCGCGTTCGCCCTGGCGGATGCAGGGCTGCTGGACGGGCGCCGTGCGACGACTCACTGGCGCATGGCGCGGGACCTCGCCGAGCGTTATCCCAAGGTGCAGGTCGATCCGAATCCGATCTGGATCAAGGACGGCAACCTCTATACCTCGGCCGGCATCTCGGCGGGCATCGACCTTGCCCTGGCACTGGTCAGCGAAGACCTGGGGGATGACGCCGCGCTGGACATCGCGAAAAACCTGGTGCTGTTCCTGCGCCGTCCCGGTGGGCAGGCGCAGTTCAGTGTCGCCTTGCAATCGCAGCAGGTCCCCGGTTCAAATCTGGATGAGCTGCGCCAGTGGATCAGCGAGCACCTGGGTTCACAACTGACCGTGGAAATCCTCGCGGATCGCTTTGCCACTAGCGTGCGAACCCTGATACGGATCTTCCAGCGGGAGTTGCAGACCACGCCGGCCAGGTACGTTGAAGACGTTCGGCTGGAAGCGGCCTGCCGGGAGCTCGAACTGGGCGGGCGCTCGATGGAAGAGGTCGCACGCCGATGCGGTTATCAAAGCGTCGACGTGCTGAGGAAGGTTTTCGTCCGGCGCCTTGGCGTGAGCCCCAGGGAGTACGCGCAACGTTTCGCGCCAAGCGTGGGGTAAGGTCGCCCGAGGCTTTCGGGCGACCCCTTGACCGGCGGCCTAGTCCAGCGGCTTGCCGGCTGTTTCCTTGACCCGCGCCAGCCCGATCAGGGTCAGGCACAGGCACGCCATGACATACAGCGCCGGGGCGTTGTTGTTGCCGGTCAAGCCGATCAGCCCGGTGGCGAAGAACTGCGCGAAGCCACCGAACACCGAGACGCCCAGGCAATAGATGATCGACAACCCGGTGGCGCGAATCGCCCTTGGGAACAGTTCAGTGATCAACACCAGGGTCGGCACCGTGATCAACACCAGCAACAAGGTGGTGACCAACGAAACGGCCAGCAGCATGCCGAGCGTCGGGAACCGGTTCATCAGGATGAACGCCGGGTAGATCAGCAACAGCATGGGAATGCTGCCCAGGGCGATGGTGCGGCGCCGGCCGATCCGGTCGCTGAGCCGGCCGGCCCAGATCGACAGGCTGATCTGCACCAGTGCGCCAAGGCAGGCGGCGGTGGTGCCCATGGTCATTGGCAGGTGCAACACCGTGACCGTGTAGTTGGTCATGTAATCGAGCACGATGTAGCTGGACGCGGTGCTGCCGATCACCAGCAGCACACCGGTCACGATCAGGCGACGATAACCGGTGAAGATCACCCGCACGCTCGATACCGCTTCATGACCTTGTTCGGCGGCGGTTTCCTTGAGGTGGCGACGGATGTAGATGCCGACCGGGATCACCAGGATTCCCAAGGCAAAAGGTATCCGCCAACCCCAGCTCTCCAGCGCCTCGGGCGACAAGGACGAACTCAGGGCCAACGCCACCAGCGCCCCCAGCAGGAAACTCAAGCCCTGGCTGAACAGCTGCCAACTGCCGTAGAAACCGCGGCTTTTGTCATCGGCGTATTCCATCAGCATCGCTGTCGAGGCACCGACTTCACCGCCGATGGCGAAGCCCTGGATCAAGCGTGCCAGCACAATGATCAACGGCGCGAAGACGCCGATCTGCGCATAGGTGGGTGCGATGGTGAACAACAGCGAACCCAGTGCCATCAGCCACAGGGTCAGCATCATCGCCGGTTTGCGTCCGGCCCGGTCGGCATAGGCCCCCAGCACCAGGCCACCGATGGGGCGCATGCCGAAACCGACGCCAAAGGTGGCCAGCGACAGCAGCAATTGCCCGAGCGTGCTCTCGACCGGGAAAAACTGGCGACCGATGAGCGTGGCGAAGAAGCTGTAGACGGAGAAATCGTAGAACTCGAGACCCGAGCCGATGGTGATGGCGGCGATGGCTTTTGCGCCAATCGGCCGCCGGGCTGCGGCGGCATCGGGCAGGGCGGTGGAAAGGGGAGTGGACATGGGGCGAACTCCTGAAGACGAGGGCGATACCAGCAGGTTTTGGAGGGATCAGGCCAGGAAGGCCTCGACCAGTCGCACCCAGTAGCTCGCACCGGTCGCCAGGCAGTCGTCGTTGAAGTCGTAGCCGGGGTTGTGCACCATGCAGCCGCCTTCACCATCACCGTTGCCGATCAGCAGGTAACAGCCGGGGCAGCGTTCGAGCATCACGGCGAAATCCTCGCTGCCGGTCAGTGGCTGCATGTTGGGGATCAAGCCTTGTTCGCCCACCCAATCGAGCGCCACCTGGCGGGCGAATTCAGTACTGTCGGGGTGATTGAACAGTGCCGGGAAGCGCTGCGCCTCGTCGACCGTCACCGTGGCGCGTGCGCCAAAACTTGCCGCCTGGGCCTCGGCCACGGCGGTGATCCGTGTTATCAGCTCGTCGCGTACTTGCGCCTTGAGTGCGCGCACGCTCAGTTGCAGCTCGGCATGATCGGGAATCACATTGGCCGCGATCCCGGCATGGAACGCGCCAACGGTGATGACAGCGGTGTCGAGCGGCGCGACATTGCGCGAGACGATGCTCTGCAACGCCATGACGATGGCCGAGCCGGCCAGCACCGGGTCAACGGCCTTGTGCGGCATGGCGCCGTGACCGCCAACGCCGTCGACCCGAATGCTCACGGTGTCGGTCGAGGCCATGAACGGACCGGCGAGGAATCCCAGTTTGCCCGTCGGCAGCCCCGGCATGTTGTGCATCGCAAACACCGCGTCGCAGGGGAACAGCTCGAACAAACCGTCTTCGAGCATGCGCCGGGCGCCGCCGTCGCCTTCTTCGGCGGGCTGGAAAATCACCACCAGCGAGCCGTCGAACTCACCGCTCTCGGCCAGGTAGCGGGCAGCCGCCAGCAGCATCGCCGTGTGCCCGTCGTGACCGCA
Source organism: Pseudomonas sp. 18173 (assembly GCF_050432945.1). Classification (NCBI taxonomy): domain Bacteria; kingdom Pseudomonadati; phylum Pseudomonadota; class Gammaproteobacteria; order Pseudomonadales; family Pseudomonadaceae; genus Pseudomonas; species Pseudomonas sp. 18173. The sequence continues at coordinate 8,556 of NZ_JBKFTN010000044.1, forward strand.
GGCGTGCATCACACCCTCGTGGCGGCTGGAGTAGGGCAAACCGGTCTGTTCGATGATCGGTAGCGCATCCATGTCGGCTCGCAGGCCGATCGTCTTGCCGCCGGTGCCTCGGCGCAGCAGCCCGACCACACCGGTGCCGCCCAGGCCCCGGTGCACTTGATAACCCCAGGCCTGGAGCTTGCCCGCCACCAGGTCGGCGGTGGCGAACTCTTCAAAGCTCAATTCCGGGTGGGCGTGGAGGTGTCGGCGCAGGGCGATCATCTCTTCTTGGAGCGCACGAATGCCGGGCAGGGCGGGCAAGTCGATCATCAGATTCTCCTCGTTTTTATTGGTCGTTTTCGGCTGTTGGACTGATACCCTGCGATGCTAATGAGTTGGCGAATGCCGCGGCAGTCGCAAAAAAGCTGGGCTGAAAACCGCAGGTTTACACCCGGTGCATCAGGAGGAAGGGATGAAGCTGCATCAATTGCGGGCGCTGGTGATGATTGCCGATTGCGGCAGCATTCGTGCGGCGGCGCGGCAACTGGGGGTGTCGCAGACGGCAGTGGCCAAGGCCTTGCGCGAGCTGGAGGAGCACTTGAACCTGCCGCTGCTGGTGCGCAATGCCAGCGGCGTGGTGCTGACCACCTACGGGCAGTCGCTGTTGCAGCATGCGCGGCAGATGCTCAGCCAACTTGAACGCGCACAACTGGAACTGGCACACCTGAGCGATCAGGCCGAAGGGCAGTTGCGCCTGGGCATTTCGCCGTGGATGGGCATGACCCTGTTGCCCGAAGTCGTGACGCTGTTCCGCCAGCGCATGCCCCGGGTACGCCTGGAGATTTTCGAAGGCCTGATGGCGGTGACGTTGCCGCGTTTGCGCGACGGCACCATGGAGTTTGCGGTGGGGCTGGTGTCTTCGCTACTGCCGCGCCCGGAGTTTGTCAGCGAGCAGATTTTTTCGTATCGCATGGCCGTCGTCGCCCGCCATGGGCATCCGCTGGGTGAAAGCCGCTCCATCCACGAATTGCTCGATCAGGATTGGGTGGTCAATTACCCCGACGCCAACCACGAAGGCTTGATGACCGAGCTGTTCTGGCAGCATGGCGCGCAGATCGACATGCAGCACATCCACCGCGCGCATTCACCGCAGCTGACGCTTTCACTGGTCGAGCAGACCGACATGCTCAGTTATTTTCCGGAGCCGATGCTCACCATCCCGGGCTACCGCGAACGGGTCAGGCGCCTGGCTCTGCAGGAGAGCTTTGCCACCGACACCATCGGCATCGTCACCGGGCGCAATGCCCAGCTGGGGGTGGCCGCGCAATGCTTCGTCGACTGCCTGTTCCAGGTCATCCGGCGCCGCGCCCGTTCGGCACGGCCAGAGGATGTCGAGCTGTTCGATACGCTGGAACTGTTGATCTGAGGGGGCTTCAGAGCGCCAGGTCGATCACCAAGGCATCATCGAAATCAGGGTTTTCGTTGATGCCATTCCTGGCATAGCCCCGGGGGTTGCAGACCACGCGGGTGTCGCCCACCCGATAATCGAAGCTGCCATGGGTGTGGCCATGCAGCCACAGTGCCGGCTGCCAGTCTTTGATCCGCGCCTCAAGGTCCGAGACAAAGCTTGAGTTGATCGGCGAACCGGCAAACGCCGGGGCGATGCTCAAGCGTGTCGGGGCGAAATGTGAGACCACCACCGTGGGCATGCTGCTGTCGCGGGTGAAGCAGTCTTCCAGCCAGGCGACCGACTGCAGAAACACCAGCTGGGAAATGGCGGGTGTGAACAGGTCTGGAAAGTCGGGGGCGATCCTGATGTGGCTGAAGTCCCGGATCAACTGGGTCGCCAGATCGATGCCCTGCGCCCGATCCTCGGGGCTGTCGAGCAGACGATGGTCAGACCACAAGGTGCAACCGAGAAAACGCACGCCGTCGTGGACATACTCCGAACGCTCCAGAACGTGGATCTGCGTGCCTTGCGCCAGGCTCTTCAACTGTTCGTGGGTGGACACCAGGTCACTGCCATAAAACTCGTGATTGCCCGCCACGTACACCAGCGGAACCGGACACGCCCTGGCCCACTCGATGGCCTTGGCCGGCCGGGCGATATCCCCGGCGAGCACGACAATATCGGCATCCACGGCGGGAAAAGGGATCGCGTTGACGGACAGGTGCATGTCGGACAGCAAGGCGATGCGCATTGATCAACTCCGGCGGGTTTGCAGGGCAGGTCATTCAAACTACGCGTTGTCAGCCCGTAGCCACAAGCCTGCCTTGGTAACGGAACTGTCGGCGGATATGGGCGGGGCAGGCGACTTCGATGCTGGATGTCCCGGCCTCTTCGCGGGCAAGCCCGCTCCCACAGGGTTATCTGGTATGCGCAACATCTACGGGTATCCAAAAAATATTGTGGGAGCGGGCTTGCCCGCGAAGAGGCCGGCACATCCAACAGAGATATTGGCTGACCCGCCGCTTTCGCGAGCAAGCCCGCTCCCACAGTTTGCTCCTCAGCGAACGCCAACCTTGCGGCTGGCCACAGTCCCTGTGGGAGCGGACCTGCCCGCGAAGAGGCCAGCACATCCAACAGAGATATTGGCTGACCCGCCGCTTTCGCGAGCAAGCCCGCTCCCACAGTTTGCTCCTCAGCGAACGCCAACCTTGCGGCTGGCCACAGTCCCTGTGGGAGCGGACCTGCCCGCGAAGAGGCCAGCACATCCAACAGAGATATTGGCTGACCCGCCGCTTTCGCGAGCAAGCCCGCTCCCACAGTTTGATCCTCAGCGAACGCCAACCTTGCGGCTGGCCACAGTCCCTGTGGGAGCGGGCTTGCCCGCGAAGAGGCCAGCACATCCAATAGAGATATTGGCTGATCCACCGCTCCCACAGTTGACCCGCTTACTTCAAATACCACCCCCACGGCTGGTCGCTGACGTACTCGGTGACCTGCTTGACCTCCAGGTAGTTGTGCAAGCCCCATTGGCCCAGCTCCCGGCCGATGCCGCTGTGTTTCATGCCGCCCCAGGGTGCCTCGACGAAGGTCGGCTGCGAGCAGTTGACCCAGACGATCCCGGCGCGCAGCTGGTTGGCGACCCGGGCGCTGCGTTGCAAGTCGGCGCTCATCACGGCGGCGGCCAGGCCGAAGCGGCTGGCGTTGGCCATTTGCACTGCTTGTTCTTCGGTCTTGAAGCGCTTGATGCACAGCACCGGGCCGAACACTTCTTCGCGCCACAGAATGCTGCTGTGGCCCGGCTCATCGAAAATCGCCGGTTCGACGAAATAACCTTCGGCCAGATGCGCCGGTCGCCGTCCGCCCGTGAGCAAACGGGCGCCGCTGGCCAGGCCCTGGTCGATGAAGCCGAGCACCTTGTCGAACTGACCCTGGCTGACCAGCGGCCCGAGCAGAACACCGGGCTGCATGCCGGGGCCGATGCTGATCCTGCGGGTTTCTTCCACCAGCCGTTCGATCAGGCGCGGGGCGATGGTTTCCTGCACCAGCAGGCGTGACGTGGCGCTGCACACCTGGCCCTGATTCCAGAAAATCCCGAACAGAATCCACTCCACTGCCGCTTCGACATCGGCGTCATCGAACACGATGAAGGCCGACTTGCCGCCCAGTTCCAGGCTGATGTTCTTGATGTCCCGCGCCGCCGCCGACATGATTTTCGCCCCGGTGGGCACACTGCCGGTGAACGCCAGTTTGTCCACGCCCGGGTGCTCGGTGAGCGGGCTGCCGGCGTCGGCGCCGAAGCCGGTGATCACGTTCAACACCCCGGCAGGCAAGCCAATGCGATCGGCGGCGGCGGCCAGTTCCAGGGCGGTCAGCGGCGTCAGCTCGGACGGTTTCAACACCACCGTGGCCCCGGCGGCCAGGGCGGGTGCGACCTTCCACGCGGCCATCAATAACGGGTAGTTCCAGGGAATGATCTGCCCGGCGACGCCAATCGGCTCGTGGCGGATGCGGCAGCGGAAACGCTCGTCCGGCAACGCCAGCGGCTGGTCCTGCTGCTGGTCCAGTTCGCGGGCCAGACCGGCGTAGTAGCGAAAGCAGGCGATGGCGTCGCCGATGTCCCATTGTGCTTCCGGCAAGGGTTTGCCGTTGTCGCGCACTTCCAGTTCCGCCAGCGCCTGTTTGCCGGTTTCCAGTTCGTCGGCCAAAGCCTCCAGCCACTGCGCACGCTCGGCGCCGCTGCTTTGGCCCCAGCCATTGTCGAAGGCACGCCGGGCCGCGCGCACGGCATGGTCGACATCTTCTTCGGTGCCTGCCGCCACGCGGTGGAAGACCTGTTCGGTGGCCGGGTCGATCACGTCCAGGTAGCCGCCCAGATCCGGGCTGACCCACTCGCCATTGATGTAAAGCTGATCACGCATGGTGCGACTCCTGGACGCCGGTACGGCGGTTTTGCAGATGGCGGGAAGTGAACAGCAGGGCCAGTGACACGCAGATGATCACCGTCGAAATCGCGTTGATCTCTGGCGTGACGCCACGGCGGATGGAGGAAAAGATGTAGATCGGCAGCGTCGTTTCGGAGCCGGCGACGAAGAACGCGATGATGAAATCGTCGAAGCTGAAGGTGAAGGCCAGCAGGAACCCGGCCATGATCGCCGGGCTGATCTGCGGCAGGGTCACCCGCCAGAAAGTATCCATCGGCGGCGCGTAGAGGTCGGCCGAGGCTTCGAGCAGGGCCTTGTCCAGCGAGTCGACGCGGCTGCGCACGATCACCATGACCAGGGCCATGGTGAACAGCGAATGCGCGGCGATCACGGTGAAGAAACCCATGTTCAACTTCGGCACCGTCGGCAACCAGCTCGCCAGCAACGGGTTGATCAGGTCGAACAGGCTGATGAAGGCGATCAGCGTCGAGATGCCGATGACGATGCCCGGCACGATGATCGCGCAATAGGTCAGCGCATCGAACAGCATCCGCACTTTGCTGCCACAGCGTTGCAAGCCGAACACCGCCAGGGTGCCGAACAGCGTGGCGATCACCGCCGAGCTGAAGGCAATCAGCGCGCTGTTGCCCAGGGCTTCCATGATGAACGGGTTGCCGAATGCGGTGCCGAACCATTGCACCGAACAGCACTGAAAGGCCAGGCCACTGCGCCCGGCGTTGAAGCTGAACAGCACGATCAAGGCAATCGGTGCGTAGAGGAACAGGTACAGCGATGTCGAATAGCTGCGCAGCCACATGTCACAGGCCTCCGTCGGCAGGGCGGCCGCCGTAGCGCGCCACCAGTTTCAAATACACGCCGATGATCAGCAGCATCATCGCCACCAGCGTCATGGCCAGGGCGCTGCCGAACGGCCAGTTACGCGATTGCAGGAACAGGTCGACCAGCGCGTTGCCGACAAAGAACACCTTGCCGCCCCCGAGAATCGCCGGGATCAGGAACTCGCCCATCAGCAGGATGAACACCAGCATCACCCCGGTGATGATCCCCGGCGCGGACAAGGGCAGGGTGATGCGGCGGAAACTTTCGAAGGCGCTGGCACCGAGGTCCGCCGAGGCTTCGAGCAGGCGCTTGTCGAGCTTTTCCAGGCTGACGTAGATCGGGAACACCATCAGCGGCAGGTAGCCGTAGACGATGCCGATCAGCACCGCCCACGGCGTGTTGATCAGCCGCACATCCTCAAGGCCCAGGCTGGCCAGCAGCGCCGGAATGCCTTTGCCGCTGAGGATGAAAATCCACGCATAGGTGCGGATCAGGAAACTGGTCCAGAACGGCACGACCACCAGGGTCAGCAGCAGCGAACGGTTTCTGGTGACCTTGACCGCCAGGAAGTACGCCAACGGATAAGCCGCCACCAGGCACACCAGGGTGCCCAGCGGCGCGAGCATCAGCGTGTTGCTGAACGCCGCACCGCGGGAGCCCAGGTTCAGGTAGTTGGCCAGGGTGAAGCCACCGGCGTAACCGCCCACGGCACTGCGCTCGCCGAAACTGAAGACCAGGATGATCACCAGCGGCATCAACAACAGCAGCAGGAACCACAGGGTCGAAGGCAAGAGCATCAGCAGGGTGATGCGTCGGCCGAGGCTGCGCCGTTGGCGAACCTCGGCGGACAGGGCACGGCCCGGCTGCACCGTTTGCGGGTGGGCGGCGGCATTCATGGGTGACTCCTCATTGGCCATGGTCAAGCGATCAGGCGGACTTGAAACGTGCCATCAGTTCGGCGCGTGCCGGGCTGGTCAGCGTGGCGGCAGCCCCGAACTCCAGCGGGCTCAAGGCTTCGGCGGCCGGGTACATGATCGGGTCGTCGAGCATCGCCGTGGGCAGCAAGGCATCGACACGCTTGTCGCCGCTCGGGTAGCCGTGGCTCAGCACTTCGAGTTTGTTGTGCTGCGGGTCGAGCAGGTAGTTGATGAAGGCATAGGCGGCGTCCTTGTGCTCCGAGCTTTTGGGAATCGCGAAGAAGTCGCTCCACAGTTCGCCACCTTCCTTGCCCAGTTCGAACTGCATTTGCGCGTTGTCGCGGTGCAGTTGCGAGGCGTCGCCGGTCCACGACATCGCCAGCCAGGCATCGCCGCTGCGCATCGATGGCTGGATGTCGGAGTTGATCGCGAACAGGTGCGGCTTGACCTCGATCAGCAGTTTTTCCGCGTCGGCCAGTTCTTTCGGGTCCAGGGAGTTGAAGCTGTAGCCGAAGCTTTTGAGTGCGTTGCCGATGGCGGTCAACTGGTAGTCGTGGACCATCGTCCGGCCACTGGCCGGGCCTTGGGCGGCGGCCCAGAATTCCTTCCAGCTGGTCGGGCCGTTTTTCAGTTTGCCGGTGTCGTAGAGCATGCCGGTGGTGCCCCAGTTTTTCGGCACCGCGTAGACCTTGCCGTCCACCGTGCCCTGGGCCATGAATTTCTGCTGGAACGCCGAGGCGTCGAAGTTGGGAATGCGCGACAGGTCCAGTGGCTCGATCAGGCCCAGCCCGACGTAGGTGCTGATGGTGTAGTTGGTCGGCACCAGCACGTCCCAGCCACTGCCGCCGGCCTGCAGTTTGGCGAGCATTTCTTCGTTGGAACCGAACACGCTCATTGACACCCGGGCGCCGGTGGTCTTGCCGAAGGCATCGAGGTTTTCCTGGCTGTGGTAGTTCGGCCAGGTCGCCAGCGACAGGCGATCACCGAGTTTGGCCTGCTCGGCGGCCTCGGCGGTGGAGGTCAGCAGGCCGGGCATGTTGGTGGCGACCACGGCGGCGGCAATCCCCAGGCCTGTACGGCCAAGGAAGTCGCGGCGACTGATCGAGCCGTTCTGCCAGCTGCGCAGGGTTTTTATAAAAGTCTTCTGGTCCATAGCACGCTCCACATCCGGTTGATGAAACGAATCGATGATTTACAACGCCATGGCCAGGCCATTGGCGTGATCCCAGCCGACGCGAACCGCTGCGCCGTGTTCGAATGCATTGGCGCCGTGATCCAGATGGCGCGGCACACGCACGCACACCACGCCGAAGGCCTGGGTGCGAACGCGGTATTCGGTGGAGTTGCCCAGGTAAATGCGGTCTTCGACGCAGCCCGGCAGCTTCACTTCGCGGGTCATTTCGGCGTTGGCCCCGGCGATGCTGATCAGCTCCGGGCGTACCGCAATGCAACCGGCGGCGTTGGCGCTCAGGCCCTTGCCGGTGGGTGTGAGGGGGCTGGTCAGTTCCAGCCCTTGCTCGGTACGCAACACCACCGAATGGCCGTTGAGCTGGCGAACGGTGCCGTCGAACAGGTTGGACTCACCGATAAAGTCGGCTACATAACGGCTGGCCGGGGCCTCATAGAGTTGTTCCGGGGTGGCGGTCTGGATGATCGAACCGTTGTGCATCACGCTGATGCTGTCGCTCATCGACAGAGCTTCTTCCTGATCGTGGGTGACCAGCACGAACGTGATGCCGACTTCGCGCTGCAAGCGCAGCAATTCCGATTGCATCTCCTTGCGCAGCTTGCGGTCCAGCGCCGCCAGTGGCTCGTCGAGCAGCAACACCGTCGGCTTGTTCACCAGGGCGCGGGCGAGGGCGACACGCTGCTGCTGGCCACCGGAAAGCTCGCTCGGCTTGCGCTGGCCGAAGCCGCTCAGGCGCACCATTTCCAGGGCTTCGTCGGCCATGCGCAGCTGCTGTTTTTTGTCCGGGCGCGGGGTGCGATAGCGCAGGCCATAGGCAATGTTCTGCGCCACGGTCAGGTGCGGAAACAGCGCGTAATGCTGGAACACCATGTTCACCGGCCGCTCGAACGCCGGCACGCCGGCAACGCTCTTGCCGGCCAGGCGGACCTCGCCGGTGGTGGGCTGTTCGAAGCCGGCGATCATGCGCAAGGTGGTGGTCTTGCCGCAGCCCGAGCCACCGAGGAAGGAATGAAACGAGCCACGGCGCACCGCGAAATTCAGACCGCCGACAGCCTGCACCTCGCCATAGCGTTTGACCACATTGCAGAATTCGATATCGCTTGGCGGGGTGTCGTTCACGCTGTTGTTCACGATGCGGGCTCCCTTGCAGTGATGAATCAGTGCGTCGGGGGCCAAACTAGCAATCGGGGTTTTGCGGTGTATATATCCCTTGGGGGATAGGAGGGTGGGTAAGCTTTAAACTTTTAGTGTTCAAAACCCCTCATGCGGGATGGCGAACCAGCGGTTACGTTTACATTCATTTAAGCAAGCGGGTATCCAGTCCAAAGCGTTCCTGCGAAACAAGCTTGAATCGATCCGCCGCCAAATCACAGCTAACCAGCAGGTTCCAGGAGTGGCGGGTAACTGCGGACGGGATAAGCACGAATGGGTGTTCGGCCAGTAGTTCATCAGCAAAATGCTGTTGGTTTGGCGATAGCTCAGAAGGGATCAGCCAGTTGGGGTTTGGCACATCTTCAGGTTGAACAACTTTAATGAAGTTCGAATCCAGTACTTCGAAACACGTCAGCACATGAGGCACCCTGTCGAGGGTATCGAAGCCGGCATGGGTGGCGACTTCCAGGATGGCAGTGGCCGGGTCGGCGGACGCGTAAATAACCCGCCGGCCGGGAGGGTTCCAACGACCGCCGGATTGTTGCGCACCAATGCCGCTGTCCCATGTGTCCTTGAAAATTGCACGGTCCAGACGCCAGGCGTGCCACCTCCCATCCCAAGGCAAAGGATTCATTGATAAACCCCGTGTTCAATTCGGGTCAGGTAGTCCTCTACCACCTGGAAACCCAGCGAGTTGTCGATCAGTTCCAGCGGAATGTGACCCTCCAGGTACTTGCAGGGTTTCTTCAGCCAGTCCTCAGCCAATTGCTGATCACCAAACACGTTGATGGCGTGCTCAAGTACCTGTGCAAACTGAAAGGCGACGGTGCTTTGTTGCTGGTTCAGCCGAACCGGCTGGGTCTCCTTTGCCAGGCGCTGCACGGTTCTGAGGGATTTCCCGGTAATACGCTGAACAAGGTCGTGTTCCATGTATAGGCCGGATATGGAAATCATGTCCCTGACATCGCTCAGATCAAAGCCTTCCTGTGTGTACCGGATGATCAACATGCGCGTATCGCCACTACGGCCATGTAGCAGCACCTCAGTAGGCTTGCGGGTGACATGCTTTGTCTCCCTGCCTGCGGCTTCATTTTCTGTGGATTTGACGGCGGGCATACCGATTACCTCCATGCGACATTTGACGCAATCATAGCGCCAAATGTCGCCAGCCGGGTAATTGACTTTGTCGACCATTGTCTTGCACATGTAATCGGTCACTCTGAATGCCTGAAAGAACGCCTGCATCAGGCGAGCAATCGTTGTTCCTGTTTAGAGCGGTCAAGTTAACCGTCGTGCTTCCGGCCGCCAACCTTAAAAATACGTCAGACATTTCCTCTGCCTCCCTAAGAATTTAAATGTAGAAGACCGCGTAGATTCACGGCTGGGAGGCACATGTTTGATCGCAGGCAGCGTTACTTCATGAAAGCTACAGCAGCTTGCGTCGTTGCCTACAGGTACGCCAGAATCCGCCGGCTTGTGCGCCTTGGACCTGGGTTTTATCGTTTGCCGGTCGCTGGAAAACAACAGTGATCGGGTTTGGTAGCCCAGGTATACGAGGTGCAATGCTTCATCATCTGCAGCGTTTTTTTACGCNCTTGGACCTGGGTTTTATCGTTTGCCGGTCGCTGGAAAACAACAGTGATCGGGTTTGGTAGCCCAGGTATACGAGGTGCAATGCTTCATCATCTGCAGCGTTTTTTTACGCAGCTTTATGGTGGCCATGCACAGGGCGCTTTCGGGCGCGCCGGTCTCCTTGTATCCCGGTCTACCAACCTGCGTATGGCCACCACCCTACGTTTGGTAGCGTGAGAGTGATGGCTCCTTTTTACGATACGAGGAGTTTCACTATGTTCAAGGTCACACCCAACCCGCCAGACACCGATCCGGAATCTCCCCACGAAAGCCTCGATCACGATCTCAACCCCGGCCCCCACATCATGGCCACCCCACGCAAGCCCAACTCGATGTTCATCGTCAATCCCGAGCTCAATACCGAAACCCTGCTGGTGCATGCCTGTGAATCGCTGGCGTCGGCCAATGTCATGGCCAACGACCCGGTGGATCATCTGGAGGGGACGAGTCGCAATGCGCTGTTGGGGATTGCGCAGGTGATCATGCTGGGGGAGTTGGCGGTGAACCGGGCGCTGGATCAGCTTGATCCGCCCTGACCACAATCTCCAGATCACCGATGGACCTGTGGGAGCGGGCTTGAACTGGCCTAATAA
>NZ_JBKFTN010000045.1:0-15061 GCF_050432945.1 Pseudomonas sp. 18173
AGACATGGATAGCAAGACCTTTACTGTATAAATAAACAGGTGCTAGGCTCGCTCTGCTTTGTGCACAGAGCAGGAGCCTTGGCGGGACTTGCAGGGACAATCTGCGGGGACGGTGACCAGTCTGGATGTTGACGCATCCAGACTGGCCGCTCCTTTTACTTTGAGTTTGAAACTTTTGACTCGGGCTGACTCATGCGCCCGGGTGATCAACCCGGCACTTCAAGCACGACTTTCTGCGGCTTGCCGGAGGCCTTGGCCTTGCCCTCCTTGCCGCCATTGCACTCGACCGACACCGTCCACCCGGACGGGGTGAAGGTGTGATCGACCGACTCCACCAGGTATTCGCTATCGAGCCCGCGCTTGAAGCCTTGCGCCTTGATCATGCTTTCGGCAAACAGGTCGGTCCGCCCGGGCAGGTCCAGGCGCACCGAGGCGGTGGATCGGTTGAACGCGGCCAGACCTGCCTTGGCGGCCTCATCAGCGGCTGTTCTGTCCGGGTAGAGATGGCGATCGGTGTGCACCGGTGGCATGCCTTCGGGCACGTTGGGGTTATCCAGATGCGAGATCAGCAGCTCTCCACTGGCCGGGTCCTGATACTGAGTGCTGACGCCTTGGTGGGTGCTGCGGTCGCTCAAGCGAAACTGCCAGCGGGTCACGTCACTGCGCTGCAAGGTGATCACGGCCAAAGTCTTGCCGCTGNCTCACCATCGAGCCCACGCTTGAAGCCCTGCGCCTCGATCATGCTTTCGGCAAACAGGTCAGTACGCCCGGGCAGATCCAGGCGTACCGAGGCGGTGGATCGGTTGAACGCGGCCAGACGCGCCTTGGCGGCCTCATCGGCTGCCGTGCGGTCCGGGTAGATATGCCGATCGGTGTGCACCGGTGGCATGCCTTCGGGCACGTTGGGATTGTCCAGGTGCGAGACCAACAATTCCCCGCTGGCGGGGTCCTGATACTGGGTGCTGACGCCTTGATGCGTACTGCGGTCGCTCAAGCGAAACTGCCAGCGGGTCACGTCACTGCGCTGCAAGGTGATCACGGCCAAAGTCTTGCCGCTGGCGCTTTGCCCGCCCTGTCGCGGCAGGACCAGCAGCTTGCCGTCGGCGACCTTGGCGGTGCAGTCGTGTTTTTTGGCCACGCGGGTGATGAAGTTGAAGTCGGATTCATTCAGCTGGTCCATGCGCGGCACCTGGGTGTCGACCGGGCACGATGGCTGCCAGCCATTGCGCGCCGCGACGTCACTGACAATCTGCGCCAAGCTGACGTCCTCCCAACTGCCGCTGCGCGTGGTCTTGCCGCTGCCACGCATGTCGCTGGCCTTGCCGCTGATCACCAGCGTGTCCGGCGGGCCGGAAACGGCCACCTCGTCCACGGTGTAACGGCCCATGCGCGTCAGGTCGGCGCCGGCATAACCCAGGTAGACCTCGATATTCGCGCCACGCACGGGCAGCGACACCGCGCCGTCGCGGTCATCAATGCGCAGCTCAAACGAATCTGAGGCCATCCCGGGCCGATCGGAGAGCTGCAGCGAGACCAGCCGATCATTGATCAGGGTAGTGATGTCGGCACCGTCGGCGACGATGCGGAAAAGTGGTTGCATGTCGGCACCTCAGACAAGAAAAAGCCCGCACGCGGCGGGCTGGGTAACGGGATCAATCCCACAACGAAATGACGCTGTCAGTCTCGACCACCAGGTCCGGCAGCGTGATCAGCACGCCGGCCCGGAACGGTTNAGAAAAAACCCGCACGCGGCGGGCTGGGTAACGGGATCAATCCCACAACGAAATGACGCTGTCAGTCTCGACCACCAGGTCCGGCAGCGTGATCAGCACGCCGGCCCGGAACGGTTGCGGCTCATCGGCCAGGCCCTGATTGGCGGCCAACACCGCCTCGACGCTGCGGTTCAGGTGGCCGTAATAGTGGTGGCACAGGGTGTCGAGCAGATCCCCGTCAGCCGTTCTGCAGGTCATCGCCATAACGGACAAACTCCAATGAAAAGCCCTGTTTGCGCGGGATCGCCCCGGGCAGCAACGCGCTTTGCTCTTCTTCGATATTGGTCAAAACCCAGTTGCCCAGCACCTCGCCATAACCGGTGGTCAGGTTCAGGGGCAGCAACTTGGCACCGATGCTGCGCAGCCTATCCAGCTGCTTCAGCCCACCTTTGAAGCTCGGGTAGATCGCGCCCTTGATGGTGATTTTCTCCTCACCCAGACCCACCGCCTGCTGTGCCGGGCGTCGGGTCAGACGCTCCTGCGCGGCCCAGCGAAACGCCGTCTGCCGGCGTAGTTCATCGAAGGCTGCCGTGTCCAGGTTGAAGTAGTACGGCCGCTCATTGGCTTTCAGTGGGTAGAGGATCAGCAAGTGCGGGAATGGCTTCACCGCGTCGGGAATCGGCGACAGGTCGCCGGCAAACCATTCCGTGGGGAAGATGTTGCCCAACGCGGCATTGGCCTTGCCGACGACCTTGTTGAACGCCGCGCCAAAGCGGCCAATCTGCTCAGTCAACGCGGAAAAGTGCTCATCAAACTGGGCTAGGGCGCGCTGAGTCTGATTGTAGTAGCTGGCCACCTTGCCGATCTTGGCCTGCGCCGAGTTGATTGCACTTTGCAGGCGGCGGGTCTTGTCGCTCAGATCCTCGCTGAGAAAGGGCAAGCCTTCCAGCGCATCGGCCGCCCCGCTGATTTCATTGAGCGCGCCATTCATGGGCCCGGTCATCGACTCGATGTCGGTGCGACCGGCTTCACCGGCGTCGACCATGTACTTGAGGCCACCCTGCAGGTGCTCCAGGTAGTTTTTTTCATCCGCCATAACACTTCCTTAGCCCACATGGGGCGCATCAAACAACTGGCGGCTACGCGCCTCCCGGGCGAAGTCGTCAAACTGGCGCCGCAGGTACGGCATCATTTCCTGAACGAACTGCGCCGGATCTTTCACATCGCCCTGCACTTGAAAAACCGGTGCCGGAGCGAAGGTAAACTGCTGATCGACCTTCGGCCATTCCGGTGTTTTTGCCGCCGTGGTCGACATCAATACCGCCGCCGTGACCGGTGTGGCAGGGGCGTTTTCCATCGAGCGCACGACCGCGCCCACTCCCTGGCCGGCGGCCAGGGGCAAGATGCCGATCGGCGCTTTGGTCGGCGTTTCCGGCCCGCCAAACAAGGCCTTGCCCATGGTCGCGCCCATGTCACCGCCGCCCCATGCCCCGAGTGCGCCACCGATCGCTCCGCCAATCGCGGTTCCGATCAGTGGGATGATCGAACCGATGGCCGCGCCGGCCGCTGCACCCGCCATGCCTCCGGCCAGGCTACCTGCCGCCTCGCCGTAGCCTTCGGCCTTCTCTTGGCGCGTGGTCGCGTTCTGGTAAGTGTCCACCACCTGGAGGCCGGCAGCGGCCACCGCCAGCGCCCCGCCCGCTTTCACGCCACGGGAAAGTCGATTGGCAGACCCTTTTCGCTTTCGACCTGGATTGCGATCCAGCCCGTCGCCATCGCCGTCCTTCGCGTTGGTCACGAACACCCGCTGCACGATGTTGGACCGGTCGCCGGCCGAACCGCGCGCAATGTTGGCCAGCCCCCGACCGATCTTCAGCGCGGCCCAGGCCTTGCCCAGCACCAACGCTCCGGCAGTGAGTGCCGCCAGGCCCAGCACCACCTTGGGCGTTTCCTCGGACAAGGCGGTCAAACCACGGGCTGCCGCGCCAATACCAGTGGCCAGCGCATCCGTCGCTGGACGCAGCGCATCACCGATCGCTCGTAGCGAATCGTTGAACGCCTGACCGGTTTCGGCCCAGCGTTGTGACGAGGCTTCGCGCCGCTCGCTCAGGTTTTTGTCGAGAATGTCCTTGCGCTGGCCATTGGGGTCCGCAGCGTCCCTTTTCAGCTCGGCATAGAGTTTCTTGTTCTGGGTGTAGGCCATCAGCGCGGTCTTGACCTGCATGTCGGCAAACACATCGCCGGTGCGCAGGGTCGCGGCCAGGGCATCGGCCATCGCTTGCGTCTTGGCCGGGTCCGTCTCCTGGTTGATCTGGGTCAGGCCCTGATCCAGCTGTTTGGCCTTCTTCGGGTCGGTCTTTTCCACGTACCGGCGAGCCAGTTCAAAACTGGCTTCAAAGGTCGACAGGCCCTTGGCAATGGCGGCGTTCATCGAGCCCTGATAGTCGATCCCGGCATCGGCATAACCTTTGACTGTTTCCCCCGAGCCGATTTTCGCGATCCAGTTTTTCAGGTTGTTCGCCGCCTCATCCGCGCTGCCGGCGCTCTTGATCTGCACCTGCAGCATGGCGCCCAGCTGGGTCACCGCGTCTTGACCGGTGATGCCGCTGCCGGCCATCTGTGCCAACAGTTCCGGAAACCACTTGGCCATGTCGGCCGCTTCGAAGCTGCCTTGCTGGCCCAGCAACGCGACCGACGCCAAGGCCTGTTCCATTTTCTGCGGGTCGGTGATCTTGGCGTTGTTCTGCATCGCGAGAATCATCTTCGCCGTGTCGGTGCCCGACGCGCCCTGCCCGACCGCAAACTTGGCAGCCACCGGGGCGTACTGCAGCGCCTCGGTCAATGCCATACCGCCACCGACCAGCTGATTCACCAGCTCGGCCACCTGGGTGTTGGCCATGCCGGTGTCTTTCGAAGTCTGCACAATGTCGCGGGCGGTATTTACTTCCTGTTGAGTATTGGCGGTACCGGACTTGATCGCGATGTCGCGAATGATCGCCTGAAAATCCGCGCTGACCTTGGTCGGTACAGCGGCCAGCGTGGTACCGGCCACCGCCGTGCCAAATCCGCTGCGCAGGCTTTCTCGCCCCTCCTGCACCTGCGCCATGCCTTTGGCCTTGAACTCGGCGCTGCGCACAACCTTGCCCAGCGCCAGGTACTCCTGACGCAGGCGGCCGACTTCGACCCCCTGCCTGCGCAGACTGCTGGTGTTGGTCTCCAGTTTGCGTAGCAGGGCATCGGCGTTGGCCGCCCCGCTGTCGTGAGCCTTTTTCCATTCATCGCGCAGGCGTATGGTTTCGCCGATGACTTTCTGCAAGCCCTTGGCGCGCGTGGTTTGCGCCTCGAGCTTTTTCATTTCGCCGCTGACGTTCTTGAAGGCGGCGCCGAGCGAAGAATCGACGGCGCCACCAATCACCAGCCCGAGCGAGAGTTTGTTCGCCATGCTTATCACCTACGTGCGACGGGGTGGGCTCAATCCGTGAGCCACCAGACCATCTCGGAAAACGACAGCCCCTGAATCTCGGCCACCGAAAAATTCAGCTCGACGGCCAAGCGTTTAGCCAGGGCCTTTTGCAGGCGGGGGTTAAACCCCGTCGTCTGCTCCCAGACGAAAATAGGCGGTCTGCAGACGACGGTAATCACGCATCAGCAGCCCCTCCAGATCCGCGCGACCGATGCTCGCCAGGCTGCAAAACAGGACCATTTCCTGTTCTTCTTCGTTGCTCCCGCCCTGCAAGGTGGCGGCGCGCATCTCGCGCACCGTCGGCTCACGCAGGGTCAGCTTGTCGACCTTGACGCCGTTGGCCTCGCTCGGTCGGGACAGAGTGACGGTGGCAATGCCATCGCCCAGTTGCAGCCATTTGGGCAGGACGTTGTCTTTTGCGTTGCTCATGGTGGTGCTCCTTACATGCCCAGGGCAGACCGCACGGCGGCCAGTTGGTCGACGCCGTCGATGACGCGAATCGAGTTGAGGGGATCGATTTCAAACATGACGCTGCCGTCGATCTCCAGCTTGTAATAGGTCACGGCGACGGCGTATTTGAACTCGCCTTTTTCACCCGGTTTCCAATCCCCCGGGTCGACTTCCTTGAGGCTGCCACGCAGGGTGGCGACCACCGACTTGACCACACCTTTCTGGCCCTTGAAGGCACCGCGGAACGAGGCGTTGAACCCGGTCAGGTCGGACTGGCCGAAGAACTTCAGCACCTCGCGGCGCACACCATTGGTGAGGAAGCTGGCTTCCAGCTTCTCCATCCCCATGTCGAGTTCGACCGCCGCGTCCATGCCGCCCGCGCGGTATTCGTCAGTCTTGAGGGTCAACTTGGGCAGGGTCAGGCTCGGCACGTCGCCTTGCAGGCTGATGCCGTCCACGAACAGGTTGGTGTTGTAGAGCACTTCCGGAATCATAAAACGGCCTCCTTAGGCAGCGGTGTCCAGCACTTCAGTGATCCACTGATCGGTCACCTCCACGCGGAAGTTCGGGTTTTCGGCCGGCGGCACATCGGTGAACCGGATGTTCCAGTACACCTTGCCGTCGCTGAGTTCGCTGGAGGTGTTCAGCTCCTCGTCGGCATAGACTTCGAAGTTGATGATCGCGCCCTGATTCTTCAGGTCGCGCATGAACGCCTGCAGGCCTTCGGTCACGTCCTTGACGTAGGTCGCGGTGATCGAGCGGTCAACCGCCCACTTGTGCGCGTAGAGGATCGCGTCCATGACGATATCCAGCGTGCGCACGCGGGTGACGAACTTCCATTTCGGGTCACTGGACAGTGTGCGGTTGCCCCACAGCCGGTACCCGTCATCACGAATGATCGTGGTGATATTCGCGTTGTTCAGCACGTTGGCCCGGCAGGACGCATCGCCGTCGAGAAACTCGATCGGCCGCGTGGTGCCGGTGATGCCGACAAACTCCTTGTTCGACGGCGAGGCCCAGAAACCGTAGGTGGCATCGGTCCAGGCAAACAGGCCGGCGGTCCAGGCCGAGGCCGGTGCGTTGACCGTGGCACTAGCGCCGGTATCCCAGAACTGCACCCCCGGGTCGACCATGTACGCGTGTTTGCTGCCGAAATTTTCGGCATACGCAATCGCCGCTTCGTCGGTGGTGTTCGGCCCGTCGAGGATCGCCATGGCGCGCATCTTGTCGCCCAGCGCAACCAGCTCGGTGGCCACCGCCAGCGTCGCCGAGTACCCCGGAGTCACCAACAACCGTGGCTGCGCGTTGAACTTGCTTTTACCGTTGAGCAACGCCTGCATGCCGGTACGGCTGCCGTCGGCCCAAACCCCGCCGATGATCGCCGAGAGTTGTTCGGCCGGATCCTCCAGCACCGGCACGCCGACGGCGACAATCACCGCCTTGGACCGTTTGAAAATGGCCTTGCAGTCCTGGGTGATTGCCGCATCCGGGCCCCAGGCGGCCACCGCTTCGCTTTCGCGGGTGATCAACAGCAATTCGTTGGCCGCCGCGGTCGCCGGCGGCGCCACGGTGAAGGTGTTGCACAGGCCAATGATCGACGCGGACGGGGTGGCGATATGCCGGGCGCCGGTGTCCACCAGGGTCACGGTGACGCCGTGAAAAAAACTCATAAAGTGATACTCCAGAAACGAAAAAACCCCGCATCAGCGAGGTCGTGGGGATGTACGGTGACGCGGGGCGTCAGGACGCGGTGCGGCTCAGTCCGGCTTGAGTGGCCGCTTATCACTGGCTGGAAAGTCTGACGAAGTTGGCCAGGCCCGCAATTCATTGCGGTAGGTGCGCCAGGCGAGTTCGGTGTTGAGCGCGGCCGGGTCAGCATCCAGATGCTTGTCGATCTCTCTGCCAGCCCAGTGCAATTCATTTTCGATCCAAGATCGTTCTCGCCGGCTCTGTAGCGCCAGATCGCGTGCGGCATCGAGTACCCAAACGAGACCATCCCAGAGATAGGCCGCACTCGGTCGCGGCAAAGCCGTCAGCTCGGCCGGCAACTCGCCCGGCATCGAGTGCGTCACCTCGGCACCGTCAGTGGTGCGGAAAACCACGCCCCGGAAGTCAGGCACGACACCCCATGCATCCTGCTGTCTAACGACCACCTGTTGTTCCGGAGCTTGTGGTGGTTCATCCAGCGTTGCGCCAGCCGGCAGACCGCAGCCAGCGCTCACATAGATTTCGTTCTTTCCGAGGTATTCACCGGTAGTTTCACGGAAGGTGTAAACCTCGACCCACCCGCTTTCATCAAAAAAGCCGTTCACTAAAGTCGTCATCAATACATCCTGCAGATGTAGTTGTAAGCCACGTTGCGCATGCGGGTTTCCGTGCTCACACGGGCGACCGCCGATGGATTAAAAGTTGCAGACATATAACCCGTTGTAGTCATGCTTGGTGCAGCAGGGATATTGGCCGTCGTATAACCAGTAGCCGTAAATACGCCGGTCGCGGTATTCACCAGCAACATCGAATCATCGTCCTGTAGCCTGAGTTCACCCGTCATGTTTTGTAGCGTGTCGAGTTGAAGGCTCAACACGGCGCGCCCAGAGTCCGGGTCGATTCCGCGCCCGCCATCCAGACCACGAATCGATTCCCCGCGTAGGTCTGGCAAGAAGCCGCTGGGATACACGGCTGCCAATGCCGGGTACCACTCGACATTGAACGGCTGCCCCCCCATCAACACGCATTTGTCGGGTGGCGTAGCGGTTGGCCATGGAAACGGCACGCCGACAGGGACGGAAAATATGGAAGCAGGATCAAAATTGGCCTGGGTCCAGATATGCCCGAAATCAGACGCATCAACCTGTATTTTTATTTGACCCGTGGCGTTGTTGTAGCCGATGTGGATTTTATTGGGGTCTTGATCCACGCCCCCGCCTTGCTGCACGGGATAGAAGCCCAACACAGGTTGGTAATTACCAGGGTTAAAGTTATTAGTGTCCCAACCGGTTGCCCACTCACTGAATACGTATCCCTCTGGGCCCAGAACACCGCCACGAGTAATAGCTGTACCGGTGTTATAGCCGATGATTTGTTGCCAGAGGGTGTCTTGACTGACCGTAACCAGCATGGGGGAGAATTGACCGCCTTCTGGAACGTTCGGGCCGGGGTTCACCCGGTACATACCCACGGTGGTGACTGTGTTTAGATCGGTGCCCTCGGGAAGGACAATCCCCCCGCGACCGATGCCATAAGCACCCGCGAGCAATACACAGCCTGGCGTGTCATCTTGGGGAGTGGTTTGTTTAACCAGATTGGTTGAGTCCCAGATGTTTTCCCATACGCCCCAAACACCGGCAATCAAGGCCCTGCGGTATAGGGTGTGGTTGCCAACCCCAAAAATCTCCTGAAAGGCGTACTGACCTGGTGTAATCGCCGAGACGCGAACCCAACCCTCATAAGCCCCGCCACCTGGCCCCCCAATACCTCTAACGATGTAATAGAGGGCCGTAGTCGCGTTTAGACCACCAATATCAACATCGCTGACCATATAGGCGGCACCGCCCCAGCCGAACGCTCCGACCTTCATGAGCGCATCAGGCGTTAAATCGTGCAGTTCGACCTGCACATTAGCGGTCGCGGCGGTGCCCAGCCCGAGGTTATCCCGAGCCTCGACCACATCCGTCAGGTCGGCAAGGTTTTCACCCACCGTCAGGGCATCGGTGATGCCGTAGCCGTCCAGGGTGGTCGGGTTGGTGCCAGCGATCACACGCCCAAGGGCATCGACGGTGACACTGCGAAAAGTGCCCACACCGCCCCCACTGCCGCCCGCGATCATTTCAAACTGCAAACCGGTGGTACCGAGGGTGATCGGCGCGTCGGTGACCAACTGCCAGAGGCTGTCGCCGTTGGTCGTGCCCTGCTCGACGTGGATAAACAACCCCGGTGTCACTTCCAGGCTGTTGTCGGCATCGTCGGCCCGCGTCCAGCCTTCGGCGCTGACCACGTAGACACCATTTTCTTGGGCCTGCGTCTGCGCAGTCACCAGCACCCGGTCACCAACAGCTACGTCAATACCATCGATGGTCTGCACATTGCTCAGGGTGATGGGGACTGTAGCCACCACCCGCGCTGACTGTTTGTGATCCAGCTTGGCCAGCGCCTCACTTATCGCCAGGTCGACGTATTCACGCGTGGCCAGCACCACCGCCGGGTCAATCTTCAGCACGATGTTCGCCGAGCTGCTGACGATGAAATTCATCCGCACGACCTGGGTTTTGCCACTGCCCTGGTCCAGCAACGGTTTATAGCTCGGCGCGCAGTTGGCCACCGCCACCAGATCACCGTCGACATCGTACAGGCCGATCTCGCGAATCCACTCACCGCCCACTTCCGGCGGAATGATCTGCTCAGTGATCACCGTGTTGGGATTGGCCGGATCGACCCGGATCTGGTTAATCGGCGCCCGGCGCCATTCATTGATCAACTGGGTCTGCAGGCGATCGGGAATCGGGTCGGTGCCGTTGGCATCTCCCAAGCCCATCTCGGTGAACATCCAGTCCAAGCCCATGGCGATGGCATTGGCGTGTTTGGCTTCGCCCACCGCCGTGAGAATGGCAAAAAACTGACTGGTCTTATCAATCATAGGGATAAACGTCCAAAGTATCGGTTTCATCGACGCAGAGCGCCGGGCCAAAAGTGCCGGTCACGTCGATGTCTTGCGGGGCCGGTGGGTACACGTCGATCTCTTCGCCCTCTTGCACGCACACGGCGATGCCCAGCACCCCCTCGGTCTGCAGACTGAGCGCCAGGTTGGTCATGTGCCGGCTGACCGGGCGGGCGTCGTCGATCAACCACGCCAGTTCCTCGTACAGCTCCTCGGTGATGCCGGCGTCATTCAGGCCGACCTCTAGGGCGAAGGTGCCGGGCACGCCTTCAGGTACGGTGTCGAACCACTCGACCACGTCGATCAGGTAGCCCAAAGGCTCGACCACACGACGCAGCGCACCGATGGTGCCTTTACGTGCATGCACGTCATACGCCGAACGGATTGCCGTGCGCTTGGCCTCCTGCGTCCAGTTGTTGTTCCAGCGGTCCACCGACCAGGCCGACGCCAGATACGGCAACAGGTGTTCAGGGCAGGTATCGGCGTTGTACAAACTGCGCAGCGGAATCAGTGTGTTTTCATAGTTGGCCGCCTCGACGGCCAGCTCTAGCGGCGTGCTGTTGAGGGGCAGCTGACTGCTCATGTCAGACTGTCTCCCAACACCACGTTGTAGCTCGTGCAGTAGGCCGCCTCGGCCTTGCTCGGTCTGACATCGGTCCAGTCGAGCAGCTCAACCCTGGCGATGCCAGGAACGTGCAATTGCGCATCGATCCCCGAGCGCGCCACTTCCAGACCGAGGCGACGGCGTGGGTTGATCCACTCACTCAGGCGTTTCTGGCTTTCGGCCAGGTAGGCTTCGTTTTCCGGCCCCGGTGCCTGCGGGTACAGCACCGCTTCAATGTGGTAGTCGATGACCACAGCGCTCTGCACCGTGAGGCGGTCGGCCACCGGCCGCACGTCTTCGTCATTGAGGTGCTGCCGGACCTCTTCCAACAGCTCCGGCGAGGCGGCGCCGCTGCCTTCCAGGCTGAGCACGGTGACCACCACCACGGCCGGTGACGGACTTTCCGCCGTGGCATCGGCCACCAGGCCCGAGGCGTTACGCGCATGCAGGATGTAGCTGTTTCGCGGTCCCGCCGTGGTCAACCCCTCATACGACAGCTGCACTCGCTCGCGCAGGGCATCGTCCTCTTCGAGCACCTGCGGCGTCGGCGGCACCGTGCTCGGGTCTCCCGTCTGAATCACTAGGCGCTGCAGGTTGACGTTGGCGGCGAGGTGATCGAGGTCGGCCCGTTCGGCATGGGCCAACAGCAAGGCCTTGCCCGCGTCGTTGACCCGCGCCCGGTTCTGCAAGGCACCATACGCGGCCTGCTCGATCAGCTTGAGCACCGGGTCGCTTTCGAGCTCCGCACTCCAGTTGTCGCCCATGCTCAGGCGGAAGGCTTCCAGCTTCTCCTGGTAGACCACTTCAAAGTCGAGATCTTCGAGCACTTGCGGCGGCGGCAGGGCCGCCAGTTCCATGGTCATGCGGACACCTCCAAAGTCACATCGCTGCCCAGGTACTGCCCGGTCAGCTCAAAGGTGATACGTCCGTCGAGAATGGCCACGGCGCGCACGCGGCCGAGTTTCAGGCGTGGCTCCCAACGGCCCAAGGTGCTGGCCACCTCGGCTTGCACCGCACTCTTCCAGCCATCATTCACCGGCAGGTCGACAAAGCGCCGCAGCTTGCTGCCGTACTCCGGGCGCATGCGCCGGCTGCCCAAGGGCGTGGACAAGATGTCCTCGATGGACTGGCGCAGGTGATCGAGGCCGGAAATGAGTTGGCCGGTGCGGCGATCCAGTCCGATCATCCCGATCATGGGATCAGCCCTCGACCGCGACAAAGTCCTTGCGGCCGCGCAAATAGTCGAGCGCGACCGTGTCATCCGAGGCCACCGCGACCTGGCCCTTTTCCACTTTCAAGGTGCGCTCGGCGTCCAGCAGGATCAGCACCCGCGAGGTGTAGAGGGTGTCGCGAAAAATACTCAACGTGGCTGGAGCTGGCTCATCGGTGACTGCTGAGACTTCCTTGGTTTTACTCGTCATGTTTTTCTCCAGACATGAAAAAGCCCGCGCGTGGCGGGCTGAAAGTGAATGTGTGTTCAATGCGAGTGGTTGCTGCTGTTACCGCCAGCATCCATGATCGTGCCGGCGCCACTGATATCACCGGACACGCTCAGCGATCCGTCGATCGCCACCTCACCCACCAGCGCGATCTGGCTGGCGACAACGCGGACTTGATCCGGCGTCACTTCAAACTGCGAGCCACCAACCGTGATGGTCGCGCGGCTGCCCTCGGGCAGCGCAATGCTGTAGCTGCCGGCCTGCCAGTCGTAAACCAGTGAGCCGCCATCGTCGAAGTACCAGGCCTCGACGTGATCGCGGTTGTCCGGCGGCGTCCCGGCGTTGCCATACAACCCCGGGATAAAGGTGCCCATGGCCGGATCACCGCTCGGGCTGAACAACGCGCCCTGCTCATTCGGGCTCGGTGCGCGCCAATGACGGGCCTTACCAGCGGCCAAGCTGTGCCAGCGCACCCAGGCACTGACCCAAGTTCCGGCCTTGACCCGCACCCGCCCGGCCATCAGATCGACGCCGACCACCACGCAGGGCAGCAGCATGGCGGCGATCATTCGGTCGTGTTCGGCGCTGGCGTATCCCATTCCAGATCCTCCGGTTGAAAGTAGTGATCTTCATTGCCGGTACCGGTGCAGCCATCGACGTTCAGGTACAGAGAACCCGGCGGCTCGACTGGCCATAACCATTCGGTTTCACCGATCTGGAATATCTGCTTCCACTCCACGATCCACACCACAAATTGCGCCAGCTCCGGCATCGAGTCGTCCGGGAATGCACGTACGTCCTGCACCTCTTCGACAAAGTCCAGCCCCCAATACTGCCCACGCAAAATCTTGCTGATCTCGGCGGCCAGAATGGCGGCCTGCAAGGCCGCTTTGCTGATGGTGGAATCGACCATGATGCACACCTGAAAGCGGCCGCTCAGGGAAGTTTTGCCGCTGCCATTGTCGGGTGCTTCGCCGATTTCCGTCAGGGCGAACAACACCGCCGGCAGACCGACTTCAGCATTCAGCTCGGGAAACGCCTCGACGCTCACCACCGACGGCAAGCCGGCGCGGAATGTCGCCTCGATCGCATTGTGTAAGGTCGTCAGCTCATCCATTGTTCAAACTCANCGCTGCCATTGTCGGGTGCTTCGCCGATTTCCGTCAGGGCGAACAACACCGCCGGCAGACCCACTTCCGCATTCAGTTCGGGAAACGCCTCGACGCTCACCACCGACGGCAAGCCGGCGCGGAATGTCGCCTCGATCGCATTGTGTAAGGTCGTCAGCTCATCCATTGTTCAAACTCAAAATGAAGTTGACCATGCCGGCACCGTCCGGCTCACGCTTGCTGACCTTGTAGCGGCCGCCGCCCTGCTCCACCGGTAGATCGATGGTGAGCAAGGTGTCTTTCTCGATGCCCGCCGCCTCCACCACGCGAGCCGTGAAGGTGGGTGCCAGAACGTTATCCGTCACGATGGCATTGCCCAGACGCACGCTCTTCGATTTACCACCCACATCCGCACCGACAAAGGGCGAGAAGAACGCACCGAACAACGCTTGGCCATCCGGCTTGATGGCGCGATCGCCGAGGCGATCGACCAGCACCGCGTCCATCCGGGCCGTGACGTCGCGAAAGCGGCCCAGCGCGGTCACTGGATCAACAACGCTTCGGCAATACCGCCGACCGGGGCACTCAGCAGCTTGCCGAAGGGCACCGTTTCACCAGTGGCGGTGAGCGGATCAACCAGCACACCGGCTTGCAGGGCCACTTTCTGCCCCTGCAACAGCGCCGCATCGGCGGGCAGGCGCCAGACGCCGCCGAGATGGCCGACCAGGACATCACCCGCCACGCCACTGGCGATCGGGATGACCACCGTATCAACCAGCACCAACGGCACCCCCACCGTCGCGCCACCGTCTGGCGCCACAAAAGTCAGCGTGCTGCCGGGACCCGAATAATTCTTGGACATGCGCAATTCTCCTGTACAGAAACAACAAACCCCGCACGCGGCGGGGTGTTTAGGGGACTCTTCAACCGTTAACGGCTGGCTTTCGCAGCTGGCACGACACCGACTGACTTGTTCAGACCGCGATAATCCAGCGCCGCGACGCCGGCATCGATCCGCACCTTGCTGGTCACGCCATCAATGGTGAAACCCTGTTGCTGCTCCATGTAGGGCTGTTCAACGCCGTCCAGATAAGCGACCTCGATGGTGTCGGCGCCTTGGCGGGCTGCCTGGTACCAGGTGGTCGGCGAATCATCGTCCAGGCGTGGCTCGGCGATCACTGCGGCGAAGTTACGGATGGGGTTGTCGATGCCGGCATTGGTATCGACACCGGGCACGGACGCCGAGCGGATCAGTTGATTGGTCTTGTCTTCCAGCGCCACCGGTACCAAGACAAACGCCGGGCGAATGTTCAGGGTCCGGGGCTTACCGCCCTCGACCTGGGTTTTCTGCAAGGCCATGGCAGTCTTGGCCTTGCTCAACGCTTCAATCGACATATTTGCGCCGGCACCGGTGAACAGGTTGTTGCGTTCAGCATCGAACAACTCTTTGCCGTCACTCATCACCGGCGAATGGATCAGCGTGTCGTAGACCAGATCGCCAATGGTGCCGCGTGCGGCCAGGCCCATGTTGTAGGGCACCGTGCTCAGCTGGTCGAGGTCATCGTTGATGATCGCCTGACGGGTGATGCTGAACATTTCACCGTAGGTGGCCAGGCGGATTTTTTCACCA
>NZ_JBKFTN010000046.1:0-14002 GCF_050432945.1 Pseudomonas sp. 18173
ACCCCTATCTGCGTATGCAGGTAGGGGTTTTGTCTTTATAGTAGAAGCATCAAGAATTCGTTGGTACGTCACTACAGACGGACTGACAAACAGAATTTCTTGACGACCATAGAGCGTTGGAACCACCTGATCCCATCCCGAACTCAGAAGTGAAACGATGCATCGCCGATGGTAGTGTGGGGTTTCCCCATGTGAGAGTAGGTCATCGTCAAGATCAAATTCCGAAACCCCTGTCTGCTAACGCAGACAGGGGTTTTGTCGTTTCAGGAGTACTGAAAAGCCCGTTGCGGAGTCTCTCCACGACGGGCTTTTTTACGCTCTACGCAAACAGTTTCAGCACATTGTTCATCGCATCATCGGCAAAGCCCTGCACGAATTCCTTGAAGCCTGGCAGCGCCTCGGCGCCACCCTGCGCCGGTTCGGCAATGATGGTCCAGGTGGCTCGGGACTTGCCCGCATCCAGTGGTTCAACGCTCATCGCTGCCCACAGATTGGCCACACCCAGGGTGTTGTAGAGAGTGGTCCAGGTCATGTGTCGCGCCTGGTCGTCCCGGGAGTTGAGTTGTTCGACCACCAGATTGCCGTCCCTGAAGAACTTTTTGCGCAGCGATGACACGCCTTCACCGGTCATTTCGATGTGCGACAGTGCCGGGATGAAGCGATCGAAGCCGGAAAAGTTACCGACTACGGCCCATACCTGCGCAGCATCGGCGGGCACGTCCACCGAGGACACCACGTGGCAGCCTTGAGGGTTTTTGATCAGGGTATCGGGTTGCAGAGTACTCATGGTCTTGCTCCATTGGGGTTGAGTCAGATGAAATTGATTTCTTTGAGGTAGTCGCAGCCGCGACGCAGCAACGCCGGGGACTTTTGCGGGTAGAGCGCACCCATGAGCCGAACACCGGCCAGGGCGTTGTCGTGACCGATCATCGAGATGTCGCCGATGTCCTCCTCGAAGCCGTTGAGGTAGAACCCCAGCACGCCGAACAACGCGTTGTCGCTGTCGACCCGACTCAGTTGCTGCTGCCAGTCGGCGACGCTGACCATCGCGAACTCACGCCCCGCCTCGCGGAAGGACGCCACGTAGTCGTCCCAGCTCAGGGGCTCGGGGTTGTGCAGGTTGAATACCGCCTGTTCCGGTTGATAGCGACTGGCGTGGAAGGCGATGAATCGGGCGAGAAAGTCCACCGGCATCAAGTCGAAGTTCAAGGCGAACTCCGGCACCTGGCCCAGCTGGATCGAGCCCTTGAGCATCAGCATCAGACGATTCTTGTGCGGCTGGCACACGCCTGTGAGGCTGTTGAAGCTGATATTGCCGGGGCGGTAGAGATTGACCCGGACTCCAAGCTCCCGCGCCCGTTCGAGAATGCGCTCACCGACCCATTTGGACAGGTTGTAGCCGTTCTTGATGTAGATGGGGGGCGTCGGTGCGGCCGGCAGCTCAAGCACTCGGCCGTCGGCGGAGATCGTGCTGGAGGCCGAGAGGGTCGAGACGAAATTGAAGATTTTTTTGCTGCGTCCTTCGCACAGGCGCAAACATTCGAAAATCGGCTCTACGTTGTCCTTAGCCAGCGACTCGTAATCGAGGACGTGATTGACGTTGGCCGCGTTGTGCACCAGGGCGCCGAACTCTCGATCCAGGCGCTGATAAACCTCTGCTGCCAATCCCAGGTCCGGCAGGGTGATGTCTGCCGCGTGAACCCGCACCCGGCTCATGTCCAGATGCTCCAGACGGTTCTCTCGCAGCGCCTGGGCAAAGCGCTCGTCCGCCGATTGCCCATTGCCGTCGCGGACCAGGCAGGCGACCTCGCTGGCCCCCCAGTCCAGCAATGCCTCGACGATGTGTACACCGACAAAACTGTTGGCGCCGGTGACGATCACCTTGTGCACGTCGCCCATGCGGCTGATGGGTAGCGGCTGAATATCCAGTTCGCGGAACGCATCGCGCAGCGCTTGCTCGCTCAGCACCTCTTCGCTGCCGGATCCGTTTACCAGTGTCGCCAGTTTTGCGAGGGTGGGCAGTTCGATGAAGCGGTTGATCGAGATGCTGCGCCCGAACTCTTCGCGCAGGCGCAGGAGCATGCGCGATAGCAGGATCGAGTGCCCGCCCAGATTGAAGAAGCTTTCGTCGGTGGGAATGTCGCTCGCCGGCAGCTCCAGCAACTCGGCCCAGATATCCAGCAGCAGGGCCTCATCGGCATTGACGGGCAGGCGTCGTTGAGGATTATCGGAGACGCTCACCGGCAGCTCCAGCAACGCCTTGCGGTCGACCTTGCCATTGCTGGCGTAAGGCATGCTAGCCAACTCGGTCCATGCAGCGGGTTGCATGTAGTCCGGCAGGTGTTGCGCCGCGTGGGCTTTCAGCGCCTGGCGAGCGGTGCCGGGGAGGTCTTCCCGGGGTTGGGCAAGGAACGCCAGAATCCGTCGCTGGCTATCGATGACCACGGCAACCTGGCGGTACAACCAGCTGTCGCGCAGGCAGCGCTCAATCTCTTCCGGCTCGACCCGGAAGCCGCGAATCTTCACCTGGTTATCACGCCGACCGCACAGCTCGATTCCTTCGGCCGTCCACTTCGCCATGTCCCCGGTGCGATAGACGCGCAGGGTCCGGCCATCCGGCAAGTTCAGCTCCAGATAACGCTCAGCGGTTTGCTGCGGGCTGTTCAGGTACCCCAGGCACACGCCCGGGCCGGCGATGTACAACTCACCGACGGTCTGTTCCGCCACCGGTTGAAAGTCATCATCGAGAATCAACACCTGGCTATTGGCGATCGGCGCACCCAGCGAGCGGTTGTTGTCGCCTGCCTGAAGCCGCCGCGCGGTGATCAGCACCGTGGCTTCGGTGGGCCCGTAGAGGTTGTAGAGCTTGCCCTGGCGGCTCAGTTGCTCGATGACCCACGGCTCGCAGACATCGCCGCCAGTCATCACACTGTCCAGGCACTGCAACTGCTCCAGCGGCAGGATGCTCAACAAGGCCGGCGGTAAAAAAGCGTGGCTCAATTGTCGATGACGAATCAGTTCCACCAGTTGCAGCGGATCGCGACGCTGGTCCTCGTGAGGCACGATCAGCTCGGCGCCTTGCAACAGGGTCGGGAAGATGTCGATCAGGGAGGAGTCGAAACTCAACGAAGAAAACTGCAGCACCCGGCTCTGGCTGGTCAGCTGCAAATAGTCGGCGTACCAATGGGTGAAGTGCGTGAGGTTGGCCTGGCTGAGCAACACACCCTTGGGATGGCCTGTAGTGCCCGAGGTGTAGAGCGCCATGCAAGGTGCATCGAGGTCGGGGCGCTGGTGCATCAAGGGTTGGGTGAGGTCTACGTCGCGGTGGTCAATACACCTGATGTCCAGCCCGGGCATGTGCCTCGCCAGGGGATGCTCGCCATCATGCAGCAACAACACCGCACCGGCATTCGCCAGAATGTACTGCTGGCGTTGCAACGGATGGCTCGGCTCCAGCGGCAGGTACACTGCGCCACTGCCCAGGATCGCCAGGATTGCGGCATACAGCGCGCTGCATTTGGGCAGGCAGATCCCGACGACTACCGGGCCTTGGTGCTGATCCAGCAGTGGTCGCAAGCGTTGCTGGATGGCGCGGCTGTGGGTGTGCAACTGGCGATAGTCGAGCGTTGTGCCGGCGATGCTCAAGGCAGGGCGGTCGGCGTTCTGGATGCACTGCTGTTCCAGCCTTTCAATCAGCGGCGTTTGCGCGAGTTGCTGCAGTCGTGGGTCGGTGGTGGCATTGAGGCGATGCACGAACGCGAGGCTGTCCAGGAACTGCAGGTTCTCGATTCGCTCGAAGCGGACAGGTGCGGTGGGTTCGGCGTGTTGAAAATAATCGGTATCCCGCGAATAGCGGCTGACCAGCAGCGCCACCTGGTCAATCAGCGCTGTTACGGCTCGCCTACGCAGCGCCTGACCGTTCCCCGATGGCTCATCGGCAATGGGTACGCGAGTCAGCAGCGTTGAACCATGCCAGCACAACAGGTCCAGCGAAGGCAGGCCTGACGCCTGCGGCAGGCCGAGACCCAATTGCAATGTCAGCCGTGGTGCCTGAGCCGTGAACTGAAGCGACGTGCCATCGTCGATCAGCAGATCCGCAGGCCCCGGCATTTCGTCGAGTGCGGATATCCGTGTCAGTGAGTGACCGTGTTGTTCGAGTTCCAGCGCCAGGCCGGTCATGGCCAGGCTGTGTCCGTTGAGCAAGATGTCGAGACGTCTCATGATGGGCTCCTCGTCAAACCAGGTAGTCGCTGAGGGCGGTTTGTACGCACGGCGATTCAAGCAGCGAACTGCTGTGGAAAAGCCGCACAATGTTGGCCATCAGCGGGTGATGGCGATTGATCGGGAAGGCCAGTGCCGACATTTCGTTCTTGAGTGCGAGGCGCGTCGCATCATCGGTCTGCAGTGCGTCGATCAAGCGCAAGTCGAAGGATTTCTGGATGTCGTTGGTCAGGTAATGGCCTATGAACACCGGCAGGATCTGCGCGATGCAATGGCGGTCGTCCGCACTTGCTGTATGCCAGTAGATGCGTACCAGCCGTGCCCAAAAACCGGAATGGCGCCCCTCGTCCAGCAAGTGATCGGCCATCAGGCCCTTGATCGATTGCTTGACCGTGTCGTCCTTGGCGAACGCGGCGACATCGCCGGTCACCGTGTTTTCGGCGATGGCCACGCAGATCAGTTCGACAGCGCTGCGCAGGTGTTCCGGTGCGAGCGCCACGGCCGCCGGTATCGCTCGGCTCAGTTCGATCTCATCCGGTAATTCAATGGGAGTGATGCCGGTCAACGCGATGGTCTGTTGCATGAAATCCATCGCCACCAGTGCGTGGTAATCCTCGTCCACCACGACAGTCATGGCGTCGTAGCGGCAGGCGAACGGGAACTCGACCGCGAAGCGATTCTTGGCGATGCTGCGGGCGGTCTTGTCGACGATCTCGGTTTCGAAAATCACCACATCGTTGATGAACTTGTAGAGCGTCTGCACAAGGGCGAAGTCGCGCAGTTGCGGACATTCGCGCAGAAAGGTTTCGCCCAGCACCAATGGTTGACGGCTCAAGGGGTAAATCAGTTTGTCGTCGTTCTCCAGCACGCGTCGCGGGCGCGTGCGGATGGTCGCGCGACTTTCCCAGGCGTCGGCGAAGGACTGGTAGTCGGCGGCGTTCATGCGCTCACCTCCCCGACCGACTCGTTGATGCTCAGGCGCAATCCGTCCCACAGGGCAATACGACTTTCCACGGCCGCGATGGCGCTGGCATATACGTCTTCCTGCCGTTGCGGGTCGCCATCGATCAGTCGCGCCAGGAGCGTTTCCGCTGCCGGGCCATGGTCCTCGGAATCGACTTCAATGTGCCGTTCGAGGTAGTAACGGAAGGTCGGCGCCTGCTCGGTGCCGATGCCCCAATCGTCGAGGATGCGCTGGAACATCTGCGGGATAACGCTCTCGCGACCGTGCAGAAACGCCGCCGCGACACTGTGACCCGGTGCATGCAGCGCGGTGTGCAGCGTATGGCGAACGAAATGCGCGGCCGCCGGATCGACGTTGATGCATTGCAAGGCCACGTCGTAGCTCACGCCTTCTTGTTGCAGGGCCACGAAGCGTTCGATGGCAACGGTGCAGGCACCGATTTCGCGCATTGCATCCAGGTACAACTCGAAGTGGCTGTAATGCCCCTGGGTCGGGCGATCATCCGACTCCTCACCCAGCACGATCTCGTTGATCAGCCGCGCAGCCTGGGGATCCTGCGGCGGCAGCCAGGGCAGTCGCACACAGGTCAGCTCCTGTTGCAGACGCTTGGTCAATGACATGAAGTCCCATACGGCAAACACGTGGGTTTCCATAAAGCGTCGCAGGACCGGCAGCGAATGTATTTCAGAGAAAATCGGGTGTTCGCCAAGTTCGGTTTTTATTTGAGCCAGACGTTCTTTAGTTGGTTTCATGAATGGACCTGTAAGTTATCCGAGGTGAGAAGTAATCGGGCGCTGAAGTTCGCGTCGAGCTTTTCCTGGCGAACGGGTACC
This sequence comes from Pseudomonas sp. 18173, assembly GCF_050432945.1. Classification (NCBI taxonomy): domain Bacteria; kingdom Pseudomonadati; phylum Pseudomonadota; class Gammaproteobacteria; order Pseudomonadales; family Pseudomonadaceae; genus Pseudomonas; species Pseudomonas sp. 18173. The sequence continues at coordinate 6,019 of NZ_JBKFTN010000046.1, forward strand.
TCAAATGAATTGATCTTTATCAGTGCTATGGATGCCGAGTATCTGAGGCGCTGCTGTCGACTTGACTAGCGGCGAAGAAAAATTAATACACATATAAAGTCGCAATCAAGTTGTTTTGGTATTATTTTAATATTCAACTTTTCGGAAGTTGATGAGTCCCGATAAAACTTTTTATATGGGTTTTATTGGTGCGTAGTTACTCCTTCCGCTCTATATAGATCAGAATTAAATAAAGAGTGAATGCCTCACTCGAAGTAACTATTTAGCGGGTGTCGTTGGGAGTGTCTGAGGGGGAAATGGGGCCTGAGTGTTGCCGACCCTTCCGTTCCCGTGATGAGGCTCCTTCCTTCGCTTCTGGGGATGGGGACTGGACCATTCGCACGGAGCGCCCCCCGTTTTTTGTGTGCTGGTTGCCCAGAGTGGGCGCAAATCGAGGCGCCCGCCAATACTGAGACATCATGCAGTCGTTGCGATGGTCAGGTTTGAAGGCGGCGAGGCGTTTGGGGCGCGATATGGCGCCGTGAGGGCGGTGTGGATTGGGCGCAGAGAGTTTGTAATCAAATTATTCTTGAAACACATATCGAGGATATGTGCGGCAGGCGAGGCGATCCCTTCGGTACGCCCCCCGGACTTGTCGCTATGGCTTAGTTCGACGTGTTCCTGGCCCGGACTTCAGGGCTGTTGAGGTAGCGCGTAATGACCTCGACTCCTCGGTTCAGGTGATGCTCGAGCAGCTTCACGGCGCGTTCGACGTCCCGGTCTTCGGCGGCCCGCAACAATGCCAGGTGGTCGTCCTGGGACAGTTTGCCCAGGCCCATGGCTTCCAGGTTGAAACGCAGGAACCGCTCTTCCTCGATCAGGCCGTCTTCGACCAGTCTCAACAGCCGGCGATTGGGTGCCCGGCTGTAAAGCACCATGTGGAACAGGCGGTTGAGCCGGCCGATTTCGGTGTAGTCGCTTTGCGTTTCGAGTTCGTCGATGTAACGGGCAGCCTGTTCGAGATCTTCGTCCTGGAGCAGCGGCACCGACAGACGCAGGGCTTCGGATTCCAGGAGGATGCGCAACGCGTAGGTCTCCACGGCGTCGCCCTGGACCAGCGGCGCGACCACGGCGCCCTTGTGGGCAATCACATTGAGCAACGATTGTGCTTCGAGCTGGCGCAAGGCTTCGCGAACGGGCATGCGGCTGACGCCGAACAGGTCGGCGAGGTCTTGCTGGCGCAGGGCCGCGCCACACGGAATACGCCCGTCGAGTATGGCTGCGCGCAGGGTTTCTTCGATCACCGAGCGTGCCAGATGTGCGGGAATGGGCCCGTTGACTTTGATGCTGCTGAGAGGGTTGGGCTTTTGTGTCACTAAACGCACCCTGAATGATGGGATTTCTTTGGATCCAAATGACACTAGTGACTGCCTGACGGCTTGTCAAACAAGCGAACGAGTGCCTTTCTTGCAGTTTAGCGCGCCGCCAATGATCTCACCGTGCCATTGTCTTTTTCCGGTCTAAGCTTCACCATTCGAGCGACTCCCTCCTGCCTATCCAGGATGCCTCACATTGGTGGCAAGTTTAACGATCCCCCGGATATTACGCTGGCTGTGTAGCGCATTGCTGCTGGCCGGCTTAATGCTGGGCAGCTTGAGTGCCGATTGGGATTTTTCCCTGATCAGCCGACGGGCGCAGGCATTGTACGGACCTTTGGGAGAAGGTCAGCAGCGCATTAATGATTGGCAATACTTGTTGGCCAGTCAGAAGCAGGTCGGCGAGCTGGAACAACTCAATGTGGTCAATCGCTTCTTCAACAAACAGCTGCAATATGTTGAAGACATCGATCTGTGGCATGAAGTCGACTATTGGGAAACCCCGATCGAAGCCCTCTGGAAAGGCGCCGGCGACTGTGAAGACTACGCTATTGCCAAGTACTTCAGCTTGCGTCATCTCGGTGTAGCCAGTGAAAAGCTGCGAATTACCTATGTAAAGGCACTGACCCAGAACCGCGCGCACATGGTGCTGACCTACTACTCGAGTCCGGAGGCCGAGCCGCTGGTGCTCGATAGCCTGATTGAAGCAATCAAGCCGGCCAGTCAGCGAAAGGATTTGCTGCCGGTCTACTCTTTCAATGCAGAAGGGTTGTGGCTGCCGGGTACCAAGGGCAACAAAAAGGTCGGCGATACCAAGCGTCTGTCGCGCTGGCAGGATGTGTTGAAGAAAATGCAGGCCGAAGGATTCCCGGTCGAGACGACTAACTAGGAGCACATGCTCAGATGTCTTTGTTCAAACAGCTGTTGATTGCTATCTGTCTGTTCCTGGTGGTCGCCTTCACCGGCAGTTTCATGGTCAGCCTGGAGAGCTCGCGCACGCAGTACGTCAATCAATTGCGCTCCCATGCCCAGGACGCGGCGACGGCGCTGGCGCTTTCCCTGACACCGAATATCGACGACCCGGCGATGGTCGAGCTGTTGGTCAGCTCGATTTTCGACAGCGGTTACTACGCGAGCATCCGCGTGGTCGATCTGAAGAACGACCAGACCCTGGTCGAGCGTACGGGCATTCCCGCGGTCAACAACGTTCCGGACTGGTTCGTCAAACTGATCGGCCTGGAGCCCGCCGGCGGTGATGCGATCGTCAGCCGCGGCTGGGAGCAGGCTGCGCGGGTCGAGGTGGTCAGCCACCCGATGTTCGCGTTGGCCAAGTTGTGGCAAAGCGCTTTGGGCAGCCTGAGCTGGTTGCTGCTATGTGGCGCGGTCAGTGCGGTACTCGGCGCGCTGTTGCTGCGTCAGCAATTGAGACCGCTGGATTACATGGTCAAGCAATCCCACGCCATCGCCCGGCGGGAATTCCTCAGCCTGCCGGAACTGCCGCGCACCCCCGAACTTCGCCGGGTCGTGCAGGCCATGAACCAGATGGTCGAGAAGCTCAAGGCGCTGTTTCAGGAGCAGGCGGAGCGTAGTGAAAAACTGCGGGTCGAGTCCTATCAGGACTCATTGACCGGGTTGGCCAACCGGCGTTATTTCGAGATGCAACTGAATGCGCGGGTGAGCAATCCGGAGCAGGCCAGTTCCGGTTACCTGCTGTTATTGCGGGTCAAGGATCTGGCCGGCCTCAATCAGCGTCTCGGCGGCCAGCGCACCGATGACGTACTCAAGGCCGTCGGTGAGCAACTGTCCCGCGAGTGCGCCAGATATCCGGAAACACAGAACCTGGTCACGCGTATCCGCGGTGGCGAATTTGCCGTGCTGGCGCCGGGGCTGGTGCGAGAAGAAGCGCTGCAACTGGCACAAAACCTCGACAGCGCCTTGGCCAGTCTGCACGCCACCGGCGCCACCGATGTGGCTGCCGTAGCGTCAATCGGTCTGGCACCTTTTGCTCACGGCGACTCGCCGCAAACCGTGCTCAGTCTCGGTGATCAGGCGCTGGCGCAGGCTGAAGGCCAGGGTGAGCAGAACTGGGCCTGTATCGAACACAACCTCTCGGCGAGTGTCGGCGACGATCACCACGCGTGGCATAACATGCTCGACCAGGCGCTGACAAAGCGGCGTTTCGAGCTGTATTTCCAGCCGGTAGTGGCTGCCCAGGACACACAGCTGGTACTGCATTACAAAGTGTTGTCGCGACTGCTCGACGAACACGGCCAGACCATCCCCGCCGGGCGCTTTCTGCCTTGGCTGGAGCGCTTCGGCTGGACGGCGCGCCTGGATCGGTTGATGCTCGAACGGGTGTTGGAGCAAATGAGCGAGCATGAAGAGTCGCTGGCGCTGAATCTGTCGTCGGCTACCTTGGGCGACCCGCAGGCGCAAAACAAAATCTTCGAGATACTGCGTGCGCACTCCAACTTCGGCCCGCGCCTGACCTTGGAGATTGGCGAAGAGCAACTGCCTGACCAGGTGGTGCTGGAACAGTTGACCCAGCGTCTGCGCGAACTCGGCTTCTCTCTGAGCCTGCAACGTTTTGGCGGGCGCTTCAGCATGATCGGTAACCTGGCGCGGCTGGGGTTGGCGTACCTGAAGATCGATGGCAGCTACATTCGCTCGATTGATCTAGAGAGTGACAAACGCCTGTTCATCGAGGCGATCCAGCGCGCGGCGCACAGCATCGATTTGCCGCTGATTGCCGAGCGGGTCGAGACTGAAGGCGAGTTGTCGGTGATTCGCGAGATGGGGCTATACGGCGTGCAGGGCCAGTTGTTCGGCGAGCCCAAGCCCTGGGGCTGATTTGATCGTTCCCACGCAGTGCGTGGGAATGATCGGAGGGGCACGTCAGATCAGTCCCGTCTCTTCATCATCGATCAATTGGCTCAAGCCACCCAAGGCTTCACGGGCCTGGTTTCGGTCCATGAGTTTAGCCTGGGCCGCCGTCGGGAGATCGGTGACGCGGATCACGCCTTTCTGGGTCAGCACCTGAATCAAGTCATCGAGTACCCGGATCATTTCCAGGTCACTTTGCTTGAGCTGTTTGAGGCTGTTCTCCACCGCTGCGTTGGCAAACCAGGTCTGGATTTCATGATTGTCGGCCGGCAGCGTTTCCGTGGCCTCGGCGTAGGCGGCGGGTTCCACGCGTACCAACAGGCCTTGCGCATCGCGTTGCACGTAAAACATTGAGCATCCCTCAGAATTGAACCAGCGTCGTGCTGTCAGCAGCATAGGTCAACTGCGCGCCAGTATGTGACGCAGCGACGAAATCGTCACCGGGCAGTGGACGCAAACGTGACAGCCGCCCCATAAGGAGCGGCCGTCTTCATGCATCAGCTGTTGTTGTGATCGATCTTGATGGTCGGGTCGCTACCGGCAATCAGGTTGTGCAGGTTGGCGCTTGACCAGTTATTGCCCTCCAGCTTGATCGTCACGTCCGGCGTGGCGGCTGCGGCGTTGCCCGAGTTGAACTGGCCGGCCGAGCTGACTTGCAGCGACGACACGCCATCGACCGTGGTGATCTTCAGGAAGTTGTCGATGGTACTGCCGGATTCACCCTGCAGCAGATCGCGCAGATCGATCCGGTCGCCTTCGCTGGCATTGAAGTCCTTGATCACGTCGCTGCCGGTATCGCCCGCTTTCCAGACGAAGGTGTCACCACCGGAACCACCGATCAGGATGTCGTTGCCCTGTCCGCCCATCAGCGTGTCGTTGCCGGTGCCGCCGAGCAGGATGTCATTGCCCTTGCCACCGTCGAGGTTGTCGCTACCGCCCGAGCCGAACAGGATGTCATTGCCAGCACCGCCCAGCAGGGTGTCATTGCCGTCATGGGCACCGGACACATCGAACGCGGTGTAATGCTCGGTGATGAACTGGTGCACGTTGCTGGTGGTGACTTTGCTGACGTCCACGCCGGTTTGCTGCGCCACGAAGGCTTGCATCGCCTGGTAACCCTCGCCAGCGATGCCGTTGAAGCTCACCAGGTCGCCGAACAGGAGGTCGTTGCCGTCGCCACCGCTGACAGTGTCGTTACCCGGCAGTGTCGCTTCGGTGTGGCCGATGATCGAATTGGCCAGGTCCTTCGGATCGATGTTGGTTTGTGGCGTTTTATCCGAATCGTACGGCTTCAGGTCGCTGAGGCTCACGCCGCTATTGAGGCCAATGGCCTCGACGTTCGACAGGTTGCTCAGCAGTGCGAAGCTGCTGGTGGAGTTGCTGATGGTGTCCCCGTCGGTGCTATTGCCGTCGCCGTCACGCCCCGAGAACTCGTAGGTGCCGTCGCCCTGGGCATGCAGATAGCCGAAGTCCTTGGAGGACCAGTTATTGCCATTGCCGTTGCCGTTCTTGCTCCAGACCGTCACGTAACCCGAGGCGGTAATGTCGATCTGGTGCGAGCTGTCGGGGTACAGGCTGACCGCTTTACCCAGTTGATAGTTGCTGGTGGTGATCAGGCTATCGAGGGTTTTGCCGCTATACAGGGTCGGGTTGCTCGACTCGCCGCTCTGGTAGTAAGTCGGCTTGCCGTCAGTAATGAAATACGTGAGGTTCTTCGCCCCGGTGTTCGCCACCGCATCGGCACTCTGGAACCAGTTGGCCGTGGTTTTGAACACGTCCTCGTAGTTGGTGCCGCCGCCGGACGACATCGAGTCCAGGATTGCCTTCAACTGGGTCAGCGCATTCGGGTCGTTGAGGTTGACCGATACCGACTTGTTGACCTGGGTGTCGAAGTCCACCAGGAAGATGTTCACCGTACCCGAGTTGCTGCCCATGCTTTGCTTGAGGGTGTTGAACACCGACGTCAGCGAGTCCTTGGCCGAGCTGATCGACGAGGAACTCATGCTGCCGGAGCTGTCGACCATGAACGCGATGTTGTAGTTGGTGCCTGGTACCACGGTCAGGCCACCGATGTCGGCGACGATGATGTCATTGCCGTCGGTGCCGGTGACGGTGTCATTACCTGCAGTGGCAGTGATCGGGTTATAGACCGCTGGATTGATCGTGATCGGTATCTGCGTCGTAATGCTGGCCGAATCACCCTGGCTTTCGGTCGAGACTGCCGTGACTGTCAGCGTGTTGGTACCGGTGGCGTACGGTGCCGGGGTGTAGCTCAACTTGCTCACATCCCACCCGCTGAGGTTGACGACGCCGTTACCGGTTGTGCCGATAAAGGTGTGCGTGCCATCGGTCAGGGTCGCACCCGCCGGGACGCCGCCGATCGAGGTAATGGTCTGGGTTTCAGAGCCATCAGTGTCCACTGACGTTACCTTCAAGCCCAACGCGATGCTGCTGTTCTCGGCCACTTGAGTAGCGGTGGCGGACACGATCGGTGTATCGGCGACTGCGGTCACACTGATGTCCAGCGTGGTGCTTGAACCGGTATTGGTGGTGTAGGTCACCGTCGGCACCTTGCCACTCCAATTGTCGGCAGGGGTAAAGCTGTAGTCACCGTTGGCCCCGAGCGTCAGCTTGCCCACGTTTGCGATGGTGGCAGTGCCCCCCGCGCTGTACTCGATGCCACCAACAGTGAACTTGGTCACGCTGAGGACGTTGTCCACATCGCGGTCATTGGTCAGAACGTTACCGGCGGCGATATTGTCCTCAGGGGTGGTTTTGAGGTCAGCAGCCAGCACACTCGGGTCATCGACTGGCGTGACGCCGATATTCAGGGTCGAGGTGACGTTGGGTCCCGAACCGTCGGTGACGGTGTAGGTGACGGTCGGCACCGTGCCGTTGTAGTTGGCGGCCGGAGTGAAGGTGTAGGCCCCGCTTGCCGCGATCACCAGAGTGCCGACGTTGGCGATGGTCGCCGTGCTGCCGGCCGTGTAAGTGGTCGAACCGATGGTGTAGTTGACCACGCTGACCGGGCCATCGACGCTGCTCGTGCCAGTGAGCACGCTGCCGGTGAGGGCAGTATCTTCCAGGGTCGAGACCGTTTCGCTGGCGTCGGTGAAGTTGTCGTTGACCGGCGTCACGCTGATGTTCAGGGTCGAAGTGGCGTCTGTGCCGGAACCGTCGGTGACGGTGTAGGTGACGGTCGGTACCGTGCCGTTGTAGTTGGCGGCCGGGGTGAAGGTGTAAGCACCATTGGCGCCGATGACCAGGGTGCCGACGTTGGCGATGGTCGCCGTGGTACCGGCCGTGTAAGTGGTTGCTCCGATGGTGAAGTTGACCACGCTCACCGGACCGTCGACGCTGGCGGTACCAGTAAAGACACTGCCGGTCAAGGCGGTGTCTGCCGCGGTGGTTACGCTTTCATTGACATCGGTGAAGTTATCGTTAACCGGCGTCACGCTGATGTTCAGGGTCGCAGTGGCGTCTGTGCCGGAACCGTCGGTGACGGTGTAGGTGACGGTCGGCACCGTGCCGTTGTAGTTGGTGGCCGGGGTGAAGGTGTAAGCGCCGGTGGCCCCGATCACCAGGGTGCCGATGTTGGCGATGGTCGCTGTCTGGCCGACATTGAACGTGCCAGTCACACCGGCGATGCTGAAGCTCACCACGCTGACCGGACCGTCAACGCTCGAGGTACCCGTCAACACACTGCCGGTCAAGGCGGTGTCTTCCGCGGTGGTTACGCTTTCATT
>NZ_JBKFTN010000047.1:0-12364 GCF_050432945.1 Pseudomonas sp. 18173
CCCGCTCCCACAGGGTTCGTGGTGTTAGCGGGAAATAAGGCCGTGATCGATGGCGTATTTGACCAGCGCCGCCGGCTTGTCGATGTTGAGCTTGCGGCGAATGCTCAAGCGGTGGGTTTCCACGGTGCGCACGCTGATGTCCAGCTCCCGGGCCATTTCCTTGTTGTTCAAGCCTTGCGCCATCTTCGACAGCACCTGGCTTTCCCTCGGGGTCAGTTCGTTGTCGGTGTTCCTGTCGGCGATCAGCCGCTGGGCGATGTCCGCGCTGTAGAAGGTGCCGCCGCTGCTGATGGCTTCGATGGCGGCGATGATTTCCCGCGACGGGGCGTTTTTCAGCACGTAGCCGCTGGCGCCGGAGCGCACCGATTCACTGACGTATTCGTAATTGTCGTACATGCTCAGCACCAGCACCTTGAGCGACGGGTACTGGCTGCGCAGCACGCGGGTCAGTTCCAGGCCGTTCATGTCCGGCAGGCTGATGTCGACCAGCAACAGGTCGGGCTGGCAGCGTCCGACCATCTCGATGGCCTCGGCGCCGTTTTCCGCTTCGCCGACCATTTCCAGGGGCGACATCACAGCCAGCAGCGCTTTGATGCCGTCGCGGACCAGGGAGTGATCGTCGACCAGGGCGACGCGGATCGGGGAGGGCAGGTTCATCGCAGCTATTCACTCTTGTCGTTTTGGGCCGGGTCAGCGTTATGCGTCTGGTTTCATTGGCAGCCGCACGTCCAGCTCACTTCTGCCCGGCATCGAAATCAAGTCGAAGCGCCCGCCGAAGTGTTCGACGCGTTCGCGGATGTTACGCAAGCCAATGCCGGCCTGGCGACGTTCGACCTGGGCGACGTTGAAACCGATGCCGTCATCGACCACCGTCAGCCGCACCGATTGTTCGCAACCGCGCAGGGTGATGGACACGTTCTTGGCCTGCGCATGGCGTTCGATATTGGTCAGGCCTTCCTGCACGATGCGGAACAAGGCGACGGCGGCACCGTCGACCAGTTGGCAGTCGAATTCATTTTCGTCATAAGTCACGGTCAGCCCGCTGCGCTGCTCGAATTCCGCAGCCAGTTGGCCGATGGCCGCCGGCAGGCCGAGGGTGTCGAGCAAGGATGAGCGCAGGTCGTGAGAGAGGCTGCGGACTTCACCGATGGCATCGCCCAGGCGCTCGGTGGCGTCTTTTAGCGTGTTCAGGCCCTTGTCCTGGGCCTGTCCGCTTTCCAGCAGATGACTGGCCAGTTCGAACTGGAACTTGATCGAGACCAGCACCTGGCTGATGCCGTCGTGCAACTCGCGCGATACCCGTGATCGTTCTTCTTCCTGCAGGCTGACGATGCGTTGGGTCAGGCGCTGCAGTTTCTTGTCCGCCAGGCGATGCTCGCTGACGTTGAGGGTCATGCCCGTGGCGAAGACGAACAGCACCGCGACCAGGGCAACCACGGCAATCGCCATCATGGTCTTGCGGATGCCCATGGCCACTTCGGCTCGGGCCTGCTGGGTGGCGCGTTCGACGTCCTCGAGGTAGATGCCGGTGCCGAGCATCCAGCCCCAGCGATCGAGCATCACCACGTAGGCGAGTTTGTCGGTCACCTGGCCGGAGGAGGGTTTGTTCCAGGCGTAGCGTTGAAAGCCTTCGCCCGATTGCGCGCTTTTGAGCAGCGCCTGAATCACCGGCAGGCCGTGGGGGTCTTTCATGTCCCACAGGTATTGGCCCACCAGTTCCGATTGCCGTGCATGCATCAGGCTGCGGCCTTCGCGGTCGTAGACGAAGAAGTAGCCGTTGATGCCGAAGCTGAGCTTGCGCAGTTCTTCCAGCACTTGTTGCTGGGCACGGGCGTCGCCGTGGCCGTCGTCGTACAGCGGCGCGATCAGGCTTTGCGCCAATTCCACGTAGTTTTTCAGTTCCGCGCGCTTGCTCGCCAGGATGCTGTCTTCGATCAGCTGCGCCTGCTGGTCGCCCAATTGGCGGTTGAGGGAGATCACCAGCGCGCAGATGACGGCAATGGCCAGCACCAGCGGCAGGATCCCGAGGGCGACGATCTTGTGTTTGAGCTGCATGTTGACTCCTGCCCGCGCGAAGGCTCGGCATCATATGCCAAAGATACACAGCCTTGTTGGACGGAATGACCATTGGCCGGGGTGAAATGCGGGACCAATGTGGGAGCGGGCTTGCTCGCGAAAGCGGTGGGTTATTCAACATTGGTAGCGACTGACACACCGCCTTCGTCGGATCGCCGCCCGGAGCAAGCCCGCTCCCACAAGGAGATCCATGGCATCTACGTAGAACTACGTAGATGCCACGTACGTAGTAACGCGGATTTATTTGTGGACGGCATGCGCAGATATTGGGCCAGCTCCGCATCGCGGACACAATTATAAAAATTACCGCCGCAGTCACGAGCTGTCGGCAGGAGACCCTCTATGCCCCGTCTGGCTAAACACCTCGCCTGGTTTGCCGTGGCTGTCCTGGGAGCGATTGCGCTGAGTGTCGTGGCCCTGCGCCGCGGCGAAGCGATCAACGCCCTGTGGATCGTAGTCGCAGCCGTCGCCATCTACCTCGTTGCCTACCGCTATTACAGCCTGTTCATCGCCAATAAAGTGATGCAGCTCGACCCCAATCGGGCCACTCCCGCTGTGCTCAACAATGACGGTCTGGACTACGTACCGACCAACAAACACGTGCTGTTCGGTCACCACTTCGCGGCCATCGCCGGTGCAGGTCCGCTGGTCGGCCCGGTGCTGGCCGCGCAGATGGGCTACCTGCCCGGCACGCTGTGGCTGATCGCCGGCGTGGTGCTGGCCGGTGCCGTGCAGGACTTCATGGTCCTGTTCATGTCCACCCGCCGCAACGGTCGCTCCCTGGGCGACATGGTCCGCGAAGAAATGGGCCGCATTCCCGGCACCATCGCGCTGTTCGGCTGCTTCCTGATCATGATCATCATCCTCGCGGTGCTGGCGCTGATCGTGGTCAAGGCCCTGGCCGATAGCCCGTGGGGCATGTTCACGGTGATGGCGACCATTCCGATCGCGATGTTCATGGGCATCTACATGCGCTACATCCGCCCGGGCCGCATCGGCGAAATCTCGGTGATCGGCGTGGTGTTGCTGCTCGGTTCGATCTGGCTCGGCGGGCAGATTGCCGCGGATCCGGTGTGGGCCAAGGCCTTTACCTTTACCGGTATCCAGATCACCTGGATGCTGATCGGCTACGGTTTTGTCGCGGCGGTATTGCCGGTTTGGCTGATCCTGGCGCCGCGTGACTACCTGTCGACCTTCCTGAAAATCGGCACCATCGTCGCCCTGGCCATTGGCATCCTGGTGACCATGCCCGAGCTGAAAATGCCGGCCCTGACCCAGTTCATCGACGGCACCGGCCCGGTGTGGAAGGGCGGTCTGTTCCCGTTCCTGTTCATCACCATCGCCTGTGGCGCGGTGTCGGGTTTCCATGCGCTGATCGCTTCCGGCACCACGCCGAAGTTGCTCGCCAGTGAAGGGCATGCCCGCTACATCGGTTACGGCGGCATGCTGATGGAATCGTTCGTCGCGATCATGGCGATGGTTGCCGCGTCGGTGATCGATCCGGGCGTGTACTTCGCCATGAACAGCCCGGCTGCCGTGGTGGGCGCCGATGCAGTTGCCGTTGCGCAAACTGTCAGCAGCTGGGGCTTTGCGATTACCCCGGAAGCTCTGCAAGCGGTGGCCCATGACATCGGTGAAACCACCATCCTGACCCGTGCCGGTGGTGCGCCGACCCTGGCGGTGGGGATCGCGCAGATCCTGCACCACGTGTTGCCGGGCGAGAACACCATGGCGTTCTGGTACCACTTCGCGATCCTGTTCGAAGCGCTGTTCATCCTCACCGCGGTCGACGCCGGTACCCGCGCCGGGCGCTTCATGCTCCAGGACCTGCTCGGCTCGTTCGTGCCGGCCTTGCGCCGTACCGAATCCTGGACCGCCAACCTGATTGCCACCGCCGGTTGCGTGGCCATGTGGGGTTATCTGCTGTACCAGGGCGTGATCGATCCATTGGGCGGCATCAACACCCTGTGGCCGCTGTTCGGTATCTCCAACCAGATGCTGGCCGGGATCGCGCTGATGCTCGGCACCGTGGTGCTGATCAAGATGAAACGCCAGCGTTATGTCTGGGTGACCTTGCTGCCAGCGGTGTGGCTGCTGATCTGCACCACCACCGCCGGCTTCATCAAGCTGTTCGACGCCAACCCGGCGATCGGCTTCCTCGCCCTGGCGAAAAAATACAGCGATGCCCTGGCCAACGGTCAGGTGCTGGCCCCGGCCAAGAGCATCGACCAGATGCAGCACGTGATCTTCAACGCCTACACCAACGCAACGCTGACCGCGCTGTTCCTGTTCGTGGTGTTCAGCATCCTGTTCTTCGCGCTCAAGGTCGGTATTGCCGCCTGGGGCAGCAAGGAGCGTACGGATAAAGAAGCGCCATTCCAGGCCGTGCCGAATGCCTAGGCGAGGAGGGCAGCATGTTCAATGACCTGAGTCGCCTCGGTAAATACCTCGGTCAGGCTGCGCGCCTGATGGTCGGCATGCCCGACTACGACAACTACGTCGAGCACATGCAGAGCAAACACCCGGACAAACCGGTGATGGACTACGAGGGGTTCTTCCGCGAGCGCCAAGAGGCCCGTTACGGCAGTAAAGCCGGACCGAAGTGCTGTTGACTGAACCAGGAAAACCGGCTGAAAGGCCGGTTTTTTATTGCCTGCAGGAACGACCTGAAAGTGTCAGGCCGCGTGGCGATCCGAATCGTCGTCGCCACTTTTGCCTCGGATCATGGAGGCACTGCCTAGCTTTCGACCGTGAGGCTGGCGATCCGTCCTGGCGATATTGCGTGACCGCTCGGCGACCTTGGCGTTATGCACCAGGCGACAGAGCACGGCGGCGATGATGATCGACAGCAATGACCAGATGACAAGGGCTTTGAGGAGCATGGCGAATCCTCTCGCGGCAAACAATCCTTCCGAGCGCCAACTTCCTTGTAGCAATTAGTATTAATCCATTGTGGCAGGTGTTCAGGATCTTGCCGATGTTCTTGCGAGCGGCGGCATATTCGTGCCGATTTGAACTGTTTATCAGCTATCTCTGCGATGGCAGCGACAGTTTCCCGGACCGGTACTTTAATGGATGGTCTGGAGCGACTGATCGCGGGGCTGTCATAGCCTTGAGGCTATGGATCCCATACCGAAAAGCTATTTCATCAATCGGTGATCCGGATCCACGCTCAAAGGTGGTTAGCTGAAAACAAAATCAAGAGGAGATGCCATGTCAACTGAATCGAAATGCCCGTTCAATCACGCCGCTGGCGGTGGCACGACGAACCGCGACTGGTGGCCGAACCAACTGAACCTGAAGATCCTGAGTCAACACTCGCCCAAGTCTGATCCGTTGGGGGGCGACTTCAACTACGCCAAAGCCTTCAAGAGCCTGGACTTCCAGGCGCTGAAAAAAGACCTGACTGCGCTGATGACCGATTCCCAGGACTGGTGGCCGGCAGACTTCGGTCACTATGGGCCTTTCTTTATCCGCATGTCCTGGCACGCCGCAGGCACCTATCGCACCGGTGACGGCCGGGGCGGCGCCGGTTCCGGCCAGCAACGCTTCGCACCGCTCAACAGCTGGCCGGACAACGTCAGCCTCGACAAGGCCCGTCGGCTGCTGTGGCCGATCAAGCAAAAATACGGCAACAAAATCTCCTGGGCCGACCTGATTGTCCTCACCGGTAACGTTGCCCTGGAGTCCATGGGCTTCAAGACCTTCGGTTTTTCCGCTGGCCGCCCGGATGTCTGGGAGCCGGACGAAGACGTCTACTGGGGTTCTGAAAGCACCTGGCTGGGTGGCGACGTGCGTTATGGCAAGGATGGCGGGCAGAATCCCGCAGAGCGCAATCTGGAAAACCCCCTGGCCGCCGTGCAGATGGGCCTGATTTACGTAAACCCCGAAGGCCCTGAAGGCAACTCTGATCCGGTTGCTGCCGGGATAGACATCCGTGAAACCTTTGCGCGCATGGCAATGAACGACGAGGAAACCGTCGCGCTGATCGCCGGCGGTCACGCCTTCGGCAAGACCCACGGTGCCGGTACCGTCGATCATGTCGGACCTGAGCCCGAAGCCGCCGGTCTTGAACTGCAGGGCCTGGGCTGGAAGAGCACGTTCGGTACCGGTAAAGGTGGCGACGCCATCTCCAGCGGCCTGGAAGTGACCTGGACGACCACGCCAACCCGGTGGAGCAACAACTACCTGGAGAACCTGTTCGCCTACGAATGGGAACTGAGCAAGAGCCCGGCGGGGGCCAACCAGTGGAAGCCGAAAAACGGCGCTGGCGCCGGCACCATTCCGGATGCCTTCGATCCGTCGAAACGGCGTGATCCGACCATGCTGACCACCGACCTGTCGCTACGCTTCGACCCGATCTATGAACCGATTTCCCGGCGCTTCCTGGCCAACCCGGACCAGTTGGCCGACGCCTTCGCCCGTGCCTGGTACAAGCTGATTCACCGTGACATGGGCCCGCTCTCGCGCTACCTCGGCCCGGAAATGCCCAACGAAGAACTGCTGTGGCAAGACCCGATTCCTGCCGTCGATCATCCGCTGGTCAACGACAGCGATGTGGCGGGCCTGAAAAGCAAGGTGCTGGCGTCCGGCCTGTCGGTCTCGCAGCTGGTATCCACAGCCTGGGCGGCGGCTTCCAGCTTCCGTGGCTCCGACAAGCGTGGCGGTGCCAACGGCGGGCGTCTGCGCCTGGCACCGCAAAAGTCCTGGGAGGCCAACCAGCCAGCGCAACTGGCCAGTGTGCTGGCCAAACTCGAAGGTATCCAGAAGGAGTTCAATAGCGCGCAAACCGGCGGCAAGAAAATCTCCCTGGCCGACCTGATCGTGCTCGCCGGTGGTGCGGGTGTCGAGCAGGCTGCGAAAAACGCCGGGCACAGTGTCACGGTGCCGTTCAGCCCGGGACGCATGGACGCCAGTCAGGAGCAGACCGATGTCGAATCCTTCGGCTTCCTTGAGCCGATTGCCGACGGCTTCCGTAATTACCTGAAGCAACAGTACCGTGTGCCGGCCGAAAAACTGCTGATCGACAAGGCACAACTGCTGACGCTCAGTGCGCCGGAAATGACGGTACTGCTCGGTGGGCTGCGGGTGCTGAACACCAATGTCGGGCAAACCCGGCATGGCGTGTTCACCCAACGGCCGGAAGCACTGACCAACGACTTCTTCACCAACCTGCTGGACATGGGCGTGGAGTGGAAGCCTGTGTCGGATGCCCAGCAAGAGTATGAAGGGCGTGAACGCAAAACCGGTGCAGTGAAGTGGACAGGCACCCGGGTGGACCTGGTCTTCGGTTCGAACGCACAGTTGCGTGCGCTGGCCGAAGTCTACGCCTGCGCCGATGCGCAGCAGAAGTTCGTCAAGGACTTCGTCGCCGCCTGGACCAAGGTGATGAACCTGGATCGCTTCGACTTGACTCGCAGCGCCTAGAGGAGAGGTTGTCATGACGCTGGCATGACCGGCAAAAAGTGCCTCGGCTCGCCCTCCGGCTTCAACATCAGCGGAGGGCGTCCAGCACGCGAGTCAGCTGTCAATAAAAGAGCGGTTCTCTTCTCGAATGATGCGAGCAGCATCGTCGTATAGAAACGGCAGAAACATATAACGCCGACCCTGGGTTACCGGCGTGGCTTCGTGCAACAGTGAACACGAAAACACCACGGCCCCTCCGGTTGGTGCGCTGTAAAGCACTTTTCCATACTCCGGGAAATGCAGGAAGCCACCTTCGTACTCTCCCGCATTGAGAAACAGGGACACGGCAAAGCGGCGATGCGCCGTACCTTTGGTGGTGTTATCCCTATGGGGCCGGAAATGCCCGCCTTCCTCGCTGTTGTAGCAGGCCACCAGGTAGCGCTCCATTCGCGTGGCATTGAACTGGAACGCGTTATGTAGCTGTGGAAGCAGACGATTGGCTATACGCAACACACAGGCCCTGGCCAGGGCCTGATCTTCAATCACGCAGTCACGGCGTCGTTTGTGGCCATGGTCGGTGACCTGGACGGTTTTACCCGATTGCTCGGTCATGAACCCGGATTCCTCGCCGCCACGTTCATCGTAATAACCGATCAGTGCCTTACACAGCGAGGGCTCGAAAATACGGGGAACCACCAGGACGGGGGCGTGTGGCGTGGCGGCGCGTGGTGGAGCCGGTGCCGGTAATCTGTCCAGAAAACGCATCAACGAGGGAACATGGTTATCAATCGGTGTTTCTAACGGGACGACAGCCAGGACACGTAGCGCAGGATCCAGCACATAGGTCAGTTGCCGGATGCTGCCGTCTTTTTGCAACGTACCGTAGAGCTTGCTGACTGCCCGATCGAAATCCCAGATGAAGCGCACGCCCGGTATCGAACTTTCCACCCGCTTGAGCTTTTCATCATCCGGATCTACGGAAACGCCAAAGAAGCAGACGTGATCATCATCGAACCGCTGGCGATGGGCGCGAATGGCTTCCAGGACTTCAGTTGATGCCGGGTCCGCCGCAGAACCAAAAAAATAAAGCACGACATACCGACCGGCGATTGTGTCGAAACAAAAGCGTTCCCTCAGTTGAGTTCGGCAATAGAACCAGGGGGCTGGTTGGCCGACTGAAAATGCTGTGGCGCGCATCACAACTCCTTGCCGGTTGGCCGTGGTTGTGGGTAAAGCTAGTCCAGTCTTGTCATGCCTGCGCGTCGCCAGACCAGGCATCGATCACCGATTGCAGGAACTGCTCCGACAGTCGAGGGTTGTCCAGGGCCCTGGCGATCAGTATCGCCCCGGTGATCGATGACAGGATGCGCAAGGCTTGCTGGTGCTTTTGCTCATCGGTTTCGCCGTCGACCAGTGGCATCAGCGTTTCGATCAGGGTCTGCACGCCTTTGGTGAACGAGTGGCTGACGGCACCGCCGTTGCGCGCGACATCGGCCCCCAGGGCGGGGATCGGGCAGCCTTCGGTCCAGTTGCTCAGGTGGGATTGGGTCAGGTAACCCTTGAGCAGTTCGGGGATGGATCTGGCCGCTCGCCAGTCTTCGATGTTGGTTTCGAACGTGCGGCTCACCGCCTCCGACGCCAACTGCTCCTTGCCACCGGGGAATTGTCCGTAGAAGCCGCCATGGGTCAGGCCCACCGAGCGGGAAAGTTCGCCGATGCCGATGCCGTCGATGCCTTTTTCCCGGTACATCTTCGAGGCTGCGCCGAGGATCGCTTCCTTGTTGGCTGCTGCCCGGTCTTTCGTCACTTTCATGAGTGAGTCCTGTTATCCGATGAGCGCCCGGGCAAATGTTTGCCGGGGGCTGGTAATTATGATGGTCGTCATATAAATTCGCTGCAATGGCTTTGCCGGTCCCGAGCCCGTGGCTCAAGTCAAAACACCGTACAAGGTGCTGGCCCATGAAACGTAATGATCTGCGCAGTATCGACCTCAATCTGCTGGTGGTTTTCGAGGTGCTCATTCAGGAGCGCAACGTCAGTCGGGCCGCAGAAAGACTTTGCCTGGGGCAACCGGCGGTCAGTGGCGCACTGAGTCGTCTGCGCACACTGTTCAATGACCCTCTGTTTAAACGCATTGGCCACAAAATGGAACCGACCACCCGAGCCTTGCAGGTCGCGCAAACGCTTGGGCCCGCCTTGGACTCCATTTGTTCTGTTGTCAGTCTGACGGCTTCCAATAAAAAAACCTGTTAATTCATAGGCTTGATCTGGGCAATCGTTTTTTCGTGGTTATACATGACGACCATCATTAATGATGATAGCCAAGTTCACTCCATTCAATTCGTCGCTGCCTCAAGTGAGGCCGAGAATTCTCCAACCCCTAAACCGTCTGGCGGACACCCCCATGGAACAGTCACTCAAACCTTTGCGTTATCCACTCGTTGTCCTGACCCTGGCGGCGATCACGGCCTGCGGTCACGCACCCGATGCCGCCAAGGCGCCGGGTGCGCCCGCTGTCACCGTCGCCAAAGTGCTTGAGCAGCCCATTACCGAGTGGGACGAAGTCACTGCCCGCCTGGAAGCGCCGGAAACCGTCGTGGTTCGCCCGCGGGTTTCCGGGCAGATCGATCGTGTAGCCTTCACGGATGGCGAGTCGGTAAAGAAAGGGGATTTGCTGTTCCAGATCGATCCACGGCCGTTCGAACACGAAGTGCATCGCCTCGAAGCGCAATTGCAGCAGACGCGCGCCACGCTGGTTCGAACCGGCAACGAAGCGCAACGCGGCCAGCGCCTGCTGAGCAGCAATGCCATCTCGGCGGAACTGGCGGACACCCGCACCACCTCCGCCCAGGAAGCCAAGGCCGCCGTCGATGCCGTGCAGGCGCAACTCGATCTGGCGCGCCTGAACCTGAGCTTCACCCGCGTCACCGCACCGATCAGCGGCCGGGTCAGCCGTGCCGAAATCACCGCCGGCAATATCGTCACCGCCGACACCTCGGCGCTGACCAGCGTGGTCTCCACCGACAAGGTCTACGCCTATTTCGATGCCGACGAACGCCTGTTCCTCAAGTACGGCCAGCTCTCCCGTGAAGGCCGGCGCAGTCAGTCCACGCCGGTGTACATGGGCTTGTCGAACGAGGAGGGCAACAGCCACCTGGGGCAGATGAACTTTGTCGACAACCAGGTCAATCCCAAGACGGGCACCATTCGCGGTCGCGCAGTGTTCGACAACACCGACGGCCAATACACCCCGGGCCTGTATGCCCGATTGAAGCTGGTGGGCAGCGCGGCCTATGCCGGCCTGCTGATCAAGGACGAGGCCGTGGGCACTGACCTGGGCAAGAAATTCGTGCTGGTGATCGACCAGGACAACAAGGCCGTGTACCGCGGTGTCGACCTGGGGCCGAAGCTCGAAGGCTTGCGCATTGTGCGCAGCGGTTTGCAAAAAGAAGACCGGATCGTCATCAACGGCCTGCAACGGGTTCGTCCCGGTGCGGTAGTCGCGCCTCAAGACGCGCCGATGGCCGATGCGCAAACCGTTGCCACCCTGGCCCGTCAACGTCAGGCCATCGAGGCGGGCAACCAGCCCGTCGCTCCGTCACCGGCGCTGGTGAAAACGGACACTGCCGTTTCGCCTCGCGGATAAAGGAACACAGCCATGAAGTTCTCCCAGTTCTTTATCACGCGGCCGATCTTCGCCGCCGTGCTGTCGCTGCTGATCCTGATCGCCGGCGCCATCTCGCTGTTCCAGTTGCCGATCAGTGAATACCCGGAAGTGGTGCCACCGACCGTGGTCGTGCATGCCAACTACCCGGGCGCCAACCCCAAGGTCATCGGCGAGACCGTGGCCGCGCCACTCGAGCAAGCCATCACCGGCGTCGAGAACATGCTGTACATGTCCTCGCAGTCCACGGCGGATGGCCGGCTCACGCTGACCGTGACCTTCGCCCTGGGCACCGACCTGGACAACGCCCAGGTGCAGGTGCAGAACCGTGTGACCCGCACCGAGCCGAAACTTCCGGAGGAGGTGACGCGCATCGGCATCACGGTGGACAAGGCGTCGCCCGAGCTAACGATGGTGGTGCACCTGACCTCGCCGCAAAAGCGCTACGACATGCTGTACCTGTCCAACTACGCGATCCTCAACGTCAAGGACGAACTGACGCGACTGAACGGAATCGGTGACGTGAAGATGTTCGGTATCGGCGATTACTCGCTGCGTATCTGGCTCGACCCGAACAAGACCGCGTCACGTAACCTGACCGCCACCGACGTGGTCAATGNGTCAAGGACGAACTGACGCGACTGAACGGAATCGGTGACGTGAAGATGTTCGGTATCGGCGATTACTCGCTGCGTATCTGGCTCGACCCGAACAAGACCGCGTCACGTAACCTGACCGCCACCGACGTGGTCAATGCGGTGCGTGAACAAAACCGTCAGGTCGCGGCCGGCCAGCTGGGTTCACCACCGGCGCCCAATGCCACCAGCTTCCAGATGTCGATCAACTCCCAGGGCCGCCTGGTCACCGAAGAAGAGTTCGAGAACGTGATTGTCCGCAGTGGTGCCGATGGCGAGATCACCCGCCTCAAGGACATCGCCCGGATTGAACTCGGCTCCAACCAGTACGCCTTGCGCGCCTTGCTCAATAACCAGGAAGCGGTGGCGATGCCGATCTTCCAGCGCCCGGGTTCCAATGCGATCGACGTGTCCGACCAGGTACGGGCGACGATGGCCAGGCTGAAGCAGAACTTCCCCGAAGGCATGGACTACGAGATCGTCTACGACCCGACCATCTTCGTGCGTAGCTCGATTGAAGCGGTGGTTCATACGCTGTTCGAGGCGTTGGTCCTCGTGGTGCTGGTGGTGATCCTGTTCCTGC
>NZ_JBKFTN010000048.1:0-9448 GCF_050432945.1 Pseudomonas sp. 18173
CCGTGACTGCGCTGGACGGCGTGACCAGCCTGACCGTCGGCGGCATCGCCGTGGTCACCGCTGGCGTGGCGGCCGGTTTCCCGCAATCGATCACCACCCCGCTGGGCAGTACGCTGACCATCACCGGTTTCAACGCCGCCACTGGTGTCGTGAGCTACAGCTATACCCTCAACGACAACGAAGCCCATCCAACCGCCAACGACGCCAACACCTTGCCTGAGCAGTTCGCCGTGACCGTGGTCGATGACAACGGCACCACCGCGACCGGTTCACTGGATGTGAACATCGTCGACGACCTGCCGAAAGGCGTGGACGACTCGAATGCGTCGACGGCCTCGGAAACCTTGCTGACCCTCAACGGCAACGTGCTGAGCAACGACGTGCAGGGCGCCGACCGGGTAACGATTGGTGAAGGTACTGGTCCGATCACCCCCGGCACCTTCTCCGGCACCTACGGCACCCTGGTGCTCAATGCCAACGGCACCTACACCTACACCCTCAACACCAGCGATGCTGACTTCAAGGTGTTGCACGGTGGCGGCAACGGCACGGAAACCTTCACCTACACCATCACCGATTCGGACGGCGACAGCAGCACCGCCAACCTGGTGCTACAGATCCACAACAATGACGACCCGGTGACGATTGGCGGTTTGAATGTCGAGGGTGGTGAGCTGACGGTCTACGAGAAAAACCTCAGCGACGGCAGCACCCCGGATACACCGGCCCTGACCCAGAGCGGCACTTTCACCGTTACTGCGCTGGACGGCGTAACCACCCTGAGCGTCGGCGGCATCGCCGTGGTCACTGGCGGTGTGGCGGCGGGCTTCCCGCAATCGATCACCACGCCACTGGGCAGCACGCTGACCATCACCGGCTTCAACGCCGCCACCGGCGTGGTCAGTTACAGCTACACCCTCAACGACAACGAAGCCCACCCGACTGCCAACGGCGCCAACAATTTGCCAGAGCAGTTCACCGTGACCGTGGTCGACGACAACGGCACCACGGCCACGGGCAGTCTCGACGTGAATATCGTCGACGACCTGCCGAAGGGCGTGTACGACAGCAACGCTTCGACCGCTTCGGAATCCCTGCTGACCCTCAACGGCAACGTACTGAGCAACGACGTACAAGGTGCCGACCGGGTAGCGGTGGGCGAGAACAGCGGCCCGATCACTCCCGGCACCTTCACCGGCACCTACGGCACCCTGGTGCTCAATGCCAACGGCACCTACACCTACACCCTCAACACCAGCGATGCCGACTTCAAGGCGCTGCACGGCGGCGGCAACGGCACGGAAACCTTCACCTACACCATCACCGATTCGGATGGCGATGCCAGCACGGCGAACCTGGTGCTGCAAATCCATAACAACGATGACCCCGTCACCATCGATGGCCTCAACGTGTATGGTGGCGAGCTGACGGTTTACGAAAAAAACCTCAGCGATGGCTCCAACCCCAACACGCCGGCCCTGACTCAGAGCGGCACCTTCACCGTCACTGCGCTGGACGGCGTGACGACCCTGAGCGTCGGCGGCATCGCCGTGGTCACTGGCGGTGTGGCGGCGGGCTTCCCGCAATCGATCACCACGCCACTGGGCAGCACGCTGACCATCACCGGCTTCAACGCCGCCACCGGCGTGGTCAGTTACAGCTACACCCTCAACGACAACGAAGCCCACCCGACCGCCAACGGCGCCAACAATTTGCCAGAGCAGTTCACCGTGACCGTGGTCGACGACAACGGCACCACGGCCACGGGCAGCCTCGACGTGAACATCGTCGACGACCTGCCGAAGGGCGTGTACGACAGCAACGCTTCGACCGCCTCGGAATCCCTGCTGACGCTGAACGGCAACGTGCTGAGCAACGACGTGCAGGGCGCCGACCGGGTAACGGTGGGCGAAAACAGCGGCCCGATCACTCCCGGCACCTTCACCGGCACCTACGGCATCCTGGTGCTCAATGCCAACGGCACCTACACCTACACCCTCAACACCAGCGATGCCGACTTCAAGGCGCTGCACGGCGGCGGCAACGGCACGGAAACCTTCACCTACACCATCACCGATTCGGATGGCGATGCCAGCACGGCGAACCTGGTGCTGCAAATCCATAACAACGATGACCCCGTCACCATCGATGGCCTCAACGTGTATGGTGGCGAGCTGACGGTTTACGAAAAAAACCTCAGCGATGGCTCCAACCCCAACACGCCGGCCCTGACTCAGAGCGGCACCTTCACCGTCACTGCGCTGGACGGCGTGACGACCCTGAGCGTCGGCGGCATCGCCGTGGTCACTGGCGGTGTGGCGGCGGGCTTCCCGCAATCGATCACCACGCCACTGGGCAGCACGCTGACCATCACCGGCTTCAACGCCGCCACCGGCGTGGTCAGTTACAGCTACACCCTCAACGACAACGAAGCCCACCCGACCGCCAACGGCGCCAACAATTTGCCAGAGCAGTTCACCGTGACCGTGGTCGACGACAACGGCACCACGGCCACGGGCAGCCTCGACGTGAACATCGTCGACGACCTGCCGAAGGGCGTGTACGACAGCAACGCTTCGACCGCCTCGGAATCCCTGCTGACGCTGAACGGCAACGTGCTGAGCAACGACGTGCAGGGCGCCGACCGGGTAACGGTGGGCGAAAACAGCGGCCCGATCACTCCCGGCACCTTCACCGGCACCTACGGCACCCTGGTGCTCAATGCCAACGGCACCTACACCTACACCCTCAACACCAGCGATGCCGACTTCAAGGCGCTGCACGGCGGCGGCAACGGCACGGAAACCTTCACCTACACCATCACCGATTCGGACGGCGATGCCAGCACGGCGAACCTGGTGCTGCAAATCCACAACAACGACGATCCGATAATCCTCAACGGCCTCGACGTGTATGGTGGCGAGCTGACGGTCTACGAGAAAAACCTCAGCGACGGCACCAACCCGGATACACCGGCCCTGACCCAGAGCGGGACCTTCACCGTCACTGCCCTGGATGGCCTGCAAACCCTGACCGTCGGCGGCATTGCCGTGATCACCGGCGGTGTAGCCGCGGGCTTTCCGCAATCGATCACCACGCCAATGGGCAGCACGCTGACCGTCACCGGCTTCAACCCGGCGACCGGCGTGGTCAGCTACAGCTACACCCTCAACGAAAACGAAGCCCATCCAGCGGCCAGCGGCGCCAACAGCCTGACCGAGAACCTCAACGTCGTGGCCACCGATTCGGATGGCGACACGGCGACCGGGCAGATCAACGTCAACATCATCGACGATCTGCCGAGCGCCAGGCCCGACGCGGATTCGGTGCAGGAGGGCGGCACCGTCAGCGGCAATGTGCTGGATAACGACATCGGTGGCGCTGACGGCCCGGCGGTCACTGGCGCGGTGGTCGGCGTGCGTGCCGGCAGCGACACATCAACCTCGGCCATCGGCGGGCTCGGCGACCACATCGCCGGCACCTATGGTTACCTGACCCTCGATGCCAACGGCAACGCCGTGTATCACAGCACGCCTAACGCAGTGAGCGGCCCTGGCGCGGTGGATGTGTTCACCTACACCGTGCGGGATTCCGATGGTGACGAAAGCACCACCACCATCACCATCGACGTCTACAACAGTTGCCTGAAAGCGGTCGGCGACAACGATGTAACGGTTTACGAAAAAGCCCTCGACCAGAGCAAGGATGGCCAGGACCTGGTCGCCGGCAACGTCACCGGCAGCGATCCGGCCAGCACGGGCGAAACCGCTTCCGGCACCCTGGTGGGCTCGGTCACCCACGCCGTCGGTGCGATCACCTACGCCCTGGTCGGCAGCAATGTCGGGGCGTTCGGGCAGATTGAGATCAACGCCAACGGCACCTACACCTACACCCTGACGACACCGCCGAGCACCACGCCGCACGCCAATGACGGCCCGAACGTGATGCACGAAACCTTCACCTACCAGGCCACCGACTCGCTGGGCAACATCGTCACCAGCACCATCGTGGTGAACATTGTCGATGACGTACCGAAAGCCTATAACGACAGCAACATCGGCACCGCTTCGGAGACCCTGTCCAGCCTCAGCGGCAATGTGCTCGGCAATGACGTGATCGGTGCCGATAATGTCGCCACCGGCCCGAATGCCGGCCCGGTCACCCCCGGCACCTTCTCCGGTACCTACGGCACCCTGGTGCTGAGCGCCAACGGCACCTACACCTACACGCTGGACACCAGCAATGCCGACTTCAAGGCGTTGCACGGCGGTGGCAACGGCACGGAAACCTTCACCTACACCCTCACCGATTCG
This sequence comes from Pseudomonas sp. 18173, assembly GCF_050432945.1. Lineage (NCBI taxonomy): Bacteria > Pseudomonadati > Pseudomonadota > Gammaproteobacteria > Pseudomonadales > Pseudomonadaceae > Pseudomonas > Pseudomonas sp. 18173. The sequence continues at coordinate 4,314 of NZ_JBKFTN010000048.1, forward strand.
GACGGCGACACCAGCACCGCGAACCTGGTGCTGCAGATCCACAACAACGATGACCCCGTCACCCTCGATGGCCTCAACGTGTATGGCGGCGAGTTGACGGTTTACGAAAAAAATCTCAGCGACGGCAGCACCCCGGATACACCGGCCCTGACCCAGAACGGCACCTTCACCGTCACTGCGCTGGACGGTGTAACCACCCTGAGCGTCGGCGGCATCGCCGTGGTCACCGCTGGTGTGGCGGCGGGCTTCCCGCAGTCGGTCACCACGCCGCTGGGCAGCACGCTGACCATCACCGGCTTCAACGCCGCTACTGGCGTCGTGAGCTACAGCTACACCCTCAACGACAACGAAGCGCACCCGACCGCCAACGGCGCCAACAACTTGCCTGAGCAGTTCACCGTGACCGTGGTCGACGACAACGGCACCACCGCGACCGGTTCACTGGATGTGAACATCGTCGACGACCTGCCGAAGGGCGTGTACGACAGCAACGCTTCGACCGCTTCGGAATCCCTGCTGACGCTCAACGGCAACGTGCTGAGCAACGACGTGCAAGGCGCCGACCGGGTAACGGTGGGTGCAAACGCCGGCCCGATCACTCCCGGCACGTTCACCGGAACCTATGGCACCCTGGTACTCAATGCCAATGGCACCTATACCTACACGCTGAACACCAGCGATGCCGACTTCAAGGCGTTGCACGGCGGCGGCAACGGCACCGAAACCTTCACCTACACCATCACCGATTCGGACGGCGATGCCAGCACGGCGAGCCTGGTGCTGAACGTCCACAACAACGACGATCCGGTGACCCTCAACGGACTCGACGTGAATGGCGGCGAGCTGACGGTCTACGAGAAAAACCTCAGCGATGGCTCCAACCCCAACACGCCGGCCCTGACCCAGAGCGGGACCTTCACGGTGACCGCCCTGGATGGCCTGCAAACCCTGACCGTCGGCGGCATCGCCGTGGTCACCAATGGCGTGGTCGCCGGCTTCCCGCAAACCGCCGTCACGCTGCTGGGCAACACGCTGACCGTCACCGGTTACAACCCGGTCACTGGCGTGATCAATTACAGCTACACGCTCAACGATAACGAAGCCCATCCAGCGGCCAACGGCGCCAACAGCCTGACCGAGAACCTCAACGTCGTGGCCACCGATACGGACGGCGACACGGCAACCGGGCAGATCAACGTCAACATCATCGACGACCTGCCGACCGCCAGACCTGACTCGTCGTCGGTAACGGAGGGCGGCACCGTCAACATCAGTGTGCTGGGCAACGACGTCAGCGGCGCCGATGGTCCGGTGGTCACTGGCGCGGTGGTTGGCGTGCGTGCTGGCAGCGACACATCAACCTCGGCCATCGGCGGGCTGGGCAACCAGATCAACGGCAGCTATGGCTACCTGACCCTCGATGCCAATGGCAACGCGGTGTATCACAGCAATCAGAATTCGGTCGGCGATGCGGGGGCCACCGATACGTTCACCTACACCGTGCGTGACTCCGATGGCGATGAAAGCACCACCACCATCACCATCAACGTCGCCAACAGCGCAATCAAGGCGAACCCCGACAGCGACGTGACGGTCTACGAAAAAGCCCTCGACCTGAGCAAGGACGGGCAGGACCTGGCCGCCGGTACGGTCATCGGCAGCGACCCGGGCAACACGGGCGAAACCGCGTCCGGCACCCTGGTCGGTTCGGTCTCGGGCGCCAGCGGCGCGCTCACCTACACACTGGTCGGCAGCGCCACCGGCACCTACGGGCAGATCCTGCTCAACCCCGACGGCAGCTACACCTACACCCTGACCTCGGCACCGAAAACCTCGCCGAACGCCAACGACGGGCCAAACAGCCTGAGTGAAAGCTTCACCTACAAAGCCACCGATGCGCTGGGCAACAGCAGCACCAGCACCATCGTGGTCAACATTGTCGATGACGTGCCCAAGGCGGTCGCTTCGGATCGCTTGGTGGCGGCGGTGGAGATCGATTCCAACCTGCTGATCGTGCTCGACATCTCCGGCAGCATGGTCGACCCTTCCGGGGTGTCTGGCCTGTCTCGGCTGGACCTGGCCAAGCAGGCCATCAGTGCCTTGCTGGATAAATACGACGACCTGGGCGATGTGAAAGTGCAGCTTGTCACGTTCAGCAGCAGTGCCACCGACAGGACGTCGGTGTGGGTCGATGTCGCGACCGCCAAGACACTGCTGGCTGGCCTCACAGCCGGCGGCGGCACCAACTATGACGCGGCCGTGGCGACCATGCAGACTGCGTTCAACACCTCGGGCAAACTGACCGGTGCGCAAAACGTCGGCTACTTCTTCTCCGACGGCAAGCCCACAACCGGTCAGGAAATCGGCACCGCCGACGAAACCACGCTGAAAGCCTTCCTTGATGCCAACAACATCAAGAACTATGCGATCGGCCTGGGCAGCGGCGTGAGCAACGCCAACCTCGATCCGCTGGCCTACGACGGCATCAGCCACACCAACACCAATGCGGTGGTGGTCACCGACCTCAACCAACTCAACTCGGTGCTGTCTGGCACCGTGGTCGGCGCACCGGTCACCGGTTCGTTGCAGGGTGAGGGCGGCACGTTCGGCGCTGATGGCGGTTTCATCAAATCCATCGTGGTCGACGGCACCACCTACACCTACGACCCAAAAGCCCTCGGTGGCCAGGGTTCGTTGACGCCAGGCGGCGGCACCAACCACGGTACCTTCAACACCGTGGACAACACGGTGAGCATCGCCACCAACAATGGCGGCACGCTGGTGATCAATCTCGACACTGGCGACTACAACTACACCTCGCAGAAAACCACGTCGGTGTTGATTACCGAAAACATCGGATTCACCGTCAGCGACAACGATGGCGACCTCGCCAGCTCGACGCTGACCGTGAAAGTGATCCCCAACGGGCCGCCGGTGGCGGTGGACGACCACGTCATCACCAACGTGCTGTCGGGCACCGTCGTGGTACCGGGCGAACTGTTGCTGGCCAACGACACCGACCCCAATGGCGACCAACTCTCGGCGACACCGACTTCCTTCAACACCGGCTGGGTACCGAGGGGCGCGGACTTCACCGGGAGCAGCCCGAACTTCAGTTTCACCGGCAACAGCGCGCAGGCCGTGACCATTGCCCGCAGTGCCTTTGTCGCCAACGCGGCGGCCATGACCGCTGTCCTGGTGGTCAGTGGCGCGCTGGGTTCGGTCGGCAGCAGCACCGGTGAGGACCTCATTACCGTCAACCTCAAGGCAGGTGAAACCCTCAACCTGGACCACAACCTGGCAGCCGGGCGTATCAGCATGGAGTACTCGGCTAACGGCGGCGGGTTCACCTCCATCGCGGACGGCCAGACCATCACCGCGACATCCGATGCGACCTATCAGATCCACATCACCAACATCCCCAACTCGGGTAGTGGCGGCAACGGTTCTGAAACCTATCAACTGACCATGACCGTCAACTACGCCGGGGCACATGACGTCGCCCCGGACTACCATGACACCTACACCGCCAACGACAACCATGGCGGCAGCGATTCGGCCAACCTGACCATCAGCTACCAGGATGGCCACACCCTCACCGGCACCAGCGGGGATGACATACTGGTGGCGGGCACGGGCAACAACATCATCAATGCCGGCGACGGCAACGATGTGCTCACCGCCGGCTCCGGCAACAACGAAATGCACGGCGGTGCCGGCAATGATTTGCTCTTCAGCGGCCCGGGCAATGACATCCTCGACGGCGGCCCGGGCATCGACACGGCCAGTTACGCCCACGCCACTGCCGGGGTGACAGTCGACCTCAGCCTGCTCGCTGCGCAAAACACCCTCGGCGCGGGTACGGATACTCTGACTGGTATCGAAAACCTCACCGGGTCGAACTTCAACGACACCCTGACCGGCGACAGCAATAACAACGTGATCAACGGCGGCCTGGGCAACGACATCCTCAATGGCGGGGGTGGCGATGATCTGCTGATCGGTGGCCTGGGCAACAACACTCTCACCGGCGGGGCAGGGGCTGACACGTTTCAATGGCTCAAGGGCAACAGTGGCCATGATGTGATCACCGACTTCACGCCCGGCACCGACAAGCTCGACCTGTCGCAACTGCTGCAAGGGGAAAACGGCACCACGGCTTCGCTGGATGACTACCTGCACTTCACCGTCACCGGCAGCGGGGCATCAACGGTGACGAGTATCGACGTCAGCGCCATGGCCGGCGCCGCGCCGAACCAGACCATCGACCTGGCTGGCGTCAACCTCGCCAGTCATTACGGTGTAACGCCGGGGGCGGGTGGGGTGATCGCGGGCGGACATGATACGGCGACCATCATCAACGGCATGCTCAACGATCATTCGCTGAAGGTGGATACCGTGTAACCCGAAGTCGCAACCACTGAACCCGTGCTCCTGATTGATCGGGAGCGCGGGTTTTTTATGGGCAGTGAAAAATCAGGTGGTTTGAGGGCGATTATCCGATGAGTGGTCGAAATACCTGTTATTTCTGACAGTAGGCAGTTTTCTCCAGCGGGCATTAAATAGAGCCATTCAAGCAGCGCAACCAAGTGCGTTGCACCACCACTTTCACTCAGGAAGGCTCGAAATGGCGCCGCCCGAAAAACCTGCCGATAATCCGCAAGTCCACGAAGCATCTGTGCTTGATGTTGACGCACCCGACATTCCAGCGGTCATTGATCCGGCTGATCCCAGAGGCCTGTTGCCGCTGAGCGCGCTGGGTGACGATCTGGTCGCGACCTTCATGGAATTCGGTCGAGGGATTGACCCGGACGATCAGGACTTGGTCGAACTGGGGTTCATGCCAATAGGGGCGAGCAACAGGGAGGTGTTGGTGGAGACGACGATCCGGGTTTCCCGGCACCAGTCTTCCGCGTAGTTGCTGACGTTGTCGCGAACATTGAAGGTCACGGCCAACCCGGTGCCGTCGGTGTCACCGGCCTGCAGGATGGTGTCTTTGCTGATCAGCACTTCAATCGGGTGGTTGACCGGGTCGCTGATCTGCTGCGCCGTCAGAGGTTCGGACTGCTGGAACACTCCGCCCCAACTCACGAAGATGACATCCCCTTCGGCGGCGTCGGGGTACGGGATGCCGG
>NZ_JBKFTN010000049.1:0-7956 GCF_050432945.1 Pseudomonas sp. 18173
GCGCCTGCCGTACTTCGACCACATGCATCGCTATATTCCGGCGCTGATCCAGCGCCATAACGGGCGCATGATCGTGCACCCGGTCAACCATCGTCCGCGCACGGCCGGGGTGTCGAAATACGGCAACATCGACCGCGCGCTGGTCGGCATCCTCGATCTGTTCGGGGTCTGGTGGCTGATCAAGCGCACACGGCTCAATACCATTGCCCAGGAGATTGAAGGATGAACCTCTCTCGCGAAGCCTTGTGGCTGATCGTCGGTTTTGTCGGCCAGATTGCCTTTACCGGGCGGTTTGTCCTGCAGTGGCTGTACAGCGAGTACAAGAAACGCAGCGTGATCCCGGTGAGTTTCTGGTACCTGAGCATCGTCGGCAGCACCTTGCTGCTCGCCTACGCCATTTACCGCGAAGACCCGGTGTTCATTGCCGGGCAAGCGTTTGGCTCCATTGTCTATTTTCGCAACCTGCAGTTGATCGCAAAGAGCAGAAGCCTGAAGGAGTAGGTCATGCGCGGATCGTTATCGACCCGAAATATTACGTTGCTCGTGGCTGTCGCGATGGCGTTGCTGTTTTTCTGGGGGCTGGGCAGCTTGCCGTTCCTCAGTGTCAACGAGGCCCGCCGCGCCGTTACCGTGCGCGAAATGCGCGAGGCAGGCAGCTGGCTGCTGCCTTACATGAACGGTGATTTGTACCTGTCCAAGCCGCCGTTTTTCTATTGGGCCGGCCTGGTTTCAACGGCGGTGCTGGGCAGCTTGTCCGAGTGGAGCGTGCGTCTGCCATCGGCGCTGGCCGCCACCCTGTGCTGCTTCGGCACCTATCTGTACGGCGTTCGGCAGGCGGGGCGACAGGTCGGCTTGTTCGCCGTGGTGTTCCTGGCCGCGAACGGTGCCTTCAGCCTGTTCGCACGGCGCTCGGAAATCGAAATGCTGTTGACCCTGCTGTGCTTCGGCGCATTGCTGGCGGCCTGGCAGTTCATCTTCCAGCAAGGTCGGGTCTTCTGGAGTCGGTTGAGCTATGTGCTGCTGGGCTGCGCGCTGCTGACCAAAGGGCCGGTGTGCCTGTTGTGGGTGACCGCGCCGATCCTGGCCTATGCCTTGATCTACCGTGATGCCCGGGCCAAGGCTTATCTGTGCGACGGTTGGGGCTGGCTGATTGCCGTGGTGCTGGGCAGTTCCTGGTATTTGGCGGTGTCGGTGACTCAGGGCTGGGGGATCTGGGCGTCGATCATCAGCGAAGACATCGTGAAGAAGATCGACGGGGAGGGTGCCGAGGCCTGGTACGCGTATCTGTTGTACCTGGCCGGTGATTTCTTCCCGTTCTGGCTGATCGTGTTCGTACAGCCGCGCAAGTTCTGGGCAATGATCCGCTCGCGCCGCGAGGCGGCCATGCTGCTGTGCTGCAGCCTGTTGCCGCTGGTGGTGTTTTCCCTGTTCACCGAAAAGCATGGCAAGTACCTGTTGCCGGTCTATCCGTCGATGGCGTTGCTGCTGGCGATGCACTGGACGGCGGTGCTCGATGACCTCAAGGGGCGCTGGCGCACGGTCCTGGCCGTTGTGCCCTACGTGATGCTGGGCGGGTTCGTGGTGTTCTACATGTTCGTCGAAGCGCGGGTGTTGTCGCACCGGGTCGGTGGTCTCGAGCAGGTTGCCACGCTGGCCAGCGGGCAGCCCGGGCAGAAGGCTTATACCCTCGGTGAGCCGGATATCCGTCTGGTCTATTACATGGGCCGGCCGGTGGCACCGCTGACGGTGGCGCAATTGCAGTCCGAGTCCCGTCCGGCGGGATTGCTGTTGGTGCAGGAACCCCTCGAACCGCAATTGCAGAACCTGGCCACATGCCAGGTCGGTGAAATCAGCCCGTACCTGAAACCGGACCGTTCAGCGTTGCTGGTGCGCATGGGCGGTGACTGCCGCTGATCGGCTTCCCGGCTGAACCCACACATCCCCCGTTCGGACTAGGCAGGGCTAACGATTCTGCCGCGTCCGGCCGGCGCCAAACTTCATGCTCAAAGGGGCGTTGCGCCACGCACGCCCCGCCAAACGAGCAGAAGGCGCCGCGATGGAGTTTGCATTCAGCGACGAACAGGAAATGATCCGCGCATCGGCCGAGGGCTTCCTCGCCGATGTCTCGGATTCTGCCGCCGTGCGCGCGGCAATGGTCAGTGAACGGGGTTTTGATGAAGCCCTCTGGCAGCGTCTGTGCCAGGAAATGTACTGGCCAGCCATTCATATTCCCGAAACCTATGGTGGCCTCGGCCTGGGCTTTGTCGAACTGGCGATCCTGCTGGAACAGATGGGCCGGCGTTTGCTGTGCTCGCCGTTTTTCGCCACCGCCTGCATGGCCACGCCCGCCCTGTTGCTGGCCGCCAACGATGAACAGAAGCAGCGCTGGTTGCCGTCGATTGCCGACGGCAGCGTGACCGCGACCCTGGCATTCAGCAGTGCCAATGGCTGGTCGGCCGACGATGTCCAGGCCACGGTGGTGGCGGAGGGCGACGGGTTCGTCCTCGACGGCACGCTCAAGCATGTGCTCGACGGGCACGGCGCAGACCTTTTGGTCATCGCTGCACGGCAGCCCGGTTCGACCGGCAAGGCGGGCATCAGCCTGTTTGCCGTGAGCGCCGGGCGGGCCGGCATCGAGCGGCAAATGCTGCCGACCATGGACCAGACGCGGCGCCAGGCGCGGATCCAGCTCAAGGGCCTGTACCTTGAAGCGGACGCGCTGCTGGGTGAGTTCGGTAACGGCTGGTCGCACCTTGAACAAGTGCTGCAACTGGCCTGCATCGGCCTGGCTGCCGAGCAGACCGGCGGCGCGCAGCAGGTGCTCGACCTCAGCGTGGCGTACATGCAGGAACGCCAGCAGTTCGGACGCCCGATCGCCAGTTTCCAGGCCCTCAAACACCGCGCCGCCGACATGATGCTGCAGGTCGAATGCGCGCGTTCGGCCAGTTATTACGCCGCGTGCGTGGCCCAGGAAGTCCTCGATCCGCAGGGCGATCGGCAAGTCGCGGCAGAACTGCCGCTGGCAGCAGCGTTGGCCAAGGCGCAGTGCTCTGAAACCTATTTCACCTGCGCATCCGAGTCGATCCAGTTGCACGGCGGCGTCGGTTTCACCTGGGAATACGACCCGCACCTCTACTTCAAGCGCGCCCGCGCCAGCGAGAGTTTCCTCGGGCTGCCGGCCTGGCATCGCGAGCGGATCGCCACGGTCATTCTTGGAGAGCAGCCATGAAAATCAGTTTCAGCGAGCAGGACGAACGCTTCCGCCAGGAAGTCGCCGACTGGATGAACGCCAACCTCTGTGGCGAATTCGAGCCCCTGCGTTTTCGCGGCGGTCCGGGCGATGAGCACATGTTTCCCGAAGAGCGCAAAGCCTGGGAACGCAAGCTCGCCGAGGGCGGCTGGACCTGCGTCGGCTGGGCGCCGGAGCATGGCGGGCGTGGCTTGTCGATCACCCGCCAAGTGATATTCCACGAAGAATACGCCCGCGCCGGTGGCCCCGGTCGCATGGGGCATATCGGCGAAGGGCTGGCCGGGCCGACCATTGCCGCGTTCGGCACGGTCGAGCAGCAACAGCGCTTTCTGCCGGGCATCGTCAGCGGCAGCGAGTTCTGGTGCCAGGGCTATTCCGAACCGGGGGCCGGTTCCGACCTGGCCAACGTCAAGACCCGCGCGACGCTGGATGAGGCGAGCGGAACCTGGGTGATCAACGGGCAAAAAGTCTGGACGTCCCTGGCCCACGAATCGGATTGGTGTTTTGTCATCGCCCGCACCGAACCGGGCAGCGTCGGCCATCGCGGTCTGTCGTTCCTGCTGGTGCCGATGGCCCAGGCGCAGATCACCGTGCGGCCCATCGAACAACTGACCGGCACCTCGGAATTCAACGAGGTGTTCTTCGACGATGCCCGCACCGACGCCGCCAACATCATCGGCGCGCCGGGTGACGGCTGGAAGATCGCCATGGCACTGCTCGGCTTCGAGCGGGGTGTCTCGACCCTCGGCCAGCAGATGCAGTTTCAGAACGAACTCAACGAAATCATCGCCATCGCCAAGGCCAATGGCGCAGACCGCGATCCGATCCTGCGCCAGCGCCTGGCCGAGGCCTGGAGCGGCCTGCGGATCATGCGCTACAACTCGCTGCGCATGCTCTCGGGCAGCCAGGACGGTTCGCTGCGCAAGGAGGCGACCATCTACAAGCTGTTCTGGTCGACCTGGCACGCCAGCCTCGGCAAGTTGGCGATGGACGTGCTTGGCGCCGAGGCGGAATTGCTCGAAGCCGCGCCTTACCAACTGACCCGTTTGCAGTCGCTGTACCTGTTCAGCCGCGCCGACACCCTCTACGGCGGCAGCAACGAAATCCAGCGCAACATCATCGCCGAGCGTGCCCTGGGCATGCCCAAAGAGCCGCGTCCGCGCGCCTGAAAGGAGAGAGTTCATGTCTGTACCTCAATATGTTGAAGGTCGCGGCCTGCTGCGCGGCAAGTCGGTGCTGATCACTGCGGCGGCGGGTGCCGGGATCGGTTTTTCCGCCGCTGTACGTGCTGCCGAGGAAGGCTGTCGCGCGCTGATGATCAGCGATATCCATGAAGGCCGGTTGGCCGAGGCGGTGTTGAAGATCCGTGAAACCACCGGGTTGCAACAGGTCTTCGGCCAGGTCTGCAACGTCGCCGACGAAGCCCAGGTGCAACAGCTGATTGCCTGCGCCGAACGTGACTTGCAGGGTGTCGATGTGTTGATCAACAACGCTGGCCTCGGTGGTTCGCGCTTGCTGGTGGAGATGGGTGACGAGGAGTGGAGCCGGGTGCTCGATGTGACGCTCACCGGCACCATGCGCATGACCCGCGCCATGCTGCCGAAGATGATGGAACGGCGTGCCGGGGTCATCGTCAACAACGCGTCGGTGCTCGGCTGGCGCGCGCAGAAAGAACAATCGCACTACGCCGCCGCCAAGGCCGGCGTCATGGCCTTGACCCGCTGTGCAGCGGTCGAGGCGGCTGACTACGGCATCCGCATCAACGCGGTCAGCCCGAGCATTGCCCTGCATGATTTCCTGCGCAAATCCGCGCCCCAGGCAGTACTTGATCAACTCGCCGCCAACGAAGCGTTCGGCCGCGCCGCCGAAGTCTGGGAAGTGGCCAACGTGATGATGTTCCTGGCCAGCGACTACAGCTCCTACATGACCGGCGAAGTGTTGTCGGTGTCCAGCCAGAGGGCGTGACCATGCCACGTATTTTCGACACGCCGATGGCCTTGTTCGACGCCGTGGGCGAAGCGCTCGGCGCCAGTGACTGGCTGCTGCTGGAGCAGGACCGCATCGACCGGTTCGCCGACGCCACCGGCGATCATCAGTGGATTCACGTCGATCCGCTCAAGGCCGCCAGCGGCCCGTTCGGTGCCTGCATTGCCCATGGCTACCTGAGCCTGTCGCTGGTCAACCTGTTCTTGCCGCAGATCGTCGAAGTCCGTGGCCTGGCCATGGGCGTCAATTACGGCTGTGAGCGAGTGCGTTTCCCCGCGGTGGTACGCGTCGGCTCACAGGTGCGCGGCAGTGCGCAACTGATCGCGGTCGAGGAAGTGAAGGGCGGCGTACAGGCGACCATCCGCGTCAGCGTCGAGATCGACGGCGAGGATCGCCCCGGCTGCGTGGTCGACACCATCAGCCGCTATTACCCGGCGTAAACCGGCCAGCAGAATTTCGAGGATTTGAACATGAAAGAAGCCGTCATCGTTTCGACCGCCCGTACTCCGATCGGCAAAGCCTTTCGCGGTGCGTTCAATGACACCGAGGCGCCGCAACTGGGTGGCCACGTGGTGCGCGAAGCCGTGCGCCGCGCCGGCATCGAGCCGGGCGAAGTGGACGACGTGATCATCGGCGCCGCAGCGCAGCAGGGTACTCAGTCGTACAACCTGGGGCGCCTGTGCGCGATTGCCGGCGGCTTGCCGGCATCGGTTGCCGGGATGGCCGTCGAGCGCCAGTGCTCGTCGGGCCTGATGAGCATCGCCATGGCCGCCAAAGGCATCATGTGCGACGAAATCGACATCGCCGTGGCCGGTGGCCTGGAGTCGATTTCCCTGGTGCAGAATAAGCACAAGAACCTGTATCGCAACCAGTCGGGTTCGGTGATCGAGCTGGACCCGCACGCCTACATCCCGATGATCGAAACCGCCGAAATCGTCTCGGCGCGCTATGGCATCTCTCGCGACGAGCAGGACGAATACAGCTACCAGAGCCAGCTGCGCACCGCACAGGCGCAGAGCGCCGGGCGATTCGACCGCGAACTGGCGCCGCTGACCAGCCGCCAGATGATCGTCGACAAGGCCACGGGCGAAACCCGTCATGAATCCGTGACCTTGCTGCGCGACGAGTGCAACCGCATCGACACCACCCTGCAAAGCCTGAAGGCACTGGAGCCGGTGTGGCCGGGCGGCCAGTGGAGCGACAAAGGCCGTTTCATCACTGCCGGTAATGCCTCGCAGTTGTCCGACGGTGCGTCGGCCTCGGTGTTGATGAGCGCCAAACTGGCGGAGAAACGCGGCCTGGAACCGCTGGGGATCTACCGCGGCATGGCCGTCGCCGGCTGCAATTCCGACGAGATGGGCATCGGCCCGATCTACGCCATTCCCAAGCTGCTCAAGCGCCACGGCCTGACCATGGATCACATCGGCCTCTGGGAGTTGAACGAAGCGTTCGCCTGCCAGGTGCTGTACTGCCGCGACACCCTGGGCATTCCGGCCGAGCGCCTGAACGTCAACGGCGGGGCGATCTCCATCGGCCATCCGTTCGGCATGTCCGGCGCGCGGATGGTCGGCCACGCGTTGGTCGAAGGCCAGCGTCGCGGTTTGCGCTATGTGGTGGTGAGCATGTGCATCGGTGGCGGCATGGGCGCCGCGGCCCTGTTCGAGGTGGTCTGAATGATCAGCGCAGAGCAGATCCAGGCGACCATGGCGCGTTATGTGGAACTGGTGGATGCCGGCGACATTGAGGGCATCCTTGCGCTCTACGCCAAAGACGCCACTGTCGAAGACCCGGTCGGCCAGGCGCCGTTGCAGGGCATCGAGGCCATCGCACGCTTTTACCGTGAAGGGTTGGGGGCGATGAAAGTCTCGGCGACCCGGACCGGCCCGGTTCGCGCGACGCTCAACGGCTACGGCGCAATGCCATTTCGGGTCGATATGGAGTGGGGCGGGCAACCCTGCTCGCTGCATGTGATCGACGTGATGGAGTTCGATGCCGATGGCAAGGTCCGCTCGATGAAAGCCTTCTGGAGTGAGGCCAACGTGACCGCGCGAGGTGCCGTGTGAACCTGGAGCAGCGGATCGCCCGCCTGGAAGCGCTGGAGGACATCCGCCAGCTCAAGCATCGCTACCTCAATGCCTGCGATCTCAAGCAGGTGGAGATGATTGCCGACTGCTTTGCCGAAGGTGAAGTGCTGATCGATTACGGTCCTTTGGGGATCTTTCGCGAGCGCGACAGTTTTGTCGCGCTGTACCGTGAACTGGCCTGCCATGATCGGGTGATCGACCTGCATCACGGCGCCAACCCGGAAATCCAGGTGCTAAGCGAAGATGAAGCCCAGGGCCGTTGGGCCCTGTGGTATTTCAACCTGGATGGCGAGAGCGGGGCGACGCGGCAGTTGGGCGGTTTTTATCAGGACCGATACCAGCGAATCGCCGGACAATGGAAGATCGTCGCCACCCGTTTTACCGCTCACTCGCAAGTGACGCGTTCCTGAAGGCCGCTCGCTCCAGAGGCGGCCCCTGTGGGAGCGAGCCTGCTCGCGAAGACGGTGTGTCAGGCAACATCAATGCTGAATGTGCCGGCCTCTTCGCTGGCAAGCCAGCTCCCACAGTTTTTTGTGGTGACGCCGGCATTGCGAGTATCACCAATCCCTTGTGGGAGCGGGCTTGCCCGCGAAGACGGCATGTCAGGCAACATCAATGCTGAATGTGCCGGCCCCT
>NZ_JBKFTN010000050.1:0-7657 GCF_050432945.1 Pseudomonas sp. 18173
GCAGCATCCGGGGTGGCAAAGGCCTGTTCATCACTGCCGATGAACAGACCAAAGCCTCGGGCGATGTGCTCGACATGGGCCCGGCCACCCGCCAGATCGAAGGCGCCCGGCAGCAAATGGCCCAGTGGCAGGAAATTGCCCAGGCCCATAACAGTCGACCACCTGCCATTGAGGGGCTGCAGCAGTTCCAGGCCGACGCCAATGACCTCAAGGCCCCGGCCATGCTGTTCAGCGCCCCCAGAGGCATCGGCGTCCTGACGCCAGCCAGCTTGCTGTTCAAAAGCGGCCAGGCGCTGTACCTGCAAAGTAAAGACGAACTCAACCTGGCTGCCGAGCAGCACCTGTCGGCACACGTCAGGAAAAGCATTTCCCTGTTGAGCCAGGAAGAAGGGATGCGCCTGGTTTCCGGCAAGGGGCCGCTGGAAATGGAATCCCATGGGGATTTGTTGAGTTTGATCGCCCGCAAGGACATCACAGTGCAGTCGGTGGACGGGCATCTGCAGTTGACTGCACGCAAAAGCATCACCCTCGCATGCGGTGGCGCTTACTTGCGGATTACGGAGCAGGGCGTGATCCAGATTCACGGACCGGGCTTGATCTGCGTCAAGGGCAAGCACCGGATAAACGCCCCGACCAGTGAGGACTTTGCGCTTCCCGAATTGCCCGGTTCGGTGTGCAAGGACTGCCTGAAGAGGGCCCAGGCGGCCGCACTGGGCTTCGTACCCAGGAGGGCACAAGCATGACCTCTGTTCGCAGCGTTCCCTGGATCGAACTGCTGGAAGCTTGTTGTGCCCAGTCCACCCTTACCTGCCTGGATATCATCATTGACCAGGCCGGCGGCGACACGCCGATGCTTGGCAGCGTGCTCAGTGTCGAACCTTCGCTGCCCTGGCACTCGTTGTTCAGCGAGTTGCCGGAGGCCGGTGCCGAGGAGCTGGCGCCGTTACTGGTGCGGGTTGATCTGGCGATACCCCTGCAACGGCAATGGCTCATCGGCCTGATGCAAGCCCTGAAAGGGTGCTCGCAATTACTGGTGCTGGCCTCCAACTGGCCGTTCCAGGCGTTGGCCGAATACCTCGGTCGATGCCTGGAAGCACAGTGTGGCGGGTGTCCGGGGTTGCTGCGCTACTACGACCCGCGCCTGTTCCCGTTGTTGTTCAGCCATGTGCTTGAACCCAGTCAGCAACGACTTCTGCTACGCCCGGCCGTGTTCTGGAGCTGGCTGGATCGCGATGGCCTTCCCCAACGGTTGTCGGGAGTCTGCGATGAGCCTGTGTGGCCGGAAGACCGCCGCCCGATGGTATTGAGCGACAGTCAGCTGGAAACCCTTGGTTGCGCCAGTGAGGCCACCCTGGCGATGGAGATACTTGGCGAGGCATTGCCCGCGCAATTGAGTGCCGAGCAGCTGTTTCAGGCGTGCTACGCAGCCATGCTCGAGGCTACCCAGGCTGGATTGATTTCCGAGACTGAGCGTGAAGCCTACACCCTCGATCGGTTGCGCACCGCCTGCGCGACTCACCTCAGCGAAGTCAGGAAATGAACCTTATGTCCAAATCCATAAGCCGCAGATATCGCGTCGCCGTGCTTGGCATGTTTGTAGGCGTGTTGCTCGCGCAAAGCGCTCAGGCCGGAACGCTTGAGGCGATCAACCACACCCACTGGGCCATCAACCGCTTCAGCGTCGATGGCCGGTCGGGGATCGACATCATCGGGCCGTACCAGGGTGGGGGTGGGGGGTGTTGTTACAGCGCGCCGTCGCGCTGGCAACCGGGGATGACGGTGCGTGTTGATTGGGAAACTGGAGCAGGCAGCTCAAAAGGTTTCCCTGGCACTGGTGACTGGGCCAAATATTTGGCTTGGGTTGAAAAGATCGAAGCGCAAAGACGCAAGCACACCAAAGCCGTGCCCATCCCAGACTACACCGGCCAAAAAACCTGCGGCCTCACCGTGCACTTCCTGCCCTGCGACGAGCTCCAGGTCAGCACCTCCTGTTACGCCTACGGCAGCCCCGACTACCCGATCAAAACCCCATTGCACTTGCCGGAGCCTCAGTCATGTCCGAAGTGAAACATGCCCGCGTCTGCCATCCGCCAGCGTTCCCGCTTGAGGGCCGCTTGCCCCGCAGGGCGCTTCAGGTTCATCAAAACCTCCATCGCCAGCGCCAGCAGGAGCGTGACTACCATGACGCCCTTTGCCTGGCCGCCGGGCGCCGTGTGATGCTGCCGTGTTGCAAGACCTTGCACATCAGCCTGTTCTTCGACGGCACCGGCAATAACCTCAACCACGACCTGTACGTTGCCGTCCCTCCACACCCGACCAATATTGCCCGGTTGTTCCGCGCGACCATCGGCGACGGCCATGCTGGCGGTACTTCCCACACTGGCAGTAAGGCCCAGCGGCTGACCGATGCGGCGGGCACGGGGTATGGCCAGTACTACAAGTACTACATGCCCGGCGTAGGCACGCCTTTTGCGGAAGTGGGTGACCTGGATTACTCCTTCCTGGGGCTTGGCGGCGCCTGGTACGGCGAGGAGCGGATCAGTTGGGGCCTGCTGATGATCATCGACGCCCTGCGCCGTGCGTTGGGCCTGCCACGGCTGGACGATGCCAGCCTGCAAGCCTCGGTCAAGGCCATGGGCAGCTTGCCGGGGCTCGAATGGGCGAGTGCCTTCGGCAACCGCTACCGCGAATTCAACAAGCAGTTCGCGGCCATCGCCAAGCCGTTGCGCATAGCCTTGAGCCAGCCACAGCCCGGCATGTCGAAGCTGTTGGGTGTCCGCCTGTATGTCTATGGTTTTTCCCGTGGCGCGGCGGCGGCCCGGGCTTTTGTCAGTGGCTTGAACCAACTGTTGTCGCGTGAGGCGTCGACACCGGCGCTGACGCTGATGGATTTGACCTTGCCCGTCAGCGTGGAATACCTCGGGCTGCTGGACACCGTCGCCTCGGTGGGTATCGCCGATATCATGCCGGAGGCGAACGGGCATATGAGCTGGGCCGATGGCAATCAGCAGTTGCCTGCAGGCGAGTTGGTCAAGCGCTGTCTGCACCTGGTGGCCAGCCATGAGCAGCGGCTGTGTTTTCCGTTGGAATCGATTCGGCGCGAGAGCGGTGAATACCCGGTCAACAGTGAGGAAGTGATTTATCCGGGAGTGCACTCCGATCAGGGAGGGGGGTATCCGCCGGGGGATCAGGGGAAGGCCATTGGCAGGGATGACCGTCTGCTGCTGTCACAGATTGCTTTGCACGATCTGTATTCCGACGCTTTCGCTCATGGGGCTCCGTTGAAAGTACCGCCAATTTCCTTGCCAATAGAGTTGAGCCAACAACTTTGGAGGGCAATGGAATCAGAGGTGGAGATCGAGTTTGGTGTTTCTCCAGAGTTGGCCCACCGCTTCAATGCCTGGCGTCATGTCACCCTCGGTTTACCCCCTGCAACACAACCGCTCCCCGTTGAGCAGGTTGAGCGCTACCACCCCATTCCGGCCACCGACACCCTGGAACAAGCCGTACGCGACCAATTGGCCTGGATCACGGCCTGGCGCATCGACCGCTATGCCTTTGCCAGTCTGCTGGAGACGCCTTTCTATCTTCAGGCCAGCGATACCCAGGCCGATGAAGCCGTGCGCAATAAGGACGAGCAAGAGCGCGACAAAATACAAGCGGCCGTCGAAACACGCCGCAAACAGCAACTGGCCCGAGAGCGTATTCCCGGTACGCCGAAAACGCCGCTGGAACCCGGCCCCAAGGATTTCGACGCCGACATGGCGCAAACCCAATTGCGCGAAGCGGCCGAAGAGTTCAGTGCGGACTACCGCAGCATTGGCGTACAGCCTTCCCCTGCGATGCGTGTGGCGCGCCTGGTGATCTTTCCGATGTTGCTCCCTAGTGTAATCACCGCCGTGGTGCGGGTAGAGCGCGAGCAGATGAAAGCGGCGGGACAACTGAAGGTCAGCCAGTTGTTCCCGCCACCGCTCTACGAGAGAAACCACCTCAATGAAAACTATCGCGGCAACGTCGAGGAAAGCCGCAACGCCACGCAACCCGAAGGACTGTTGCGCGCGCTGTTCGACGATCAGGTCCACGATTCTCGCGCCTGGTTTCTCTACAAGCGGTTTAGGCGAGAGCCCTTCGGCAGTTACTTCGGTGAACGCATGGTTTTTTTTGGTGACGTCGGCCGAAGGGATCTGGCGCTGTACGGTGAAAACGATGCCGCCACGCTGGCGGATGCCACTCCTCGGCCTGCTACGGATACTGCCCGTACGCAGCAGCCGCCACTGACGGATCCCGAACGCCTGGCACAGGTCCACCAAGCCATCGATGCGATCTGGGAAGACTTTTACGCCAAGGTCGGGGAGATGAACGATGGCAAGGCCTGATCCATTTGTTCAACACGCAATAAAAAGTACAACGGCCATGCGCATGCTCAATCCGTGCCTCGAAGTGCTGGGTGTCCTCGGCGGTCTGGTTGTCACCATGTTCGTGCAAGGCGCCCAGGCCGGCACCCTCGAAGCGATCAACCATACCCACTGGGCCATCAACCGCTTCAGCGTCGATGGCCGTTCAGGGGGCGACATTATTGGCCCGTATCAGGGTGGTGGTGGGGGGTGTTGTTACAGCGCATCGTCGCGCTGGAAACCGGGGATGATGGTGCGTGTTGATTGGGAAACTGGCGTGGCTTACTCCTATGACAATCCAGGTCTTGCGGACGAGGCAAAATACGATGCCTGGCTGGACAAAATCGATGCACAAAAACGCCAACACACCAAAGTAGTCCCCATCCCAGACTACACCGGCCAAAAAACCTGCGGCCTCACCGTGCACTTCCTGCCCTGCGACGAGCTTGAGGTCACCACCTCCTGCCATGCCTACGGCACCCCCGAATACCCGATCAAGACCCCGCTGCATTTGCCGCAGCCGCAGTCATGCCCAAATTAATCTGCATCAACAACCGAGAGGTGAGGCCATGAAGCCGGTAATACGTCAGGGAGACACGCTGCACGAATATGGAGGCGAAGTGCTGGAGGGGCTTTACGAGTGTTACGGCAAGCCCGTTGCCTGTCAGGGCCATGCCGTGCGCTGCGACCTGCACGGCCCGACCGAGATCGCCGAGGGTAGCGATCTGCTGCATTACGACGGTCGCCCGGCAGCACTGGATGGCCATCGCTGCAGGTGTGGATGCACATTGGTCAGCTCAATGCCCGATTCGCTGGTGGCCTCATGAATACGGCTCCCAGATTCGATCCCTATCCACTGCACCGTGCACCTAGTATTTCTGGCTGGTTTGCTATCGGTGCATTGTTGCTGGTACTGATCGTCACTTTTTTTGAGATGTTTGGCGAGCCGTTGGACTGGCGATTTTTTGGACATCCATATGGACTAATGATCCTCATATGGATTGGGTTGTTCCTATGGCTACCGCCATTTCTGTTTATCGTTTTGTTCTACCGACTCAATCGCCACAATGCGCAATGCTATGCCGAAACGTCCCAGCAGATACAACGAGACTGGTGGATACGACATCGCCAGACAGTGGCGCTGGTCGAAGCTGTATTGGTGGGGGGCGGCTGCGGCGATCCGGAGCACAGGCAAACCCTGTTCAATGCGGACCACCAACCTCCTGCGCCTGAAATCGCGCCGGACGGAGCGACGCTTCGCCTGCTCCAGGTGTTCGGTGACGATGTCGTCGAACGCGAACGGCAGTTGGCGAAGTTGCTGGTTTTACAGTGGCAAGCGCAGCGGCTTGAGACGGGGCCATTACAGCCGTTGGCTTGCTACTGGCAAGGGTCGCTGCCGGCTTGGCAGGCCTTTGTCGAGCAGATGGGGGAAACCTTTGCGCAGGTTCAGTTGCCCGAGCAACCCGAAACCTGGCAGGGGATGGGTAGCCTGGATTCGATCATAGACCGAACCCAGGGCGCTCCCGCAAACGCGCTAATTCTTTGTGCCGGTTGCCAATCCTTGTCACCTCGGCCGGACAGTCGCCTGCCGGCGGGGGAGGCCGCGGTGCTTTGGCTGTTCGGTCCGGAAGGTGACGTGCGCTTTTCTCGAGGCGAATGGTTCGACGCCAATACCGAACGCCTGCCAACGGTGGCTGAGCGCGCTCTGCAACAGAGCGAGATAACGTCACCCCCGAAAGTCTGCGTGTCGTTCTCCCAGCCGGATGCGCCAGGTCTGTCAGCCCACGGCTGGAACACCAAACAGAACGTGCAAGACGCCAATTTTGGCGACCTCGAAGGTTTGCAGGCCATGGTCGCTCAGACACTGGCCGCCTGGTACGTCAAGCAGCATCAGGTGCCGTGCGCCTGGTTGGCGAACGACCCTCATCACACCCTGGCCCTTGGAATTGTGAAACCCGATGACTCAATCAATTGAATCTCCGAAAGTCTCGCCTTGGGGGACGGCGCTATTGCTGGGTGTGGCCCTGGCTATGCTGGTCGCCTTGGGGTGTGTGATCTGGTGGTTGTGGGCTGGATCGCAATCATTGACGCGCAGCGTATTTCTGGATTTGCTGCTCAAGGGCGCGGCGCTCTGGGGCCTGCTGTTCGGCATGGCGGTGCTGTCTTGGCAGATTGTGCAAAACGGTATCCGCAAGCTTGTGAGCAGCTCCGAGAAGTTGCCACCCGCCCGTCCCGTCAAGTCGGATGCGCAAAAAAACCAGGCGAGGATGAGGGAATACCTGTGCGAGAACCACAGCCGCTTCTGGCGCTACAAGTTCCGCGTTCTGCTGGTCGTCGGCGAACCCGAGCAGATCGATGCCATCGCCCCGACCCTCAAAGACAAAAAATGGCTGGCAGGCCACGACACCCTCCTGCTCTGGGGCGGCAGCCTGCAGAACCCATTGGATGAAACCTGGCGCTCTCACTGGCACGGTCTGACCCGTTTGCGCGCGCTGGACGGCGTGATCTGGGCACTGAGCAAAGCGCAAAGCACCGACACCGCCACGATGGATACCGGCGTACGCCACCTGCAAGAGCTGGCGCTCAAGCTGCGCTGGCAGTTGCCGCTGCACCTGTGGCAGGTCTGCGACAGTCAATGGAAACAGGACCAGCGCACGACCCAGCCGGTCGGTTGCCTGTTGCCGTCACCTGCCACGACGCAGGCCCTGGAAACCTCGCTGGATAGCCTGCTCGACCCTCTGCGTCAGGAAGGCTGGAGGCAGATGCGCGACTCAGTGGACAACGATTTCCTCGTGCGCCTGGCCCGCGATCTGCAGGTCGAGGGCATTGCCCGCTGGCGTCAGGCGCTGGGACCGTTGTGGCGTGTGTTTGACCGGGGCGTGCCATTGCGCGGCTTGTGGTTCAGCCTGCCGTTGAAGGGTGGTAAGGAAAATGCCGATAACTTGTGGCACGTCACGNCTGGCGTCAGGCGCTGGGACCGTTGTGGCGTGTGTTTGACCGGGGCGTGCCATTGCGCGGCTTGTGGTTCAGCCTGCCGTTGAAGGGTGGTAAGGAAAATGCCGATAACTTGTGGCACGTCACGCCGCCGTGGGAAGGCGTGCTCAGCGACAAGGTGGTTCACCACCGTCGTCGCCTGGGCTGGGGCGCCGTGCGCATCGTCCACGCCACGGCCCTGACCCTGATCGCCGTGTGGGGCGTCGGTCTGTTGCTGTCCTTCGCCAGCAACCGCTTGCACATCACCCAGGTGCAGAGCGCCATCACCT
>NZ_JBKFTN010000051.1:0-7170 GCF_050432945.1 Pseudomonas sp. 18173
GACCAGATCGGTACGCCGCTGGAGATGACGGACGCAGACGGACGCATTGTCTGGCAGGCGACGTACAAGGCGTGGGGGGCGGTGGAAACGCTGGCGGTCAATGAGGTCGAGCAGAACCTGCGGTTTCAGGGGCAGTATTTTGATGACGAGACGGGGCTGCACTACAACACGTTTCGGTATTACGATCCGGGGGTGGGGCGGTTTGTAACGCAGGATCCGATTGGGTTGTTGGGTGGCTTCAACCTTTACCAATACGCTGCGAATCCAATCGCTTGGATCGATCCTTGGGGTTGGAGCGCAAAACCGTCTCATTCACCAGATGTATCAAAATGGCTGGAAAAAGGCGGTTCGGTACATTCAGAAATTGAAGGGCGGACGTGGGTATACAGTGATTGGGAGGGCAACAGTGTCAGGTACCCGAATGGACATCCAGACTTTACACCGTTCGAACGTCAACAGATTGATGTTCCGGACTTGAAAGGAAATCACGGAAAAAATCCGGGTGGGGATTTCGGAAAGGCTGATGCGCTTGCTCCTAAAGGAAGTGCAGATTACACGAAGAATACTTGGCATCATCATGAAAATATGAAAACGATGCAGGAAGTTCCTAAAAAAATTCACAACAGGTTCACTCACTCCGGTGGAGTGAAAAATATGAAATCCACTTGCTAAGGTAAGGTGTAGTATGCCAGTAGTTTATAAGTCAGGCTTGAAGTCTGCAGAAGTTGATTATATTGAAGTGGAAATTAGTAGGGCGTTCCCAGTTGGGTATAGAGAGTTTTTATGCAAAATGAATGGGTTTTACTTGACGGAGCCTGATTACGCGCAGATCCCATTAAGTGCTGTTGACGAGGGGGTTATTAGTTTTGATCGTTTTTTTGGACTTTTGCCAGAGGAAGATTGTAATGATGTAATTTGTTTTAATAAGGAATTTATTGAGGAGCTTGATTTTCTCGACGAGGCTGTCGCTATTGGCGAGGATGGAGGAGGAAATCCTTACGTAATGGTTGGTAAGCGTGGCGAAAAAGGAGTTTATTATTGGGATAGAACTCATCTTCATGAGTCTGATTTAAAGAATGATTTTGACATCCCGGAGCAGAATGATTGTGGGAACTTGTTTTTTGTCTCTGGGAGTTTTGTTGAGTTCTATAATTTGATTATTAAGTGTGTGGGTGGTGCGCCGACTTTTATAGAGGAGATTTAAGGTTTTTTTGTTTTTTTACTTTTTTGATGGTTCTGGCTTTGTGCGAAAAATCCGTCACCTCAGTCAATGGGGAGGTAAAAAATGCAAAAAAAAGCAGATTGATGATGTGAATGTGAAAGCATATGTCATTAGGGAAGTGTTGGAAGGTGTACATGCAATGCCAGATTCATGGTTTTATTTGCCAAGTGCGCCATGGATGTTAGATGTGAGGGGATGCGTTTTCATTAGAAAGTCGAGATTTTCTTCCTGGGTCAAGAGACTAATTGCCGCCACTAGTGGCGAGCGATGGCTGAAAAAAGACGTTGGGTACTCCCATGATTGAAGATGTGCATTTCAAATGCAAATCAACAGTTGATGGCGGCCGCGACGGCAGAGGTATATTTATAAGTTTTCGTGGCTTGCTCGATCCTAAGGTTAGGAGGCGGTTTGGAGCTGCTTGCAAGCAACGATTAGAATCACATTCATCGGGATCTTTAATAATGAGGTATCCGGTGGCTGAAATGTCCTTTCAGCTACCGTGTTTTTGTCGTTCGCCAACGATATCGTTTTTCTATTTGAGCCATGCTTCCGGCGACCCAATTAAAATTTGTCTACGACTTGCTCGGCCGACTGATCCAGGAGACCACAGCGCAAGGCGCCTTGTCCTACGAGTACGACCCAACGGCCAACACCTCAATTACCTGTACTACGGCGGCGGCCATCTGCACCAACTCAACCGCAAAACGTTTGAGATTACGAGAAAAGATGTCGCAATGGAGCTTCATCATAATGATATTCCACAGCGGGTCGGTGGCGCCGGTGTTCATGAGACTTCGAATTTACTCTCATTAACTCCGTGGGAGCATGAGGCTGTAGATGCATTTAGGTATGTGGGTTCAGATCTGATTAGAGTAGTAAAAGGGGTTGATGTATGGTAGGTGAAAATTTAGATGTCGCGAAAAAAATAATCAGCTCCCAAGGTTATAGAGATTCGGTCGAAGAATTAAAGAAGGCTTTAGGTATAACTGTTATGGCGAACTATGAGGATGTGTTCGCTCGTTTGGACGCTGCTGCGATTACTAGGTCCGGGTTGGATGGTAATGAAATTGAATCCTTAATTTCTCAGTGCTCCAGTGAGCTGAAGGTCTATTCAGTTAAAAAACATAGGGCGCTAAATGGCTTACCTGACGAGCAGGAGTATCCGGTTGGCGAAGAACCGAGTGACGAGGATAAGGATTCAAATATCGTTAGCAAAAGTTATGCACCAGGTTTTTTGTTAGCTAATGCAATTGAATTTTTACTCGCTCGTAAAGGAGTGGAATTGCTGCGGAAATATTTGAAAAAGTCCAGAATTCCTAAGGTTAATGCTTATTCTAATCAAGTGATGAAGTTCTGTGAGAGTGTCGGGTGACTCGTGCGCTGAAAATTTTTCTGCCGAGATGTCGTTGTTTTAGATAAATAAACACGATCCTTGAGGTCGCGAATGCCGACGCAACTGATTGAGGCGAACATACTGAAATAGGGATGAGAGGGTGGCTAGCATGGATTGGCGTGACTTAGAGAGTCGCGTACTTCCAATCTCGACGGCCAGTTCACAGCCGCGACACCGGTCGGCTGATCGACAGCGAAGAGTTCCGCTACGACGCCGCGGCGAACCGGCTGAGAGTCTGCACGTCAATGAAATCGAGCAGAACCTGCGGTTTCAGGGGCAGTATTTCGACGGCGAGACGGGGCTGAACTACACGTTTCGGTATTACGATCCGGAGGTGGGGCGGTTTGTTACGCAGGATCCGATTGGGTTGTTGGGTGGCAGTAATTTGTATGGTTATGCTCCCAACACTAACGGTTGGATTGAACCCTAGGGCTGGTGTGTCAGTGCTGTGGTTACACGTGGCGCGGCAGGGCAACTTCTTAGAGCAACAGCGACAATTACCGCGAAAGATCTCGGTACTGGAACAGCGACGAATGCGTCATCAAGAGCTTGGGCACGTGCGCTGGGTGATTCAAAAGACGATGCGGGACATATCGTCGGAAAGCTTTTGGGTGGTTCAGGCGGTAAAGATGGTGTTTTTCCAAAGCTTTCAAGAATAAACCGAGGTCTTTTCGGAGATTTTGAAGGGGGGTTGCTAGTTTCGTAAGAAATAATGGGCCGGTGGGTGTAGATATTAAGTTTATCTATGGTGCATCAAGTACGAGGCCGACCAAAGTTGTGTATAACGTTTTTCAGCAAGGAAAAACTCTACTGTCTGATATTTTTAGTAACTGAGGTTGTTATGGAAGAAATTTCGGTGGTTGAGGCATTGAAAGGCTTTATGTCAGAAATGCGAGATTGGGAAACGGCTTTTCGCGATGAACAAATGAGCCTGATCGATGCGGATAAAGATACCTCTGACTGTGATAAAAAGTATGAGATCGAGCTTAAGAGGGTTCTAACCAAGTTTTCTGTGTCAGATGAACGAAGCTGGGCTCGACTTGTAGATCTTGGTTGTGGGTCTCCTCCGACTTATGATCCAGAGAGGGATGTAATAAACAAGCCTGTTCAAGAAGGTAAGAATTACGCTGTGGTTGTCGAGCAGATGGCTAGGCTAAAGTCTGTATATAGATTTGTTCTAAAAAATACTGGAAGTGGCTGGTTGATAGTAAAAAAAGAAACAAAAAATGGTGATAAGTGGAAAAGAACAGCTCTCTGACGCTTGTGTAAACAAGGTGCGCTGTTCCGTTGCGCTGGTGACGCTGCAGTTCATGGGTGTGTTTGTTTGTCATCAGGAGTTAGTTGGGGTTGTACCGTGCTTTAAGATTTTATCTCCAGAGGTTGTTTAATGGTGCGGAGTAAAAGTCTAAGCACTTGCGAGTTGTTTTTTACAGATTGCGTTATATGTGTTGCGGGTGGTGGTGTAGAGGGCGTTGCGCTCGAGAAGTATAGTCGGACACTTTGTAAGTGTTCGACGATTTCTCGAAGGCCATCAAGGGGTTAGGCATATGGTAGATGTAGCAGCAGTTAGAGGTTGGGTCGAAAGCTCCCGATATAGTAGTCTTTTGGATTATGTAAAGAATGAAATGAGTTTTAATGTCGGAGATGAACCGGTTTCCGAAATTTTATTCAAGCATGATGTTAATAAGCTTGTTTTGGCCGATATGTCGATACAGGAGCTATCGGAAACTGCTAACCGTAACGTGGATTTCTGTAAATATTTGGCTGCTAAATTTTCGATTATTAAAGGTGCAGAGAATGAGCAAGAGGGAGGCGGGCAGGACGATAAAATTTTGGAGGAGTTGCCTTTCTACAGAAATTTTCTCAACTTACATCTGATCGAATTTTACATTTTGAGTGTTAGGCCGGGTTTTTTGGATGTTTATTTGAAGTCTATTCGTATTCCTAATAGCAAAAAATATTCTGCTCAGCTAAAGAGCGCATTTGCACTTAATGATTAGTTTTTCGGATGAAGATGCTTTTTGGCTGGATATGTTTTGAGGTGGTTTAGCTCTTTAAAATTTTATGCTCAAACACGTTTCGGTATTACGACCCGGGGGTGGGGCGGTTTGTTACGCAGGATCCGATTGGGTTATTCGGAGGGGACAATCTTTACCAATATGTGCCTAACCCAAATGCTTGGATCGATTCCTTAGGCCTTGCTTGTGAAAAATGGGATGTGAACTCGCATCAGGGTAATAAAAGTNATTCGGAGGGGACAATCTTTACCAATATGTGCCTAACCCAAATGCTTGGATCGATTCCTTAGGCCTTGCTTGTGAAAAATGGGATGTGAACTCGCATCAGGGTAATAAAAGTGCTGTAAAGGGTAAAAATCTGGGATTTGACTCTCACCATGTTGGCCAAAAAAATCTAATGAAAGATTTAGTTGAGGGTTACGATCCGGCAACTGCTCCCGCAATGCTGGTTCCGCGTGTGGGGCATACTGTTCTAAAGAAGGGGTAGGCATATTGTCAAGGAGTGGGGTGAATGGAAAGACTGGGTTGCCATTTACCAGCGCGCGTTATGTTGTGGCTCGCGACATAAGAGAACTTAGGTGTGTATATCCCGATGTGCCCAATGCAAAGCTCCAAGAACTGATATCGTTAAATAAAATGATGTACCCAGAGATGCGCTAATGAGGGCGTTTTATGAAGTCTGATCAGAAATTTGTGTCGGCAATATTTGATGAGTTGTTTACAAAAAATCTTGAGCAATATAAAGAGTCCTTAAGTAAGCCGCTTAATAACGATAATGATCCATATGCCAAAACCAGGAATGCCTTGGCTACGCTTAGCGATGACGACAGGGCTAATGTTTTTGCTTTTTTTAACGTTATCATAGCAGACAGCGCTTCTGTGGTGCTGGGGACGCTGGATGGAGTTCATTTCCCTGATGGTATAGATGGAGATTTTGTTGTTACTTTTGATGGAGAAGATATTCAAGGCGATCTTCTTGATATCTTTATTGAAAAGGCCCAGGAAGAGAATGTATATGGCTGACAATCAATAATATTCTCCCGTCATTGAGTTGAACCGTACAACCTGTATCTGAAGGTTTGCAATGGAGTCGACAGCGTATTCGCAGGAAACGCCTCTTAATGAGACATAGTCGTCTGGATTACGGTGTTATTTACAATCAACCACTAGGGAAGTAACCCTCTCATGCAGCAATCACCAACACCAATTCCAACGGTGACAGGTCAACTGATCTCCACCTTCCGTCACGGCAAAGGCTTTCTGGTCTTCACACTGTTGTTCGCAGTTGTCTTGTTGTGCCTGGCGGGATTTGTGTTGTACCTAGGTACCATATTGCCGGCGGGTAGTTCCGGGGCGAACACCAGTCGTGATTTCAGTCCGCAGTTATGGATCTATTTCACGAGTGGATTGCTTGTCGTCATTTCGGCGGTCCTGTTCGGGCTTTATTCGTGGCAGAAGAAGTTGCGCGGGACCCATTATGAGGTTTACGAACACGGCATTGTTGCTATTAGCGGAACGCATAGGCAATACACGGCGTTTGTTGAAATAGAAGATCTTTAACTGTTTAGCTCGGGGCAAACGGCAATCTCCGGCATGATCACTAACGTGGCGTACCGTCGTAATGAGAGTGAGCCATTTCATCGGGCTATCGCGTCGCTCAAGGGTTTTTTTGATTTTCAGCAATTGGTACGTGAGCTACATGTCCGCGAGCGTGTGCCGGTTGTCATCGAAAAACTTGAGTCTGGCGGAGCCGTGATTTTCAAGTATGTGCCGACCGGGCAGGTCTGGCGCAAACGAGTCGCGGGGGATTTCCTCAATGTCACCACTCGGTCAATTATTGTGACAAGCGAATTTCTGGAAGTTGAGGGTAGTAAAATTCCATTGTCGACCCTTTCCTCCGTTGATGTGAATAAGTGGAGTGAGCTGGTCACTATTAAAGATGCTGCCGGGAATCAGATTCTATCAACGGTATGCACCGGCATCATGAGCCATGACTTGTTCCTCACGACGCTGGATGTACTGCTGGATGCGCAGCGGGCCAGCAGCGGTGAGACTGTCTCGAGCCTGGCCTGAGGATTTCAGGGCACCGTCCGGCTGAACAACACAAAAAAACCGGCTGATCAGGCCGGTTTTTTTGTGGGGCAGTGGTGGAGCAATTTATTCAGGCATTGCGACTCTGGATCAGACGATCCGAACCACCTTCGGCAACGCGGTTCTGCAGCAGCTTGTCGGAACCACCTTCAGCACCACGGTTCTGCAGCAGTGTGTCAGAACCGCCTTCGGCAACACGTTTTTCCAGCAGGCGATCGGAACCACCTTCAGCACCACGGTTCTGCAGCAGTGTGTCAGAACCGCCTTCGGCAACACGTTTTTCCAGCAGGCGATCGGAACCACCTTCAGCAACGCGGTTCTGCAGCAGCTTGTCGGAACCACCTTCAGCGACGCGGTTTTGCAGCAGCTTGTCGGAACCACCTTCAGCAACACGGTTCTGCAGCAGTTTGTCAGAACCGCCTTCGGCAACACGTTTTTCCAGCAGG
>NZ_JBKFTN010000052.1:0-6549 GCF_050432945.1 Pseudomonas sp. 18173
GAAGCAGCGGGGCCCGAATTACCCCCTGCCCCCCGCCCCCTCGGGAGGACCCGTTAAATTTTCGTCTGGGCAAACAAGTCGAGCATCACCAGCCAGAACCGGTCTTTCTTGCTCGTCGTTAGGGCTTGGCAGTGGCCATTGCATCGGCAAATGCATCGCGGAACTCAGCGCTGTAGTTGGCCTTGCAGATGTTGTTGGCGATCTTGAAGAACGGGAAGATCGTGCGGTACATCGGCGCGCTCCGGCTGAAGACAAACATCGGCCTGATCGCATCACCGAACGCCGTCTCTTTGCGCTCCCACACACCGGCAGTTCCTCCAACGATGCCGGAGAAATAGCTCCTGGCATTGCCCTTGCGCTGACTGCGCTTGCTGTTCGAGGCATTGGCCTGATAGCCACGCGATGTTTCGGCTGCCCCCAAGCCCGACAAGATCCGGGTCATCGTTCCTCGGGAAACGTTGCCATGCTTGTCGAGGACGTTTGGGTTGGGGATAGCGAACTGGCTGGACTTCATGAAGCCTCGTGCGATCAAGGCCATTTCAAAGCGCTTATGCGGTCGTGGCCCGCCCCTGACAGTCTGCTGAAGGTAGGTATCAGCGGGGATGCCAGAGGTCCAAGAGTCCTTGAAATACACCTCGGCCGGCTTGCTTTTGGTGGCCATTTTGACGAACAAGCTGTCCATCGTGGTTCGGGTTGGCCGGTCCAAGCGCTGCGCCATGACGGCCAGCTCCCCCTTCTTCACCCGCCGAGCCAAGCGTGTAGCGGTCAAGGCAAGCACATGCGGAATGTGCTTTTTCTCCAGCTCCAGCAGCGCTTCAGACACGGGCAGCATGTTGGGCGTGATCTTGATTTTGACCATTTAGTTTTCCGCGATAGCCGAGAAGTAGCTGTCTGGCGGTCCGTTGAGCGGGACAGGCTGCTTTATCACGCTATGAATTATGCGATCTGATACCAGCTTTTCTGGCCAGAAACTGGGTGTACAAACCGCCGGTTACATCGGCACCGATGACCGCGATTACGATGCCTAGGCCGGCGGCAAGATAGAAGCTGCTCCACAGCGCCATCGCGAGCAACAACGTAG
Source organism: Pseudomonas sp. 18173 (assembly GCF_050432945.1). NCBI lineage: Bacteria > Pseudomonadati > Pseudomonadota > Gammaproteobacteria > Pseudomonadales > Pseudomonadaceae > Pseudomonas > Pseudomonas sp. 18173. Next base: position 1,082 of record NZ_JBKFTN010000052.1, read on the forward strand.
CCATGCCCAACAGGCCAGACGCAAGAAAACGCAGCGCTACACGCTGGAGGATCTGCCGAAGTCCAAGGTCAGTACCTGATGCTCTCAACATCTCCCCAGACAAACCAGCCATGCTCAACAATACCAATAGCCAAAGGGGCACATCGGCGAGCGCCTGATGCTCTGTGTTCATCTGTAGTCCTCGAATAGGTCCGGCCTCTATGTCACTGTCATCCGCTCGGAGCAAAGAGCCAGGCGTAGGGCCGAAAACGAAAAAGCCCCGCTCGATGGCAGGGCTTATAAAAGGGTACAAGAAACCGACTCCATGGTCGGGTTCTTGAAAGGCGTCTCGCTGCGTTCACAGCAACACACGCTGCTATAAAAGCAGGTCTATCCCGTGCGGAAAAGATCTTTCCGCAATATATGCGAAATTACCCCAAACTTGACTACCGCGTTTGCATTTGAACGTACCGCCGGATGCATGAACTTTGCCCATTATGCTTTAACCATGATGTACAGAAAATAACGCACGCCAGGCCTGTGCGACAGTCGGCAATCGGCCAAAAAGGCCATTCAACATTGTCCGCCTGCTAAATCGTCCCCGGGTTTCCTATCTGCCTTGTTCTGCCGTGTGCCCCAGCGGCAAAGCATTAACTTAGGACTTATATCCTGCTGGGCGCCATCTGGACGAGCGTTCCCCCACATGCGGGGAATCTCAATTTTTGGGGGGGTGAATTTGGGGACAATTTTCGTCTGAAAGCACTAGCCAAGAACGCAACGTTACAGGCCAAAAGCGCATCCAAGCGTCCTTCACTCATATGGCTTAATTATTGCCTTACTGCTCATACGAACTCATGAGTTTCACGGACCCCAATTTACCAAGCACTAAAATAAAAACGTTTATGGGAGTTTGGTGTCATGTGGAATCACCCTTTGATGCTCGCGGTTGTCTACCTGACTATTACCCTCAGCATCGGATGGTTGTTTACCATGGCCATCCTAGAATTGCTTTGATCCAACGGAATAGGTGTTGCTGCAATCATTAACGGAGCCAAACGACAGTCTCACTCTGCCCACTGCTATCGATTACTCCGTGGTCACCTTAGGTGGCCTTTTTTTTACCCGATGATTTAGGCAGCAGCTTGACCACCTCAGACAGCTGAAGCTCAGCCCTTTGCAGTGCAGACGCGGCACAGTCTGACCAGATGGTTTGAAGAGGAAGCAGATCTATCTCGACCTGGACCTTTTGGCACCACTGATAGTGATCGTGCTAATCGCCGAAGGCGGTTTGAAGCCCCTTCAGCAGTTTCGCTTCGCCCGTGGACAACCGTTTGACCTGCTCCGGTAGATAGAGCCGATAACCGCTGAGCGGCTTTGGCGGCTCATCCAGCAAGCCGCGTCGCTGGTAATAGCGAATAGTCTCGATGTTCACCCTGGCAGCTGCCGCCAACATGCCGATACTCAGCCCTGTTGCCATCACACGCCCCTTGATTCTGTACCCGGGTACGGGGTGTATAGTGACTCTAGGTTAGATCGATTTAACGGAGAAAACGATGACTCAACAGATCGGCGGATCCTGAGGCGTTAACCAAAGCGACGACGAATGCGGATTATCCCTCCACCGTGCACAAACGAGGCAACTACTAGCACCGTCATCTTCGAATCCGTGTTGACCTGCCCGCATTGCGGTTTCGCCAAGCAGGAAGCCATGCCCACGGACGCCTGCCAGTTCTTCTACGAGTGTGGCAATTGCAAAACCCTGCTACGCCCGAACCCCGGTGACTACTGTGTGTTCTGTTCGTTTGGCATGGTGAAGTGCCCGCCGATTCAGGAGCAGCACGGATGCTGTGGTACGTTATTCGGTTTATCAGACACCCCTAACGCGCCTCAAACCGTGGTTATGGGAGATCAGTGTCATGTGGAATCACGTGCTGATGCTCGTGGTGGTCTACCTGATCATCACCCTCAGCATCGGCTTGTTGTATACCATTGCGCTCCTGCATTGGTTTTGATCCTACGGGTGACGATCGGTCAGTCCGCAATGGGTGCCGTTTTCGGTAGGTAGCCTTGTCCCGATCACAGTCGTTGGGGAGTGGCTGCAATGGGTTGTTTACTGTCCTTGGCGACAAGCAGCAATTGGCCGACTGTGTTGAAAAAGTCGGTCCTTCCAGGCATCCCTCGTACTGGCTGCTGAAAATGCCTTTTTTTCGCGCAGCTACGCGAAATCTGGGCCCGGAACCCTCTGCTCAAAGTAAAGATTTCAATCTCAAGCGCGTACTTTTCTGCTGTGGAAACCGTGGCCGACTTTTTCAACACAATCGGCCAGTAGCGGACGGTGGGCAGAGTGACGGCAAATCGGTTGTAGGGATGATCAGCTTCACAAGCACGGCAGCGTTACAAAACGCAAAGCGAGCATAACCACGCGTTGCACCTCTTCATTGCCCTCGATACCAGCGAAGGCAGCAATGCACTGAGGTAGAACGATGTATGGAGTGTGACTAAACTCGTTTTTTAAGGGTTCTGGTTAGACGCTCTACCAAGTGTAGAACTTGGTCAGGATTATCGCGTCGCACGGGGTGTGCCAGCGGGTGTAATTCTCATTGACGCCGCTCTTTGGGCTTCGAGGCTAGCTTGGTCTCCAACTCAAAAATCTGCCTATCAATTTCTGCCAGCAGAGCACGTAACAATTTCTGCTGTCCTCTGCAGAAGTCCAAGCGGTATTGATTTTCAGGCTGTCGTCGCTCAGTAAGAAACGTTTTGAAGTCGTCTTCAAGGGCAGCTACAGAGTTGGCGTAAGATTTACTGGCTTCTTTGGTATTTGCTGCACCAGTCCTGGAGGTGCCAGAAGAATGGATAGCGTACCTATCAATCCAACTATTGAGGCTGGTAATGTTGGTTTCGTATGGTTCGCCTTTTGAGTTCATAACAAACTTACGCTTATTAGGTTTCTCGCCAGCAGCTATAGCTTGAGCAACATGCTCTAACCACTTTTCAAGTACCAGTCTCCTCTTCGTTTCCCGCTCCACCGTCACCGACCAAGACATATTGCCTCCCCCTGCTCTGCGTTGGACCGCTTTCAACGTTCGTGAGCACAGCCCTTAAAGTGTAGCTCAAGCCGCCCAGCCGGGTGAAATCAAGCTGGGCTGAAGCAAGCCTAATACCTAATGATTGGCAATATAAAACTGTCTAACGGACTGCTATCGGCCGATTCTGTTGAAAAAGTCGGCAATGGATTCAACGGCAGAAAAGTACGCGATTGAGATTGAAATCTTTACGTTGAGCAGAGGATTCCGGGCTCAGATTTCGCGTAGCTACGCGCAAAAAAGGCGTTTTCAGTGGTCAGTATGCGGACAGTCTGGAAGAACCGACTTTTTCAACACAATCGGCCAAAAGCTGCCTCTCATATGGGCTCTACGATATCGGGACCGATTCATCCTGATCTGCCAGGCCATCGACTCCAATCTGGTGGTTCGTAAAGCTAGACTATGCTCGTGGAATCGTTCAATTAGGAGATATTCGTGGGATATCTTTTGAGAGGCCAGAGAATGTCTTCTATTGGCCGATTCTGCAGTTAAGAAAGGCGCTCCGAAGAGCGCCTCGTTTGCTGCTATCAGTTGATTTGTTTCAGATCAGACTTCCCCGAGCCATCAATGTTGATGCGCCGAGGCTTGGCTTCCTCTGGTACAACCCGCAGCAGATCAATGCTCAACAGCCCATTGGACAACGATGCATTTTGAACCTCAATGTGATCCGCTAAACGGAAAGACAGTCGAAATGCACGTTGAGCGATTCCCTGATGAAGGTAAATCGTCTCCTGATCGCTTTCTCGCTTGCCACCGGCGATGGTCAAAACCTCCTTCTCGACTTGAATGTCCAAATCCTCCTCACTCAGACCCGCCGCAGCTATGACAATTCGATAATGATCGTCACCGTGCTTCTCGACGTTATGAGGTGGGTAGGTAGTCGAGGCCGCCTCGCTGCGTAGCGCGGATTCAAAAAGGTCGTTGAAACGATCAAAGCCTACCGACTGACGGAACAGTGGGGCCAACGAAACGGTACTAGCCATAGCTAAATCTCCTGAGTTTTCTCCAAGTGATTTATGGCGCGACCCGATTTCGGCATCGCGTACAAAAATATATAGCGATGTGAGAAAAACGATTCAAGAGGAGCAAAAATAATTTTTTATTCTCAAAAGACGAAGGCATCAACGAGGTCATTTATATTGGCCAAAGGCATCGGCTTGGCACGCCCTTTATCGCTTCGAAAGCTGACTGGTTGCCGGAAGGGCAAACACTACAACCGGGACGACCTCAATAACCAATACAGAGCTAGACGACTTACTGAGAAACGAAAGCCCCAAAGTCGCAGTTAAAGTTATTGACGTTTGCCAATCTGGCCCCCCTACATAAAAGATGAATCGCCCCTGATTTTGTAGACGCAAATGACTGGCAGCTATGGGTCGTTCTCTGCCTGTCGCAACAGGCAGCAATCGGCTAATAGCTTAAGCAGCTTTTCGCATTTCATCGACAGCACAATCTATCCACGCGATCCCTGCTCTCACTAATTCCCGCGTCTTCCCTTCACTTATGCCGTAGTGCTTGCCAACCCGAAGCATGGGCCATTTAGCACCGTAGTAGAGCCAAATAATATCGCCCATCTGTCGGTCACGATGTGAGAGCCGCGCAATCGCGCTATCAATAGCTCCGGCCCATTCATCTGTGATGCAATAGCTCTTGCTTGCCGACACTTGCGGCATCGCCTGACGCATTAGTGCAAAAGTCGGAGAGATATAGGTTGGGACACCGGCCCCATCCATCCGCCACCATCCCCACTGCTCCAGCAGGTATTCGGTATCACCCAAAGGTCGGCCCGCTGGTTTTCGAATCATCATGTTCTCAATCCCCTGTGTAATTTGTGCCGCCGGCACCGCGACGGTTGTTCATTTGGTGATACTCGGTCTGGTCAGATATCGACGAGCTCTGCTTAAGCACCTCAATTTCACGCTGAGCCTGCTGCAGTTTGAAACTCAACTGGGTGACTAATTCGTCCGAAGAAAGCACCAACCTGCTACCCAAAACAACCCAACCTGAGCCGTTGCAAGCAGTACAAATCTGCTCATAAAACACTCCTGCCACTACCGCTTTGCGCTTGCAGATCGAGCAAGGCTCCAGATCGATTCGCTCCCTCTTAATGCCAAGCGCCTGCCCTTTATGCATGTTTGAATCCTCTTGTAAGATTAATTTCTGTTTTCGGCTTCAGGCCAACCAGCCCGCGGGGTCCAGGGCAACCGGCTTACTCGCGCGTCTTGCTCCTGTCTTGTCCTGCAATGCATCAAAACCCTGTGCGTCGAGCCACCCGTGCCACCGCTCCAGGGCGCTGCGCTTTACCACCTCGCCCATCGCCTGAAAGTAGGTGCGCTCCAATTCGGTCAGGGCGTGGTTGAGTAGCAGTTTTCCCACCAGTGAATCGACACCGAGGTTGGCCCAGAT
>NZ_JBKFTN010000053.1:0-5865 GCF_050432945.1 Pseudomonas sp. 18173
GGTTACTTGGGGCTTTTCCAAGTAACCCGCCGTCAGGGCGGAACCGTCAGCGGCCATTACCGCAGAAATGGATATTCACCCAATCCAATCCATACATACATACGCCTCAAACTGAACTGGAACCCTTTAATGACTTGCCATCAATGACTACTCATGCCGGCCGCATGCATCAACATCCGCAATCCCCCCGCCACCACACCCAACGCAACCACACTGCCCAGCCAGATCACCACCAGCCACCCAAGTCGCTTGTACCAAGGTGCCGATTCACAAGAATCAATGGTAGCCATCGCCAATCCTCACTTTCCCGCGGAAAACGTAATAGCTCCAAACCGTGTACATCAAGATGATCGGCAAAATGAACAACGCCCCGATCAGGATGAACAACTGGCTGGTCGCCGGTGACGCCGCCGCCCACAGGCTGATGGAAGGCGGCACGATGTTCGGCCAGATGCTGAACGCCAGACCGATGTAGCCCAGGAACACCAGCATCAGGGTGAAGGCGAACGGCCAATGGGTGTGACGCTGGCGCAGAGTCTTGAGCAAGCCGAACACCGCCAGCAAGGCCAGCACCGCAAGGCCACCGAACACCGCCAAATGCGCATGGGCAAACCAGCGCGTGGCAATTTCCGGATGGAGAATCGGCGTCCACATACAGATCACGCCGATCACCGCCAACAACAACCACGCCAGGGGCCGGGTAAACAGGCGCATCCGCGATTCCAGCATGCCTTCGGTCTTGACCAGCAACCAGGTGCTGCCCAACAGCGCGTAGGCGATGATCAAACCGACACCGCAGAACAGCGGAAACGGTGCCAGCCAGTCCAGCGAACCACCGGCGAACTGCCGGTCGACCACCGGGATACCGGCAATGTAAGTCCCGATCACCACGCCCTGGGAGAACGTCGCCAGCAGCGAACCGCCGATGAACGCCATGTCCCAGATATGACGCTTTTCAGGGCTGGCCTTGAAACGAAACTCGAACGCCACGCCGCGGAAGATCAAGCCGCACAACATCAGGATCAACGGCAGGTACAACGCTTCCAGGATCACCGAATAGGCCAGCGGGAACGCGCCATACAGCGCCGCACCGCCCAGCACCAGCCAGGTCTCGTTGCCGTCCCAGACCGGTGCCACGGTGTTCATCATCACATCGCGCTCCTTCGCATCCGGGATCAGCGGGAACAGAATCCCCAGCCCCAGATCGAAGCCATCCATGATCACGTACATCATCACGCCGAAGGCGATGATCACACCCCAGATCAGCGATAAATCGATACCTTGAATACCCATGATTCAACTCCCTTCCTTCAATTGACGCGGGCGTCGGTTTCGAGGATTTCGGCGTCGGCAGACAGTGGCCGGCGCGGTGTGATCACCTGGTCGGAATGCCCGCCTGCGGGATGCCCGTGATGCGGCTGCGGCCCTTTGCCGACCAGTTTCATCATGTAGCCGATGCCCACCGTGAACACCGAGAAGTAGATCACCACGAACAGCGCCAGCGAGAGGCTCAACTGCGCAACGCTGTGATTCGACGCGGCATCGGCGGTGCGCAACAGGCCATACACCACCCACGGCTGACGCCCGACTTCGGTGGTGATCCACCCGGCCAGCATGGCGATCAGGCCGCTTGGGCCCATCCACAGCATCAGGTGCAGGAACCAGCGGTTGCGGTAGATGGCACCGCTGCGGCGCAGGGCCAGGCCGAGTACGCCGGCGAGCACCATCAACATGCCCAGCCCGGCCATGACGCGGAAACTCCAGAAGATCACCGTCGCATTGGGCCGGTCCTCTTTCGGGAAGCTCTTGAGCGCCGGGATCTGCTTGTCGAGGCTGTGGGTCAGGATCAGGCTGCCCAGGTACGGAATCTCGATGGCGTACCTGGTCTTCTCGGCCTGCATGTCAGGGATGCCGAACAGCACCAGCGGCGTCGCTTCGCTACCGTTGTTTTCCCAGTGGCCTTCAATCGCGGCGATTTTCGCCGGTTGATGTTCCAGGGTGTTCAAGCCGTGGGCGTCACCCACCACGGCCTGGATCGGCGCGACGATCAACGCCATCCACAATGCCATCGACAACATCTTGCGCACTTGCCGGGTGTCGTTGCCGCGCAGCAAGTGCCACGCCGCCGACGAGCCGACAAAGAACGCCGTGGCCACGAACGCGGCAATCGCCATATGCGCCAGGCGGTACGGGAACGACGGATTGAACACGATGGCCAGCCAGTCCAGCGGCATCACGCGACCGTCGACGATCTCGAAACCCTGGGGCGTTTGCATCCAGCTGTTGGACGCAAGAATCCAGAAGGTCGAGATCAAGGTGCCGATGGCGACCATGACCGTCGAGAAGAAGTGCAAGCCACGCCCTACCCGGTTCCAGCCGAACAGCATGACCCCGAGGAAACCGGCCTCGAGGAAGAACGCGGTGAGCACTTCATAGGTCAGCAACGGACCGGTGATGCTGCCGGCGAAATCCGAGAAGCGGCTCCAGTTGGTGCCGAACTCATAGGCCATGACCAGCCCCGAGACCACGCCCATGCCGAAGTTGACGGCGAAGATCTTCGACCAGAAATGGTAGAGATCGCGATAGGTGTCGTTGTGGGTCTTGAGCCAAAGGCCTTCGAGCACCGCCAGGAAACTGGCCAGCCCGATGGTGATGGCGGGAAAGATGATGTGGAACGAAACCGTGAACGCGAATTGAATCCGCGCCAGGTCCAGTGCCTCCAGGTTAATCATGTCGATATCCTCATCGCGACTGAAAAACGGCGGCACGCGGCCGGGCCACCGTCAGGCCGGAGGGCCTGCAGCCAACACAAGTCGAAAGGTTTGCAGTGAGCGGGCGCGGCACCGGGCCGCCCCGCTGCTATGCGGCGGAAGTCGAAATCAGGCTGCCGGCTTTCGCCTGCTCCAGCCGGATGGCAACGAACTTGGAAGTCGGGGTGAAGGTACGGTCACCGTAACTTTCCAACGGCACCAGCGGATTGGTCTCCGGGTAGTAAGCCGCCGCCTGACCGGCCGGAATGTCGTAGGCGATCAGGGTGAAACCGCTGACCCGACGCTCGCGGTCGTCGTCCCACAGCGCCACCAGGTCGACCTTCTGCCCCGGTTCGAAACCCAGTCGCCGAATGTCCTGCTCGTTGGCGAACACCACGTCGCGCATGCCGTACACCCCGCGATAACGGTCATCCAGGCCGTACAGCGTGGTGTTGTACTGATCGTGGGAACGCATGGTCTGTAAAATCAGGTGCGGCTTGACCGCCAGGTTACGCACGCCCTCGCTGATCAGGTGCTCGGGCAAAACGCTCGGGGTGAATTGGGCTTTGCCGCTGGCGGTTTTCCAGATGCGCCGGGCCGCGTCATTGGGCATGTGGAAACCGCCCGGATGCAGCAGGCGCCGGTTGAAATCTTCGAAGCCGGGAATGGTGTCGGCGATCATGTTGCGGATGCGGCCGTAGTCGCCGATGGCCCAGTTCCAGTCGATCGGGCGCTTGCCCAATGTGGCAGCGGCGATGCCGGCAATGATCGCAGGTTCCGACAGCAGGTGTTTCGACTTGGGCTTCAGTTGACCGTGGGAGATGTGGATCATGCTGAAGGTGTCTTCCACGGTCACGCCCTGCGGGCCTTCGGCCTGCATGTCGATGTCGGTGCGGCCCAGGCACGGCAGGATCAGCGCTTCACGGCCGGTGACCAGATGGCTGCGGTTGAGCTTGGTGGCGATGTGCACGGTGAGGTCGCATTTGCGCAACGCCGCGTGGGTGCGCGGCGTGTCAGGGGTGGCCTGGGCGAAGTTGCCACCCAGGGCGATAAACACTTTCGAACGCCCCTGCTCCATCGCGCCAATCGCCATCACGGTGTTATGGCCATGCTCACGCGGCGGCTTGAAGGAGAAGCGTTTTTCCAGGGCATTGAGCAACTCGGTGGGCGCCAGCTCGTTGATGCCCATGGTACGGTCGCCCTGCACGTTACTGTGACCGCGAACCGGCGACAGGCCCGCGCCCGGACGGCCGACGTTGCCGCGCAGCAACATCAGGTTGATGACTTCCTGCAGCGTCGGCACCGAGTGCGTGTGCTGGGTCAGACCCATCGCCCAGCACATGATCACCCGCTTGGCCCGGGCGTACATGCGCGCGGCGAGTTCGATATCAGCCAGGGTCATGCCCGATTGCTGCTCGATGTGCTCCCAGCTGGTGGCGTCGACTTCAGCCAGGTAGGCATCCATACCCGAGGTGTGTTCGGCGATGAACTCATGGTCGAACACCGGTTCGCCGCCGGTGGCCTGAGCCTCGCGCTCCCACTGCAGCAGGAACTTGACCATGCCGCGCATGACCGCCATGTCACCGCCAAGTGCCGGGCGGAAGTACGCGGTGTTGGTGGGCTCGGAGCCATTCATCAACATCTCGATCGGGTGCTGTGGATGCTGGAAGCGCTCCAGCCCGCGCTCCTTGAGCGGATTGATACAGATCACCTGGGCACCGCGCTTGACCGCTTCGCGCAACGGTTCGAGCATCCGCGGGTGGTTGGTGCCGGGGTTCTGGCCAATGACGAAGATCGCATCGGCATGCTCCAGATCGTCGAACACCACGGTGCCTTTGCCCACGCCGAGGCTTTCGATCATGCTCACCGCGCTGGCTTCGTGGCACATGTTGGAGNAATGACGAAGATCGCATCGGCATGCTCCAGATCGTCGAACACCACGGTGCCTTTGCCCACGCCGAGGCTTTCGATCATGCTCACCGCGCTGGCTTCGTGGCACATGTTGGAGCAGTCCGGAAAGTTGTTGGTGCCAAAGGCCCGAACGAACAACTGATAGAGAAACGCCGCCTCGTTGCTGGCCCGGCCCGAGGTATAGAACTCGGCCTGGTGGGGTGACTCCAGCGCGTTGAGGTGTCGGGCGATCGTCGCGAACGCTTCGTCCCAGGTAGTTTCCACGTAACGATCGGTGGCAACGTCATAGCGCATCGGGTGGGTCAGGCGCCCCTGATACTCCAGCCAGTAATCGCTCTGCTCGGCCAACGTCGAGACGCTGTATTTGTTGAAAAAGGCGGGGTCAACCAGACGGCCCGTGGCTTCCCAGTTAACGGCCTTGGCACCGTTTTCGCAGAACTTGACCATGCCGTTTTCCGGCGACTCGCCCCAGGCGCAACCGGGGCAGTCGAACCCGCCGTTCTGGTTGGTCTTGAGCATGGCGCGAATATTCTTCAGCGCGTTTTCACTGCCCAGCCAGTTCCTGGTAACAGCGATCAGCGCGCCCCAACCGGCGGCGGCACCTTTATAGGGTTTGTAGCGGTCGACTTGAGTCATGGTACTTCTCCGTGACAATGCACACAGGCTACGACCTGATTAAGGCCATTGATCGTTTGACGGAGAAAGCATATGAACAGGGATTAATTACTGTCTAATCGCTATTTATGACCACCTGATCGAGGATATTTATCGTCGATATTTATTGTTATTTATCAATAGTTTATAAAAATTAAACAACCATTTACGCAGTAACTTTATTCATCATAGATGCGCTCGATCAACCGGTTGCCAATAGTGATTGGACGGGCCGACAAGTTGCTCTTAGCCTGCGCTCAACAAATCCGTTGTCAGCGCAATATCTGTAGGAGCGAGCTTGCTCGCGATGGACTCAAGAGCACCGCGTTCAGCCAGCAAGCCCGCGTAATCGTTAACGACCATCGCGAGCAGAGCTCGCTCCTACACCTGTGCTCAACAGGCGCAATATCTGTAGGAGCGAGCCCTGCTCGCGATGGACGCAAGAGCACCGCGTTCAGCCAGTAAGCCCGCGTAATCGTTAACGACCATCGCGAGCAGAGCTCGCTCCTACACCTGTGCTCAACAGGCGCAATATCTGTAGGAGCGAGCC
>NZ_JBKFTN010000054.1:0-5718 GCF_050432945.1 Pseudomonas sp. 18173
GAAGCAGCGGGGCCCGAATTACCCCCTGCCCCCTGCCCCCTCGGGAGGACCCGTTAAATTTGCGTCTGGGCAAACAAGTCGAGCATCACCTGCCAGAAACCGGCCTTTCTTGCTCGTTGTCAGGTCTTGGCAGTGGTCATTGCATCGGCAAATGCACCACTGAACTCAGCGCTGTAGTTGGCCTTGCAGATGTTGTTAGCGATCTTGAAGAACGGGAAGATCGTGCGGTACACCGGCGCGGTGCGGCTGAAGACAAAAACCGGCCGGACGGCATCGCCGAACGCTGTGTTTTTGCGCTCCCACACCCCGGCTGTTCCACCGACAATGCCGGAGAAATAGCTCTTGGCGTTGCCCTTGCGTTGACTGCGCTTGCTGTTTGAAGCATTGGCCTGATATCCACGCAACGTTTCGGCAGCGCCAAGGCCCGACAAGATCCGGGTCATCGTTCCTCGGGAAACGTTGCCATGCTTGTCGAGCACATTGGGATTAGGGATCGCGAACTGGCTGGACTTCATAAAGCCATGCGCGATCAAGGCCATTTCAAAGCGCTTATGCGGTCGTGGCCCGCCCCTGACAGTCTGCTGAAGGTAGGTATCAGCGGGAATGCCAGAGGTCCAAGTGTCCTTAAAATACACTTCGGCCGGCTTTCTTTTGGTGGCCATTTTGATGAACAAGCTGTTCATCGTGGTTCGGGTTGGCCGGTCCAAGCGCTGCACCATGACGGCCAGCTCCCCCTTCTTCACCCGCTGAGCCAAGCGTGTAGCGGTCAACGCCAGCACATGCGGAATGTGCTTTTTTTCCAGCTCCAGTAGCGCTTCAGAGACGGGCAGCATGTTGGGCGTGATCTTGATTTTGACCATTTAGTTTCCGCAATAGCAGAGAAGTAGCTGTCTGATGCTCCATTGACGGGCTAGGCTGCTTTACCACGCTATGAATTATGCGATCTGATACCAGCTTTCCTGGCCAAAAACTGGGTATACAAACCGCCGGTTACATCGGCACCGATAACCGCGATTACGATGCCTAGACCGGCAGCAAGATAGAAGTTGCTCCACAGCGCCATCGCGAGCAACAGCGTAGCCATGCCCAACAGGCCAGATGCAAGAAAACGCAGCGCTACGCGCTGAAGTATCTGCCGAAGACCAAGCTCAGTACCTGACGCTCTCAGCATCTCCCCGGACAAACCCGCCATGCTCAACAACACCAATAGCCAAAGGGGCACATCAGCAAGTGCCTGATGCTCAGTGTTCATCTATCGTCCTCGAATAGGATCGGTCTCCATGTCACTGTCATCCGCTCGGAGCAAAGAGCCAGGCATGGGACCGAAAACAAAAAAGCCCTGCTCGAAGGCAGGGCTTGTAAATGGGCACAAAATACCCGACTCAATGGTCGGGTCTTGAAAGGCGTCTCGCTGCGTTCACAGCAATACACGCTGCTATAAAAGCAGGTCTATTCCGTGCGGAAAAGGTGTTTCGGCAGTGCCTGTGAAATTGCACTCGACCTGACCATAAGCTTGCATTCGACCTAACCATCGGATGCATCATGGTTTAACCATGATGGACAGAAAACTACGCACGCCAGTCTTGCGCGACAGACTGCTATCAGCCAAATGATGTCAAAACCGAATAGTTGCCACTGTTACTGTTACCCGTCGGTAGCCGCAATCACTCCCATATTTCTATGGGCTAAGGTCGGTACAGAGCTGCCGAAAAACTGAAGCGTAACTCCGACTCGACGACAGGATGGCATCTTGATAGCATTGATCAAAATGTGTCCTGAATTTTCAGGGATCACCATAAATGTCAACGCGTAAGTGCGCTCCCAACTTTGACGGCTGTATTTTTTTGAGAGCAACCGATGGGGCAAATTTCCAATTTACGCTAAAAATTTAATCTAATCTTAGATCAACGGTAAAGGATATTACCAGTGTTTACAGAAGCCGCTGTCGCAGCCTTTATAACAAAAAACTTTGAAAAAATAATCTCATTTGCTAAAGGCTCATATGATACCTTAGATGAATCCGTAAACATTGCACTAAGAACTGCCTACACTGACTATTTGACCAACACCTCGCAAAAATATTCAAAATCAAAATCATTTTTTCTTCGTGACCAACCAACTAATCTTTATGATTACTACGTACCGATTGGCATACGGTGTGGTAGATCTCAGCTGCCCGAACCGAGCCTAACTAATTGCCTGGCTACATCCAATAGAATTATCATATCAGGAACCGGTGGCAGCGGTAAATCCGTGTTAATGAAACACTTATTCTTAGATTGCATTGACAGTGACGACTATGCTCCTGTTATGCTGGAGCTTCGAGATTTAAACGAAGATGATAAAGACCTCGACTCCTTTATCACTGATACTCTTTCATCTTTTGACTTTAAAACCACTGGACTATACATTCAAAAAGCCAAGAAGTCAGGCCACTTTTGTTTCTTCTTAGACGGGTTCGACGAAGTTGACCACTCCAAAAGAAAAAAACTCCTAAAAGAAATAAAGCACCTTTCAAACAAGTATCAAAGCTGCCCCATTTTCATTTCATCTCGACCAGACGAAAGTTTCGAAGGTCTAGATGACTTCACAAAATTTAATATTCAACCATTAGATTTGCCGTCAGCGTCTATTTTGGTTGAAAAACTTCCATTCGACACAGAAATAAAAGAAAAATTTATAAAAGAGTTACACAGCAAGCTGTTCAAAAGGCATCGCTCTTTCCTATCCAACCCCTTGCTACTCTCGATTATGCTCCTAACCTACGGAGAAAACGCCGAGATCCCTACTAAGCTAAGTATTTTTTACAATCAAGCTTATGAAGCCCTCTTCCGAAGACACGACTCTTATAAAGGAGGCTATACTCGCTCACGACTTACCACACTTGACAGTCAAGACTTTTCACGTACTTTTGCATTATTTTCTCTGCAGAGCTATGAGAAGCGCGAGTTTAAAATGTCTAGGAGCACCTGTATAAGCTACCTGGATAAATGCCGTAAAATAAATGGAAAGGATTTCACCTCAGAGAACTACCTACAAGATCTACTAAGCGCAGTCTGCCTGTTAGTTGATGATGGTTTGGAAGTCGCTTTCTCTCACAGATCATTTCAAGAGTATTTTGTTGCGCTATATATTTCAACTGAAGCACCAGAAATTCAATCAAAGCTAATTAAAAGATACAGCCCCAACATTAAATCCGACAAAGTAATCTCATTACTCCACGAAATCAACCCAGACCTTGTGGAACGATCACTTATACTCCCCGAACTCGAAAAATTATTTTCAGCTTTAAAAGTCAAAAACAAAATTGGCATTACACATTCAGCCAAGTATCTAAAAATGACTTTTAGCATATTAAACATCTCTCAAGGAAAGTGCTCTGCAACTGGTAAAAATGGAGTGATTTCGAATGATATTGCTGACTTGGTAGCCACTGGCCTTGGAGGCTACGTCTTCCCTGAAAATGAATATTTCAATCAGGTTGATGAAGAACGCGCCCAAAGATACTGCTCGCCAGGCAATGAATCAAAGTCTTTCCATTTTTCAAAGCTAACATATAAAAGCCCTATACTAAGAGATGTTATTGAGGGTGAAGGCCGTTTCTCACTTAAATATCTTCAATGTGTTTTTTTAGCCTATAAAAAAATGAAGATAAAACATTCAAATCGGCTGGAAACTCTCGACAACCTTTTAGGCATCTAACGTTCCTCACGCAACGCATGTGCTCTCCCCAATCAAGAGCACATGCACTTAATCAAGAGCCGCACCTCCATTTAGACCCTTCGTACAAGCTCGCTGAGTCACGAATAATTTCGTAGATGTATCTAAAGAGCCGCCTTGGATTGTTTTGTTCCATCCCCCTATGCGTCACGGTTAAATTCAATGCATATCGGTAGTCAGGTCGACGCCCACAGGCAAACACATCAATTCAAAATTCGTACCCAGCATCTATAAGCAACGTACCTGGACGGCCCCTATCAATTGCGGACAGCGCGTAGTAAATTTCGCCACCCCACCAACCAAGGATAAATCATGGCTCTGCCGAAACCGGATAAGAAGGAAATATCAGCCATCTGCCAGGCCCGAGGCATTACCTATCCTGAAAATATTTTCGAACCCGTTAGCGAAGCCGCACTGTCTGCTCTATCGGAAGGATTCATAGACCGGTCCAAAGCCTTGAATTTGCTCTCATGGCTGGAAAACAATACTGATTTAGCTGCACTATTCCCCAATCGTCAGTTGCTGGCCGCACTGAAAAAATCAACCTGCTCAGAAGAATGGCGTCCGGAAGCAGAGCATGATTTAGTGCATTTCATCAGCGCCGTATATTTCAACAAGTCGACGCTGAATGAAAATTTATATCAGTTGATCCAAAACCCTCCACAGCTGTTTGGCGATCTATACAGCGCCCTTTTTGACGAAACTACCGACTTCATTCCTTTGACGCTAAAGCTGGCTGCTTTTACTGGTCCATTCAAATTTGGTAGCCGGAAAGATTGCTTTGAACAAATACGGAGGTGTGGTGGAGCGCCGACCAATATACTTTCATCCACCGATTACCTTTTTGTGTCCGAAGATCACATTTGCAATCGCGTGTTATCCAGCAGCATGGTCGACGCGATTTGCGTACGCCTGTTTTTCGGAAAACTAAAGATTTACCGCGAATCTCTATTCAGCATTGAAGGCCTGTCAGGCGATTAAGCAGCTTGGCGCATTACATCGACAGCACAATCGATCCATGCCGCACCTGCTCTCGCCAATTCCCGCGCCTTCCCTTCACTTATGCCGTAGTGCTTGCCAACCCGAACCATGGGCCATTTAGCGCCGTAGTAAAGCCAAATAATGTCGCCCATTTGCCGATCGCGGTGTATGAGCCGCGCAACTGCGCAATCAATAGCGCCGGCCCATTCATCTGTAATGCAATAGCTTTTGCTCGCCGACACCTGCGGTATCGCCTGACGCATTAGCGCAAAAGTCGGAGAGATGTAAATGGGGACACCGGCTCCGTCCATCCGCCACCACCCCCACTGCTCCAGCAGGTATTCGGTATCGCCCAAAGGTCGGCCTGCCGGCTTGCGAATCATCATGATCTCAATCCCCTGTGTAATTTGTGCCGCCGGCACCGCGACGGTTGTTCATTCGGTAGTACTCGGACGGGGCAGATATCGACAACTCCTGCTGAAGTAGCTCAATGTCTCGCTGAGCCCGCTGTAATTTGAAGCTCAACTGGGTGACCAACTCCTCCGAAGAAAGCACCAACCTACTCTCTTGAATAACCCAACCTGAGCCATTGCAAGCAGTGCAAATCAGCTCATAAAACAGCCCACTCACTACCGCTTTGCACTTGCAAGTTGGACATGGTTCTAGCTCGATCCGCTGCCTTTTGAAGCCAATCCCCTGCCCTTTTTGCATGTTTGAATCCTCTTGTAAGATTAATTTCTGTTTTCGGCTTCAGGCCAACCAGCCCGAGGGGTCCAGGGCAACCGGCTTACTCGCGCGTCTTGCTCCTGTCTTGTCCTGCAATGCATCAAAACCCTGTGCGTCGAGCCAGCCGTGCCACCGCTCCAGGGCATTGCGCTTTACCACCTCGCCCATCGCCTGAAAGTAGGTGCGCTCCAATTCGGTCAGGGCGTGGTTGAGTAGCAGTTTTCCCACTAGTGAATCGACACCGAGGTTGGCCCAGATGGAAGGCGCCAGTTTGCGGAGGTCGTGACTGGT
>NZ_JBKFTN010000055.1:0-5023 GCF_050432945.1 Pseudomonas sp. 18173
GACAGGCGCGACGAACTCGCCGCCGATGTAGTTACCGTATTTGGCTTTGAACGAAACGATAGCGCCTTCAGTACCGGGGTGAGCGTAACGCATGGTGGTCTCTCCTTGCTTTTGTGCTTATAGGGAGTCGCGCATGTGCGCTTGCTTTAAGCGTAGAGCAAGGGCCGGGCCAGTGCGTTGCATCTCAGGTAAATCAAGACCTTGCGCGATTTTTGTCGGACGGACGGAGCGCGCCTGTGACGCTTTCGGTACAGCCTGGGTGACACTTTGTACCGCTTCTGGCACAGCCTGTGACCGGGTGGTCTTGCAGGCATTGCAATGCGTGCCCGGCTGGAGGATGCTCGGCATCACCTCATGCACGGGACGCCGAGCCCCGGGGAGAATAATAAGAAATGCACGACAACCATTTGAGTCGCCATGCCCAGCAAGTATTGACCGTGACCCAGGGCAAGGCCCACCTGCACGGCCCCGGCAGCGATCCGTCCATTGCCCGTTCCTGGCTGCGCTGCCTTGAGGATTATCACCTCGATCCGGCCCTGAGCATCGCGCCGACGGTGCTGGAACATGGCCGTGTCCTGGAAAGTCGCGAACGCTTGCAGCAGGTGCTGCACATCGCTGGAAATGAAATGACCAGCCTGCACCAGCAACTCTCTGGTGCCGGTCATGCAGTGCTGTTGACCGACGCCCGCGGCGTGATCCTCAACTGCGTCACCGCGCCCGCTGAACGGCAGATTTTCGAGCGTGCCGGGCTCTGGCTCGGTGCCGACTGGAGCGAGGCCTGCGAAGGCACCAACGGTATTGGCACGTGCCTGGTGGAGCGTCAGTCGCTGACCATCCACCAGGACGAACACTTTCGTGGCCGCCACACCGGCCTGACCTGCTCGGCGAGCCCGGTCTTCGATCCCCATGGCGAATTGCTGGCGGTGCTCGACGTGTCGTCGGCGCGGCGCGACGTGTCGCGGCAAAGTCAGTTCCACACCATGGCTCTGGTCAATCTGTCGGCGAAGATGATCGAGAGTTGCTACTTCCTGCGCTGCTTCGACAATCAATGGTTGCTGCGTTTTCACTTGCAGGCCGAGTCTGTCGGTTTGTTCAGCGAAGGCTTGCTGGCGTTCGACGGAGAAGGGCGCATTTGTGCGGTCAATCAGAGCGCGCTGAACCTGCTTGGACACATTCGCGGCGGCTTGCTGGGTAAATCGGTGGAGGCGTTTTTCGATTGCTCGCTCGATGAGCTGCTGGGGCGGGCGAGTGTCAATGCCGCGGCCAGTTGGCCATTGCGTACCCGTGATGGTCGCAAGCTGTTCGCGGTATTGCGTGGTGAGGCGCGGCGGTCGTTGCCGACGCCGATGGTGCCTGTTCCCACGGTTGCACAAGCACCGCGCCTGGCGGGCATTTGCCTGGATGATGCGGCGTTGCAGGCGGACTTCCGCAAGGCCTTGCGCGTCTATGAGCGCGACGTGCCGCTGCTGATCAATGGCGAAACCGGGTCCGGCAAGGAGGCCTTTGCCAAAGCGGTGCACCACGCCAGCCAGCGGGCGGAAAAAGCCTTTGTCGCCCTCAATTGCGCGGCCATTCCCGAAAGCCTGATCGAAAGCGAGCTGTTCGGTTATCGCGGCGGCAGCTTCACTGGCGCCCGCAAGGAAGGCATGCGCGGCAAGTTGCAACAGGCCGACGGCGGGACGTTGTTCCTCGACGAAATCGGTGACATGCCGCTGGCTTTGCAAACACGTTTGCTGCGGGTGCTGGAAGACCGGCAAGTGGTGCCGATTGGTGGCGAACCGGAAGCGGTTAACGTGCGGATCATCAGCGCCACCCACCGCAATTTGCTGGATCGCGTGCAGGACGGCAGCTTTCGCGAGGATTTGTATTACCGGCTCAACGGGCTGGAGGTGGCGCTGCCAGCATTGCGCGATCGCAGTGACAAGTCGCAGTTACTCGACTTTTTACTGTCCGAAGAGGCCGGCACGGAAACCGTGTTGATCGACGGGCCGGCGCGGGAGGCCTTGTTGGGCTTCGCCTGGCCGGGCAACGTGCGGCAGTTGCGCAATGTGCTGCGTACGTTGGCGGCACTGTGTGAGGGCGGGCGGATCGGTCTGGAAGATTTGCCGGCCATGATACGCCAGGCCCGACCGGTGGTAGCGCGGGCCGTTGAAGAGCTGTCGGAGCATCCGCTGGAAGATGCCGAGCGTTTAGCGTTGTTGAATGCGCTGGAGCAGACGCGCTGGCATATGACGCATACAGCAGAGCAACTGGGCGTCAGTCGAAATACCCTTTATCGAAAGCTTCGTAAACACGGAATTGCCCGTTAATCCGAGTCGCGCCATTCGCGAGCAAGCCCGCTCCCACAGGGTATGCACGGTCCCTGTGGGAGCGGGCTTGCTCGCGAATGGCGTCGGTGAGGGCGAAACACAAGGTGCGAATTTCCCCTCCCTAAGCTAACCTGCGGCCATGTTTTACGAGGTCGACTATGCACATTCATATTCTTGGTATCTGCGGCACTTTCATGGGGTCAATGGCGGTTCTGGCCAAAGAGCTGGGCCATCACGTGACCGGCTCCGATGCCAACGTCTATCCGCCGANGGTGAGGGCGAAACACAAGGTGCGAATTTCCCCTCCCTAAGCTAACCTGCGGCCATGTTTTACGAGGTCGACTATGCACATTCATATTCTTGGTATCTGCGGCACTTTCATGGGGTCAATGGCGGTTCTGGCCAAAGAGCTGGGCCATCACGTGACCGGCTCCGATGCCAACGTCTATCCGCCGATGAGTACTCAGCTGCAAGCCCAGGGCATCGAGTTGACCCAAGGCTACGACCCGGCGCAACTCGATCCGGCGCCTGATCTGGTGGTGATCGGCAATGCCATGTCGCGGGGCAATCCGGCGGTGGAGTACGTGCTGAACAAGGGCCTGCCCTATGTTTCCGGCCCGCAATGGCTGGCGGATCACGTGCTGCAAGGTCGCTGGGTACTGGCCGTTGCCGGTACGCACGGCAAGACCACCACCAGCAGCATGCTGGCCTGGGTGCTGGAACACGCAGGCATGGCCCCGGGTTTCCTGATCGGCGGCGTGCCGCAAAACTTCTCGGTGTCGGCGCGGCTGGGCGATACGCCGTTCTTTGTCATTGAAGCCGACGAGTACGACAGCGCGTTCTTCGACAAGCGCTCCAAGTTCGTTCATTACCGCCCGCGCACGGCCATCCTGAACAACCTCGAATTCGATCACGCCGACATCTTCCCGGATCTGCCGGCCATCGAGCGGCAGTTCCATCACTTGGTGCGGACCATCCCGAGCGAAGGCCTGGTGATTCATCCGACCACTGAGCCGGCGTTGCAGCGTGTTATCGAGATGGGCTGCTGGACCCCGGTGCAAACCACGGGTGCCGGCGGTCAGTGGCAGGTCAAGCTGCTCAGTGAAGATGGCTCGAAGTTCGAAGTGATGTTCGAAGGCGTCGCCCAGGGTGTGGTCGAGTGGGACATGACGGGCCAGCACAACGTCGCCAACGCCCTCGCAACCCTGGCTGCTGCACGCCATGTCGGTGTGGTGCCGTCCATGGGCATCGCCGCGTTGAGCGCTTTCAAGAGCGTCAAACGCCGGATGGAGATAGTCGCACAAGTCCGTGGCATCACCATTTATGACGATTTCGCTCACCACCCGACCGCCATCGCCACCACACTCGATGGCCTGCGCAAACGCATCGGCGACGCACCATTGATCGCAATCATCGAGCCCCGTTCCAACTCCATGAAGCTTGGCGCGCACCGTGACGGATTGCCGGAAAGCGTGGTCGATGCCGATCAGGTGATCTGGTACGCACCCGCCAACCTCGGCTGGGACCTGGCGGGCACTGCGGCGCTGTGCACTGTGCCGTCGATTGTCAGTGATTCCCTTGAAGGCATCATCGAGCGCGTGAAGAGCCAGGCCCAACCCGGCACTCACGTGGTGATCATGAGCAACGGCGGCTTCGGCGGCCTGCACGGCAAACTGGCCGAGGCGCTGAAATGAACAACGGCCCGGACCGCATCACCCTGGCAATGACCGGCGCCTCAGGCGCCCAGTACGGTTTGCGCCTGCTCGACTGCCTGGTGCGGGATGATCGTGAAGTGCACTTCCTGATTTCCAAGGCCGCGCAGTTGGTGATGGCCACCGAAACGGATGTCACGCTGCCATCCAAGCCGCAGATGATGCAGGCGTTCCTTACCGAATACACCGGGGCTGCCGCCGGGCAGATCCGGGTGTACGGCAAGGAAGACTGGATGTCGCCGGTGGCCTCGGGTTCCGGCGCGCCAGCGGCGATGGTGGTGGTGCCATGTTCGACGGGTACTTTGTCGGCCATTGCCACGGGGGCCTGCAACAACCTGATCGAGCGTGCCGCCGACGTGACACTCAAAGAGCGTCGGCAGCTGATTCTTGTGCCTCGCGAGGCGCCGTATTCGAGCATTCACCTGGAGCACATGCTCAAGTTGTCGAACATGGGCGTGACAATCCTGCCGGCATCGCCGGGCTTCTATCATCAGCCGCAAACCATCGACGACCTGATCGATTTCGTCGTGGCACGAATCCTTAACCTGCTGAATATTCCTCAGGACATGTTGCCGCGTTGGGGCGAGCATCATCTGACCAGCGATGAATAAGCTACTGGTGGTGGTGCTGGCGCTGCAGTTGACCGGGTGCGCCACGGCGCGGACCCTTGATGCCGCCAAGCCGGGGGCGCCGGTGGTGTACTCGGGGACGCGGCTGGATTTGTATGCGATGAATGGCGGTTGTTGCGCCAAGGACCGTTTCGGCGCCGAAGCACCGAGCTATCCCGGTGTCGACCTGCCGGCGAGTGCGTTGCTCGACACGCTGCTGTTGCCGCTGTCGTTGCTGACGGTGATTGGCGTGAGTTTTCAGGCGACAGGTGGACTGTAGGAGAGCGCTTTGCGCTCTATCGCGAGCAGGCTCGCTCCCACAGGTTTTTCAGAGATTACAAAATTTGCGCACAGCACAAAAACCTGTGGGAGCGGGCTTGAACTGGCCTAATAA
>NZ_JBKFTN010000056.1:0-5003 GCF_050432945.1 Pseudomonas sp. 18173
CGATTGGCGGATGCCGGATTCACGCCATGCCTGCTGCCACACCGGGCGCCACTGCGCTGGCGGTAAGCTGCAATCGACCTCCAGTAACAGGGCCAAAGGCTTATCGTCAGGCAATTGGTTGAGTATCGGTGCCAGGTCAGCGAGTGCCTGGGTTAATACAGTCAGCAATACCGCTTCCGGATCTTCATCCGAGTCGTCAAACGAGCGGCTGTGACTAGACTGCGCCTGAGCAGACTCGGTCCCGCTCAGCAAAGCATTCAGAGGGCAAAACGGTTCCGCCGCAGGATCTTGCAAAGAGGTGTGCAAGTTCACTGCCAAAACTTGCTGCGAACGTCGACCCTGACGAATTCTGCGGATCATGTCCTCTTCGCGCGCTTCATCCCAACCATCGGCAGCAGACTGCTCGCCGACATGCAGCAGCATTCGGCTGAAAGCCAGCGCACACCATCCGAGGAACGGCAAACCCAAGGCCCAGTTCCAGAAATCAACAGGCTGTTGGTGCAAGGGTTCATCGGCGAATAAAAGACTCCCGCCTACGCCCAGCAACAAACACAGAAACAGCAAACCGAGCCAGAGCCAAATGCGAGGTCGTGCAGGACGTGCTGCGAGAGCGGGCACCTTATCCAGTCGAACGGGCATGACTAACTCGCTCCCGCTTCAGGCAAGGAGGAAATCAATGCACAACCACAGGCGCATAAATGACCGTCGAAGGCGACTGGAATGCCTTGGTCTTTAAACGCAGGGTGCCCCTCGGCAATCACTGTGCGGCCATGACCAGGTATCGGGCACAGCACTGGATCGCCCTGGCGAGCCACGCCGAAACCGGCAAATTTCATCGCGAGCGAACCTGAGAGTACGGTGCCGGCTCCGGTTGTTTTGTCACCGATACGGATGATGCTTTTCATGTTTTATCCCTATTCAAGAAACTTAATTCTCTGTATTTAATTGCAACCTAAGACACCTTAACTCCCCTCTTCCTGGCCGCGCGCTCGTCAACAAGCTCACTTACAAGTCAATTTTTTTACTATTACAGCCCCCTCGCCGCCTTTATCAGTGCGCAGGCAATTGAATTAACGGAGAACCAGTATCGATATCGGATCATTGCTCAACACATAAACTTGAATCATTAAAATCCAACACTACTTGAGGCAACCAAGCATCAGTGACAATATTCCCTTGACAACGAACCCTAAACCACTCTCCATCGCTATCAGAATCAAGTACGGAGAGGCTATCCCCCTTAACCAGATATGATTTCATTAGACCTGCAACGGAAGGAGACTCTGACAAGTAAGCTCGTTCCGACGATACGCAAGCGGAAGCAGTTGTATTTGTACCAAAATAATTTATTGACGATTTTGCTTTCCCTTCCCCATCAAATATCGTCACTTTTTCCACGTCGGAATTTATAGGCTCTCTGAGCTCGTATAGATACAAGCCGCCGCGCTTACCCCTATATTTTGCGATTGTAGAAAATGGGCCATTGCGCTTAACACTTACCAACTCTCCCTGAGCACCCAAGTATGGAGACCCAAAAACCTCCTTAGACTCGGAAAAATAAAAGACGTTATTATCTTGTAACTTAGCAAAAAATAGGGCGTAAGCATTATTCGCTCCAGACTCGAACAGCTTCAAAAATATATCTTTAACACCATCGCCATTGGCGTCCAAAAACAACACAGGTTTAGCCTCACCTCCGCGTAAAACCCCAGCCTTCAACAAAACCCACTCTTTTTTTCCTTCTCGAAGCCAATAACTATCACCTTCAAGTTTAACCTTTACATTGTGTCCCTTCGAAAGTTCCTCAGAGAATACTGCAATAGCTTGCTCTGCCCGCACCAAGCTCAGGCTGACCAATTGAAAAACCATCAACAACACAAACAAAATTTTACTATTTTTTAAGTATTTCATTACTTTCACCAAAATAACGCCTCCAAATATCACGTCCCACGGTACTCCCACTCAATGAACTTTCTGAGAGTTTGTATTTTTTAAACTCCCTCTGCCCATGTACAGGACAGGTTGAAACTTTTAACTTCTCGATAAGCGCCAAGGCATACTGTTCTCTTTCGAATGCATGATTAAATCCTCCATTGACGCCAATTATGACTTTTATGAGATCATTATTTTTTGAATGCTTGCTCATATCTCCCCATGCAGATCCCTTCCTCCAGAACCATCCAGCTGACCCAGCAACCAGTCGCGAATTGCTTGCAACCTCCTCCATCGGTGTAGCAAGAGACATATGCTCACTTCTAAAATAATCCTTGTAATTCTCAATGTGTGTCAGCTGAATCAACCCTCTCCCATGATAACTACTGCCACCCCGGTAGTTATGCCAGTGATCGGGTATTGAACCATCCCTGTTTTTATACTCTTCAGTTGTTTTGAATCTGTCACACTCGATAGCAATATTGGCCAAGAAGAATGCCTTGTCCAAGCATTCTCTTATTCCGTATCTATCCATAGCCTCATTCAACACAACCAAAAAATCTTCTGCTTCTACATTATGGATTTCCGAATGACTGGATTTTTGAAATAGACCACCTGCTACTTGCTCTTCGGATATCACGGTTTGCAGTTCATCCAAGGTAATATTCCGTTCACAGGCACAGGAGCGCTGTGTGAACAATCCAACTAACCCCAACGGATGAAAATGATAAGGCCGCCCCCAAGGCGGCAACCCCACCTTCTCCGCGACTTCCCCCCACCAGCCCATCTGCTCGATCCGCTGTTTCTCTGCGACCCAATTCAAGTGCGGCGTCGAGCCGCTATGGCCGAGCAGTTCATCCAGTGCGTCCCACTTTTGCGCCTGGTAAAACCACTCGCTCTCCTTGCGCAGGACCAGTTGCGAAATCGCCTGTGCCTTGGCGGGCAGGCGCAGGGCCGTTTGCAGTTCGTCGGCGGTCATCTGGCCGTCGCGGTTGCGGTGAATGATGTCGCTCAGCCGGATCTTCATCCGGCCCTTGTGGTCTTTCTCGGCCAGGGGGCGAAAGCGCTCGTGCTGAGCGTCGCTGAAGCGATTGACGGCGCTGAAAAACGAGGCCATGGCGTGTTTCGGCAGGCTGTAGTCGAAAATGACGTCATAGCCTTCCCACGACCAGGGGCTGAGCCAGGGCGTGACGCCGACTTCCTCACGCACCCAGCCGTTGAGCAGCTTGTCGTCCGCGTCATGAAGCAGGCCATCGAGACGGTACCAGTTGTAGGTTTTGCCGCTGGCACCGGTGGGCACCCGGATTTTCCGCGCGGGCGGCAAGCCATCCAGCAGGCTCTTGGGCACCAGCAGGTCGGCATCACTGCAGGGATTGTCGCTGTTCCAGATGGGCAAAAGGCTGGCGCTGATGTGATCTTGATGCGCCGCCACGGGCGTGCCCCTGGCCAGCTTCAGCCAGGTCTTGTCCTTGTCCGGCAGGCGCTGGGCCCAGGCGCGGCTGGCTTCGAAAAACACCTCGATGTCGTCGCCACTGAACACTTCCAGGNCGCCACGGGCGTGCCCCTGGCCAGCTTCAGCCAGGTCTTGTCCTTGTCCGGCAGGCGCTGGGCCCAGGCGCGGCTGGCTTCGAAAAACACCTCGATGTCGTCGCCACTGAACACTTCCAGGTGCAGTTTTTGTTCGGGCCAGTCCGCGCCGCTGTCCTGGTAATCGCCGAGGTGGCCGATCAGGTCCCCGGCCTTGATCGGCACCGGCTGCTCGAGGACCACGACCCGATCCACCGCCTGCGGTTCCTGCAGGCTTTCCAGCGAGTTGAAATGCACGTACTGGTTGACCCGTTCCAGCTTGCGAAACGGGCCCTCGCCACTGACCGTGACGACGGTGCCAGTCGGCAGTTCCATCAGAATCTCACACGGATCTTTCGGTTCAGCGCGAACGTTGACCGACTCTTTCGACGACTTGATGCGGTGCTGGTTGCCGGCAACCGGTTGCAGACGGCTGGCGGCGATGTAGCCCGCCACTGTGCCATCGGCATTGATCAAGCGGGACGGGGCCAGACGGTCTTCCAGCTTGCGGTAGCGCCAGTTGCCGCTGACCGTCACCGCTGCACCGCGTGGCAGGAGGTCGATGACCTTGCCTCCATCCTCATGACGCACGTTCAGGCCCGGCTGATCAGGCTGGCCCGCAAGGACGTCGTTCACCGTCTGCTTGACCCGTAGGATCGGACTCTGCGGCCAGTAGGCCGGGCGTGGAATGGCGGTGTTTTCCTGGTACTTCGCCCAGTCCCGCAGGTGCATGTACAGGCTGTAGAAGGTCAGGCTCGGCGGCGTGTCCGCGCTGCCCTGGATTTTCGGCGGCTGCAAGCGGTGGCGCACCAGCACGAAATTGCGCGCGAAGGGTTTGTCGACGGTGAGGGTGTCGATGAAGTAGCGCGTCTTGGGCGAGTGCGTGTCGACGCGGAAGGCCACCACTTCACCGTCGGCCAGGCAATGCACGGATTGCTCCGGAGTGACGCCGGTGCCACTGTCGAAATGCACGCCACCGTGAAACAGGCCGCTGCGGCCGATCGGGTAGTAGCCGGCGGCGGCGTTGGCCATATGGGTCAGTTGCTCCAGCGGGCCTTGCGTGTCCTTGAACGGATGGCACCAGTTCTTCAGCGGCGTCGGCGTCTCGGATGGTGACGGCGCGTGGATGGGCCGGGTATCCGGCGTCGGCAGGATCGGCGCGCTCGGCCGAGCGAATCGCGCATCCCTGTGGTTGCGGTGAAGTCCGAAAAGTCGGGAAAGCAAACTGGCCATGTTGAGTGTCGCTCCTTGTCGTGCAAAAGGATCAGGCAGAGAAATCCGAAAGCCTCACGGACTTGGTTTCGTGCTCGGAAAGTCGGGAAAGCGTGGCCATTTCCAGCGTTTGCGTGGCTGGGCCGCTGTACTCGTAATGCGCCGACTTGACCTTGTGGTCCCCCGCCGTCCCCGACTCGATACCACCCTGCTCTAGGGTGAAGTAGCTGCCACCGCCATTCAGGGTGATTTTCTTTTTCGCCGTGATGCGGATTTCATCCTCGGTGCTGGTG
>NZ_JBKFTN010000057.1:0-4205 GCF_050432945.1 Pseudomonas sp. 18173
CGATTGGCGGATGCCGGATTCACGCCATGCCTGATGCCACACCCGCCACAACAGCCCCTCTGCCATAGCACTATCGACTTCCAGCAATAACGCTATCGGTCTGTCGCTGGGAACCTGTGCCAGGGTTTGCGCCAGATCGGCCAGCACTTGAGTCAGCACCCGTAACAGGACGTCTTCCGGAAACTCATCTGCACCACCCTGCAAACACGTGTGGCGCAAGGACGCTCCATCCAACGCCGTCGGCCGGGTCATCAGGGAGGAAGTTCCGCTCAGCAAACCATCGAGTTGAGCTGTCGGCTCGTCTCCGGTACGCCGAAGGGAGGTGTACAGACTGACGCCCAGTACCTGCTGGGCGCGTCGACCCTGACGAATTTTGCGGATCATGTCTTCTTCGCGCGCTTCATCCCAACCATCGGCGGCAGACTGTTCGCCAACATGCAGCAGCATTCGACCGAACCCCAGCGCACACCATCCGAGGAACGGCAAACCCAGGGCCCAGTGCCAGAAATCAACAGGCAGTTGGTGCAAGGGTTCATCGGCGAATAAAAGGCTTCCCCCCACCCCCAGCAACAAACACAGCAACAGCAAACCGAGCCAGAGCAAAAAACGAGGCCGCGGGGGACGTGACGCNGGGCCCAGTGCCAGAAATCAACAGGCAGTTGGTGCAAGGGTTCATCGGCGAATAAAAGGCTTCCCCCCACCCCCAGCAACAAACACAGCAACAGCAAACCGAGCCAGAGCAAAAAACGAGGCCGCGGGGGACGTGACGCGAGCGCGGGCACCTTATCCAGGCGAACGGGCATGACTAGCTGGCTCCCGCTTCAGGCAAGGAAGAAATCAATGCGCAACCGCAGGCGCATAAATGACCGTCAAAGGCGACTGGAATGCCGTTGTCTTTATACGCAGGGTGCCCCTCTGCAATCGTTGTGTAGCCATGGCCCGGGACCGGACAGCGCACCGGATCGCCCTCCCGTGCCACGCCAATCCCGCCGAACCGCATGCAGGCCGAGCCCGAGAGGACCTTGCCGCCCCCGGTTGTTTTGTCACCAATACGGATGATGCCTTTCATGTCGCCTTCCTTTTTAATGATCCGGTTTTACTTGTCCTGGTTTTTTGCAGTCGATACGTCATGGGGCAGAAAATCATCGTCCTGCAGCACAAAATGGGTTCTGGTCAACGACCGTCCGGCTGCGTCGACGCGCTCGAACCACGCAATGGAGAAACCCTGAGAGTTCCATTGCACCGAAGAAAAATCGAAGTCTTGAGTGGCGAGCCCGGTGTTCTGGCTGGCCAGTGAAACTGAGCTCAAGCAACTGCTCACAAGGACCCTGGTTTTTTCTTTCAACGCGTTATCTGCCACCTCATAGACGTAAAACCAGACTTCGCTGCCTGCGCCGCAATACCCCATGGAATGACCGGGGTTCGAGGGCTGCACTTGAAACAAGGAAACGAAAGAGCGCTCGCCGATCTTGTGCTGGCCTTCATCAAAAAAAATGCCGGACACATTGGGTTCAAGTTTCAACTCATGGACATTGCCGCCAGCCAACTTCAACTGCACCCGGCCCTGTTTACTTTCGAGCCAGGTCAAATCGACATCGGCAATAACATTACTCGATGCCCCAAACGTGAGTATCAAAAAGACCAGGGCTAGCCTGCACTTATTCACCCAACACATGATCTGCATAACACACCCCCTTGTACTCCCACGGGTGTTCATCGGATTGCCCCTTGGTACCTTTTGAATACGTGTCTTTATCTCGCTCGCGCAATTCGGCTTCCGTTTGCCCTTTGTTCTTTTCCTTATCCATTGACCAACCGATATTTCCGGTATTGGAATCGCACAAGATGTTCTTTTTCCTGACCCACGACGCGGAAGCAGCATTCCATTCGTGATAAGAACCGCCATTCCAGCGGCTGAATACCTCATGCTGCAATTGTTCATCGGTATAGGTTCTTCCCGATTGCCCAAGGTACTTCCTGGCGAAACGAACTTTGTCTTTGTAAACAGAGGAACCGCCGAGGATGTTGGCTTTCCAGTTCCATACCTGCTCATAAGTCGGCGCTGGATTGGTCATTTGCGTGATGCCGTAGCCTTTGTCGAAAGCGGCTATTGGCTCACCATCGAAGTTGATGAAGTGCTTGGAGCCGGTCTCTTGCTTCAGCAGCTTTTCAAAGCCCGTCATATCGTCAAGGGTGGCAATGTAAGTTGCGATGCTCTCAACAGTTGGGTTTTGCCCATTTATCACTATGGCTCTTTTCAATGTCTTGGCGCCGACACTCACCTCCACGGTCAGCGTGCCGCCCAACACCTTTTCAGAAAAATCAACGGTCCATGAGCAGGCTTTACTGACGAACGAACCCGATTCCTTGAAAGTCTGCAGAACATCGCCTTTTCTGGCGCGTTCCCTTAACCCACTGACTTTCGCCTCCCACTCGATTATCCATGACCATTTATAATCGCCGGCCACTTGCGTGCGAAACTCGAAGACGATTTCCGGTAATTCTGCATCCTGCGTGATCTTGAACACTGCATTTTCGGCAGGTGATACCCAGGTTAACGAACTGTCCACAGACACCACTTTGACGACTGTGCTGTCGGCATTGTTAGTGCTTCCCGCATATTTTACTTGCTGCATGACGCCCTCCCCCAATTTAATGTTTCATCAGCTTCGAAAAAAGCCAAGCTCGAACCCGGGTGCACTTCAAAGGCGAAGTTCCATCCAAAAAGCTTGAGAAAAATCATTTACGGAAGCACGCCTTGCCACTACCCATATTCAACTCCAGGCAATTCGGCTTGATCTCCAACTCCAAATCCTTAAACATCATTGAAAGATCGCCTTTTTGACCGGGGCGATTCCCCTCCCAATAAACATTAAACCAGCGCCCTGCCGGAGAGACCTCTACCCACTGAACTGGCCCTTTTGAACCTTGCTCTTGAAATCCGACTTTTTGTAGCTTGCGTTGCACGTCATATGGCAGGAGTGCTAATTGCTCCTTGGATTCATTCCAGATTTTCTTTTTTATTGAACCGTCCTCAAACCCCCAGTAAACGTTCACAAGATTAATCTTCGGCTTAACAAGCTCATTATCGTAATACATAGTTATTAGATAATTACCCTTGATATGCTTCAACTCTTCAGGGTTATTTTTATAGTAGAGTTCAGCCCCCCGCCAGATCACGCTCATATGGCTGATCAAAGGATATTTTTCGTCCTGGCTTCTTCTTCCAATCAATACCAAGCCAGCGCGCAGTATTAGAAACCTCGAACCACTTAATAGCATCTGAACTTCCCTTGTCACGAAAGCCAATTTTCTTTAGAGCTCTTCGCTCATCAAAGGGTAGCGATAGACGCCAATCATACTCACTCTTCCAAACCAGATTCGCTGCTGAACCATCAGAAAACTCCAAAAACACATCTACAGGATTAATCGCAGCAGGAGTTGTATACTGATCGTGCTTTATTTCCAAAACATAATTATTCCGCGCAAGTACATAGCCGCGCTCACTATCATAGTCGCGATGCTCTTCCAGCTCTTCCAAACCCAGTTCATTCTGCAACCTAAAACTGATATCACCTGCAATTCTAGATGCATTACCGGCATCGCTTTGCAACAACATAGCATCTCCATTCACCCGCCAGATTCTTTTGGCATAACCTTCCGCCGCGCCATAAACAATCCCACCGACGAACGTACCGTCTTTCTTGAGGTGCAATTCAGAAGCCATCTCCATCGCACCTTGCAGGTAGTAACGACCTACAAGATCGCTTGATTCAGCTGCCGATAGAGTGGAGAAAATCAATGTAACAATTGCGAACAATAGATGTCGAATTTGCATATCTCAGAGATCCCTTTCAAATCAATTGATGTTTCCAAAAGCTTTCTTTGCGCGAGCACCTTTCAACTACCGGGCATTTAGACGCGCCGCTCACTCGATTTAAAATAAGTTGACATATTTAACCTCCTTCAAAGTAGTGATCTACCAAGTACCGTAGGGAATACCGTTCTGGTCGATATACTCTTTGTTCTCAGGCTCTATCGATATGTACTGACCTTTGCTCTTGCCTCTGTAAGGCCCAAGGGGTTCTACCTCAGCCTGAAAGCGTCCAACTTCCTTGAAGTCCAGACATGCCCCGCCCACCCAAACTTTGACGATGCCGCCGGGTGCCATACCCAAGGTGATCATCTTTCTATAGTCATCCCTC
>NZ_JBKFTN010000058.1:0-3147 GCF_050432945.1 Pseudomonas sp. 18173
GTAATCGGTGTCTGGGATTACTTGACCAGTTCAAGCTCGCTCCTACAGGTGTCCCGTTGGAGGGCTCGTCCGCGACACACCCAGAGCCTTGTCTTTACTGCGCCCCAAACATCGCCGTCCAGTAAATCCCCGCATCGCTCTTCGGGTCGGTCGCGTAAGCGGCGCCCAGTTCGCGGAACTGCGGGTTCATCAGGTTGGCGCAGTGGCCGGGGCTGGCCAGCCAGCCTTCGACCACTTTGCGTGGCGTGTCTTGCCCGGCGGCGATGTTTTCGCCGATCTGCTGGAAGTCGTAGCCGGCCAGTTCCGCGCGGTCACCCGGTGTGCGGCCGTCGCGGTCCTTGTGGTCGAAGTAGTTGTTGTTGGCCATGGAGCGCGAGTTGCCTTCGGCGGCGCTGGCCAGCGTGGCGTTCCAGGCCAGCGCGGGCGCGGCGGTAAAGGACTGTGCACCGCACTGGCGTGGTCGGGTGCGAACTGCGTTGACTTCCGTCAGCAGCTTCTGCCCTTCGGCCTGCGCGTCGCCCAGGCGTGCGCTCAACAACGGCCGGGCGACCACGATGCGCCATTCACGGTCCTGGCGGCTGACGCCGACATCGACGAATTGCGGGTCGAGGACGATCTGGCAAAAACTCTCCTGGATCGCCTTCATCGCACCGGCGGCATCACGCGGCCCGGACAGGCTGATGGCCTGCACATTCTTCATGGGGTAACCCGCCGTGGCCATGGCCTGCTGCAGATTGCCGATGCTCGGGGCGCTCAGCACCAGGCGCGGGTCGGCCGACAGTGGTGGCAGCTCGGAGGAGACCTGGCCGGCACAGCGCTGCAGTTGGCTGCGGTAGACGTTGATCGATTCGATCAATTGCGATTCTTCCGTCGCCGAGGCGTTGGCGGCCAATACCAGGCCCAGTGACAGACCGGCCAAGCGCATTGCGGATGAGATGAAACCCATGAAAATCCCCCTTGAGCAGTTTGCGCCCATGATGCGCGAAGTTGCCCCGTCCAGGACAACGGATTTATCCAGAGTGTAGTGGGGCGGGTGAAATCATTTCACTACTACACTGAATCGAATCGCCCGCCGAGTGACACCGATCATGCGCCTTGCCTGGATCGCCATCTGCTTCGCCCTCACGATGCTTGCTGGCCCGCTGTCCGCCGCAGATCAAGCGCAAAAACAGCAAGCGGCCGAGAACAAGGCCGAGGTGCTTGAGCAAAAAGCCGCCGAAAACAACAACCCCGCACCGGTGCCCAAGGCTGAAGCCATTACCCCGTCCGAAGTCCAGGCCGTCGACCCGGCGGGTGTCGCACCGCTGGACGATGCGATCACCTGCCTGGCCCGCTCGATCTACTGGGAAGCCAAGGGCAAGGACTCCGCCGACATGGAGGCGGTGGCCAACGTGGTCATGAATCGCCTGGGCCACGAGGGCTTTCCGGACACGGTGTGCAAAGTGGTCAAGCAAGGTTCCGAGACCAAGAGCTGCCAGTTCTCCTGGTGGTGTGACGGCAAATCCGACTCGGTGCAGGAAGAGGCGCCTTATGCGTTGGCCAAGGAAATCGCGCGCAAGGCCCTGAACAAGGAACTGCCGGACCGTACGCAGGGTGCCCTGTACTTCCATGACCGCAGCGTCACGCCGGATTGGGCCAGGCAATACATCAGGACCGTGGATATCGGTTTGTTCCGTTTTTACAAACCCCACGACGGATCGGCCAGGTAATAGCGGTTGATTCGGCCAAATTTGGTTTTTTTTGTTGAGAGTGTGCGCACCGTTATCGAATCTGAAATGTTTCTGTTTTATAAGCTTCATAACAAAACCGTGCGCGAATGACGCCATAAGCAGGAACTACACATGAAGCTGACGAGGGTCTGGATCAGTAATCTCGCGCCAATCGAGGCGCAATCGCAGGCGCGCGCCCAATGACCGTGCTGGTCACCGGTGCAGCCGGTTTCATCGGTTTTCATACGGTCCAGCGTTTGTGCCGAGAGGGTCAGGACGTTGTCGGCATCGACAACCTCAACGACTACTACGACGTGGAGCTCAAGCGCGCGCGCCTCGAGTTGCTGGAGGCTTTGCCGGGCTTTCGCTTCCGGAAAATGGACATCGTCGATAAACCGGCGCTGATGAGCCTGTTTCAGGAACACCGTTTTACCGAGGTGGTGCACCTGGCCGCCCAGGCGGGCGTGCGCTATTCGCTGGACAACCCGGATGTCTATGGGCAATCGAACCTGGTGGGTTTCCTCAATGTGCTGGAAGCCTGCCGGCACCATCGGCCCGAGCATCTGATCTACGCCTCGAGCAGTTCGGTGTACGGCACCAACAGCAAGATGCCGTTCAGTGTCGAGGACCCTGTCGAACATCCCGTTTCGCTGTACGCTGCCAGCAAGCGCGCCAATGAACTGCTAGCCGAAAGCTACTGCCATCTGTATGGCCTGAAAGCCAGCGGCCTGCGGTTTTTTACCGTCTACGGTCCATGGGGCCGCCCGGACATGGCGCTGTTCAAGTTTACCGACGCCATCCTCAAAGGCCTGCCCATCGACATTTACAACCAGGGGCAGATGTCGCGAGACTTTACCTACGTCGACGACATTGTCGAAGGTATCGCCAGGCTGCGCCCGAAGCCGCCGGTGCCGCAAGGCTCCGCCGCCGGAGTCAACCGGCTGTTCAACATCGGGCGTGGCATGCCGGTGGCGTTGCTGGATTTCGTCGACTGCCTGGAATCCGCCCTGGGCCTGCAGGCCAGGCGCAACTACATGCCGATGCAGGCCGGTGATGTGGTCAAGACCTGGGCCGACGTCTCGGCACTGGCCGAGTGGGTGGGTTTCAGCCCGAAGGTGACGCTCGAAACCGGCGTCGGTGAATTTGTGAAGTGGTATCGGCAGTTCTATCAGATTTGAAGCGTTCGCCTCTGATCTCGAAAAAATCAAAAAGGCGAGAGAGACTCCATGAGCCAAGACATTTTTGTATCCGTACTGATTCCCGCCAAGAACGAAGCGAACAACCTTAAGCCGCTGCTTGAGGAAATCCGCGTGGCGCTGGCCGATGAATCCTACGAAATCATCGTCGTCGACGATGGCAGCACCGATTCGACCCTGCAGGAGTTGCGGCAGATGCGCCACGACGGCCTGAACACCCTGCGCATCCTCCATCACGAGAG
>NZ_JBKFTN010000059.1:0-2912 GCF_050432945.1 Pseudomonas sp. 18173
CCGTAAGGGCGAAACCCTAAGTCGCCGTTACCCAAGAAACGGATATGTCCCCAGTCAGGCCGCCCCCGCGAACAGGCTAGCAATGCAGTTCAGGCAGACACCACTTCAACCACCGGCATTTGCCAACGTTGATCAACCACCCGCTGCCCGGGTCCATACAGGCGCAGGACCAGGGTGAACGCCCCGCTTGCCGGTGTCGGCAACCAGTTGCTCTGCACAGGCGGAGCGGCGTTCTGCAGGATCAACGTCAACCCGCCATCGGCATCCGCTTGCAAATGATCCCGGCTGCCCAGGCAGTAGCGATTGATCGGGTTGGCCACCAACTGCCGGTCCGGCAAGTCATACAACGTCAGCGACCAGAACTCGCTGGCCGGCGGCAACTGACCCGGTGCGAAACGCAGGCGATAGCTTCGCCCGCCCTGCAAGGGTTGCCCCTGATTATCCAGGCGAGTGCCGGTGTAGAAGGCCTCTTCGACACTGTTGCCGTAGATGCCGACATTCGCCGCAACAGCACGGTTGAGGTAATTGCCGTTCAGCGCCTGGCGAGTGCCGAACAGGCCGAGGGTGGTGCGCACCTGGCTCACCGCGGTTTGCAGTTGTGCCTGGGCGTCTTGAATCCCGGCGAGCAGTGCCTCGCGCGTTGCTTGCGGCAATGCCGCCGGGTCGAATTCCTGACCAGGCACGATGCCGATCCGCGCAAAGCGTGCGCGCAAGGCTTGCTCGGACGGTTGCGTCGGACACAGGCTGAGGATCTGGTTCAGCGCCGCGATAAACTCCAGCCCCAATCCGGTCTTGCTGTCCCAGGGTCGCCAGTCAATATTCGGCGCCGCCACAGGTGGCGCACTGCCGATGTATTGATGCAGCGA
Source organism: Pseudomonas sp. 18173 (assembly GCF_050432945.1). Classification (NCBI taxonomy): domain Bacteria; kingdom Pseudomonadati; phylum Pseudomonadota; class Gammaproteobacteria; order Pseudomonadales; family Pseudomonadaceae; genus Pseudomonas; species Pseudomonas sp. 18173. Next base: position 867 of record NZ_JBKFTN010000059.1, read on the forward strand.
ACGCAAACCGTATTGCTGCTGCAAGGCACGCACCGCCGGCAGGTCCCCGGCGTTTTTCAGGCCCGTCCTGCCAAGCACCATGACGATTTCGGTTTCACTGCGCAGTATGGCCTTGACGCCGTCCGGTGCCGGGCCTTCCCAGCCGGGTCCGGCGATCAGGTAACTCCCCGCATCGCGACCGGTGCTGAGCACGCCGACATAGGCAAAGTTGTGGGTGTACTGGTCGACCAGTTGAAGCACGTAGTAGCGGTCGTCAGGCACGGCCGGCACACTCAGCACTTGCGGCTCGCTGCGCAGGTCAAGCCACGCCCAGGAGTACGGCGTGTCATTGTTCGGCGTAACGATGTCGCGATTGCTCGGGGTGAACAACTCGCTGTAGTGGCGAAAGCGGTTGAAACCGCCGATGTACTCCGGCGCAGACGGGTTGAGCGCCTGCTTTTCCATGGTCTGGTAATGCATGAGCATCGGATAGGCGTAGATCCACGCCTCCCGGGCAATGGCCCGAAGCTCAGCGGCAGCGGTAGCGGCGGCATCTGCATCAGCGGCCAGCAACCCGCGTGGAAACATCAGGCTTGCTCCCAATACCCCCATGCTGCCCAGCACCCGGCGGCGACTGAAAATCAGGTTCATAATTCGATCCTCGCAATCGTCGGCAACTGATAACTCCCGTCCAATGCCCCGCCCTTGGGCAGGTACAGGCGCAACAGCAGGTTGAACGGACCCTGCGGCGTCGGCAGCCAGTTGCCCTGCGGCGCAGCCTTGGGCGCATCGGCTTGCAGGATCAGGGTCAAGCCGCCGTCGGCATCGTATTGTAGACCAGGGCTGCGATCGCCCAACGCGTAACGCTGGATCGGATTGGCCACCAGCAACTGGGTTTTGCCGTCATACAAGGTCAGCGACCAGAACGCATTCACCGGCGGCAATTGCCCGGCCGGGAAATGCAGGCGATAGGCGTGCTGGCCGTTGAGCACCTGCCCCTCGGCATCGTGCAGCGCCATCGGGTACAACGCTTCCACCGCGTCGTTGGCGTAGATGTAGCGCCAGGCGACCGCCGCACGGGTCAGGTCATCGTCACCAAACTTGCCGACGCTGGAGGGCGACGGGAACCAGCCTTGTTGCTCCACCGACAGCTGGCTGGAGGCTGCGCGCACCTGCTCGCGACCGGCTTCGGCGCCTTGGGCGACAGCTTCGCCCAAGTCCGCCGGAGCCTGGAATGCGATGCCGGGTTTCACGCCGATGGCGGCGAAACGGGCGAGTTTTTTCTGCTCGCTGGCGGTCCATTGGTGCAGCGGCGCCAACGCGTTGAAGGTGCTGAACAGTGCCTGCGCCGGCCCATGTTTTGTGTCCGTATACGCTGGCAGTCGCAGCGGTGCCAACGGTTCAGGCGTCGCGCCGCCGCTCACTGCGGACAGCGGTTGCAAGGCGTAGCCCATCAGCACTTGCGCTGCGTCTTTGCGGTCCGCTTCGCCTTTGACCTCGGTGCGCCCCAACAGGAATACCAGCTGGCTCGGCGAGCGAACCACACCGCTGTAACCCGATGGCACTTGCCCCTTCCAGTCCGGTCCGACAATCAGGTAGCGCCCCGCCTGATCACCGGTGGCGCGGGTGCCGATGTAGTCGAGGTTGTCGGTGCGCATGTCGACCAGCTGAAAGCTGTAGTAGCGCCCTTGCACGGCGGGCACGTCCAGCACCATCGGTTCACTGCGCAAATCAAGCAAGGCGCGCGAATAGAAGGTGTCGTTGTTCGGCGACACCACTTTGTCGTCTTGCGGGCCGAGCAGGCGCGGTTCGCTGTAGAGGCGGTTGAACGGCAGCTTGGCGGCGATGGCGCTGAGCACTTTGTCGTGTTCGGCGGTGGCATAGGCGAACACGTAGGCCTCTTGCGCCAGGGCTTTCGCTTGCTGCTGATCGAGGGTTGCGGCGTGAACAGTGCCCAGGCTCGCACCCAGGGCCAGAGCGGATATCCAGTAGCGCACAGTAGATCTCCTGATAAATAAACATCAGCACACCGGCCCACTGTGGGAGCGGGCTTGCCCGCGAAGAGGC
>NZ_JBKFTN010000060.1:0-2906 GCF_050432945.1 Pseudomonas sp. 18173
CGAGGCGAACTGCCAGCTCTTGCGGCCCAGGGCGTCGTAGCCGAAGCAGCTGGTGAGCGTGCCCTGGGTGCGCAGGACTTCGCGGTGCAGGTCGTCGCGCTCGATGTCGCTGATCAGTTGGCCGTCGAGGTTGAGCTGGTGCAGGTGGCCGCTGCCGTAATACAGGTGATTGAGGTGCTGGCCGGTGGGCAACGTCAGGGTGGTGAGGTTGCTCAGTGGATCGTAGTCGTAGGACAAGGTGCCTTGCGCCGTGGTCTCCTGGACCAGGCGGCCGAGCCGGTCGTAGGAGAATTCGAGCGTTTCTTCGCTGATTCCGAGTTGCTTGCCCTGTGCGGTCGGCTGGCGCTGGATCGACAGCAGGCGGTCGCCGTCGTCATACCGGTAGTCCTGACGGGCATCGCCATTGCGCTTGGCCAGCAACCGGCCAATGCTATCGCGCTCGAATTCGGTGCGGCGTTGTGGCCGTTCGCCGCGTTCGCCGTAGCCAATTTCATCGACCTGGGTCAGGTGCCCGCCGAGGTTGTAGCTGAAGCGCCGGGTCAGGTTGTCGATGCGTTGTTCTTCGATCAGCCGGTCGGAGGCGTCGTAGGCAAACTGGTACGCCGCGTTGTTTTCGTTGATCAGCGCGGTCAGGCGAATCGCCGGGTCGTATTCGTAGCGGATGCGCTGGCCCTTGGCGTCCTGGCGGCTGCCCGGCAAGCCCCGGGCGGTGCGCAGCAGGCGCGTGGTCTGGCCCTTGCCGTCGGTGTGGCTGAGCACCTGGCCGAGGGCGTTGTAGGTGAACGATTCGGTGCTGCCGTCCGGATGATGGATGCGCAGCACTTCGCCGTCGGGCTTGCGTTCCAGCGAGGTGGTCTGGCCCAGCGCGTCGGTGACGGCGACCAGGTGCTGGCGTTCGTCGAAGCGGTAGGTGGTGTTTTTGCCCGAGCAATCCTGGAAGCGCTCGACCTGGGCCAGGGTGTTCCACCACAGGTATTTGGACTTGCCGGTCGCATCGATGATGGTGTGCGGCAGGCCGTCGTCGCCGTTGAGGTATTCGGTGGTGTGGCCGAGGGCGTCGACTTCGGCGATGAGGTTGCCCTGGTCGTCGTAGCGGGCTTGCCAGGTGCTGCCGTCGGGGTAGTCCACCCGGGTAACCAGCGGGGTCAGGTGGTGATAGCGGTATTTGATCGCGCGCCCGAGCGGGTCGGTCTCTTCGAGCAGGCGCGAGTAGTCGTCGTACTTGAGCGTGATGCTGTTGCCGTCGGGCAACGTCAGGCCGGTCATGTTGCCGGTGTCATCGAGGTCGATGACGTAGTGCTCGCCGCCGAAGTCGCGGCTGGCGGTGACGCGATGATCGGCGTTGTAGTGAAGCTCGGCTTCGCGCCCGAGCGCGTCGGTGACCCGCGTGGTGCGCGCTTTGACGTCGTAGCGGAACTGGAAACGCTCGCCGTCGCTGGTCCAGTGCTCCACGACCCGCGGCTGGCCGTCGATGGGTTCCCAGCGGTAGCTGCAGGTCAGGCCCAGGGCGTTGCTGTGGCTGGCCATCACGCCGTCGCTGTAGCTGAAACGGCGCAGCGAATCGCCGTTGCGGTTGATCACTTCAGCGAGCTGGCCGTTGGCGTCGTAACGGTACTGCACCAGGGTTTCAACGGCCTCGTTGTCGACCACGCGCCGGACGTCGGTCAGGCGGCCCAGCGGGTTGTCGTAATGCAGGTGCACCCGCACGCCACCGGTGGCGCTGATGTCGGTGAGCGTGCCTTCGGCGGTGCGGGTGAAATGCAGGAAGTGGCCCAGGGCGTTTTCGATGCGCTGCAGCGGAACCGGGATGTTGTCATCCGCGACTTCGCCGAAGTAGAAAAAACTGTTGTCGAGGGTTTGCAGCAGGTAGTGACCGCCCTCGGTGCAGACCAGAGACACCTGTTCATGGGGGTTGTAGATGCGCTGCCCCGGCTGCACGTCCACGAACGGAACGCTGCGCCCCTGATTGTCGGTGAGGTAAACGAAGGAGCCCCGGCGGCGCAGGCTTTGCTCCCAGGGCAGGACCCAGCCCTTGCCGAGGACGCTGTCGAGGCTCAGGTCGCTGGCATAGAAGCGCGACCATTGGATCGGCATCAGGCCCGGCAGGCTGAAGTCGGTTTCGTCGGTAATGACCTTGCGCCCGGTGGTGGCGTCGACCGGGTTGCCGATCAGACCACCCACCGCACGCTCGATGGCCGGCCCCACGACGTAACGCGAGGCCACCTCACCGGCGACGAACCCGGCGGTGAACTTCAGTGCGCAGGGCATGATGGCCTTCATGCCGGCCTGGGTCCCGGCCTTGATCAGTTGGGCGATACCACCGGCCGCACCGGCGACCGCCATGAGGATGTCGACCGTGGTGCGCAGCCAACCGGGAATCTCGTCGTCCACCGGCAGGTAGCGATAGGTGCCGCCCCCGATGAAGACATTCCCCGAGCCGCTGGAGAGTGTCGCGCCGCAGGTCAGCTTGTCGCCCTTGCGCGCGGCCGCCGTGCCGTTGATGAAGACGTTGGTCGAACCCTCGGCGACCTTTACCGGGCCGGGATGCTTGTCGCAGGCCCCCGTGCTGTTTCCGACGTGGGCCGCCTTGCGACTGTTGATGAAGACGTTGGGCGACGCGGTGACGAGGGTCCCCGCGGGTGAGGAAAACATACTGCCTATCTTCTCCCCCGCCGCGGTGAGCAGGCTACCTCCGACGCCTGCGGCCAGACCCGCCAACAAGGCCACGCCAAACCCACAGGTGAACGTTGCGATCGCCACCGTGGCGACCAGCGCGATGCCCAACGCCGCGCCGATGAGAAACCCGCCCAGGGCGCTGGTGTGCGACAGTTCATCGCCAAACCTTGCGGCTTCGAACATGGCCGTTACTCCTGTGCGCTGGAGTCGGTCTTGGGGCCGCCGGGCTG
>NZ_JBKFTN010000061.1:0-2524 GCF_050432945.1 Pseudomonas sp. 18173
TGCCGGGACCCGAATAATTCTTGGACATGCGCATTTCTCCTGCACAGAAACAACAAACCCCGCTCGCGGCGGGGTGTTTAGGGGATTCTTCAACCGTTAACGGCTGGCTTTCGCAAGTGGCACGACACCGACTGACTTGTTCAGACCGCGATAATCCAGCGCCGCGACCCCGGCATCGATCCGCACCTTGCTCGTCACACCATCAATGGTGAAGCCCTGCTGCTGCTCCATGTAGGGCTGTTCAACGCCGTCCAGGTAAGCAACTTCGATGGTGTCAGCACCTTGGCGGGCGGCCTCATACCAGGTGACCGGCGAATCATCGTCCAGGCGTGGCTCGGCGATCACCGTGGCGAAATTGCGGATCGGGTTGTCGATGCCAGCATTAGTGTCGACGCCAGGCACCGACGCCGAGCGGATCAGTTGGTTGGTCTTGTCTTCCAGCGCCACCGGCACCAGGACAAACGCCGGACGAATGTTCAGGGTGCGGGCCTTGCCACCCTCGACCTCGGTTTTCTGCAAGGCCATGGCGGTCTTGGCCTTGCTCAGCGCCTCAATCGACATACTGGCGCCGGTACCGGAGAACAGGTTGTTGCGCTCGGCATCGAACAGCGCTTTGCCGTCGCTCATCACCGGCGAATGGATCAACGTGTCATAGACCAGATCGCCGATGGTGCCGCGCGCGGCCAGACCCATGTTGTAAGGCACCGTGCTCAACTGGTCGAGGTCATCGTTGATGATCGCCTGCCGGGTGATGCTGAACATCTCACCGTAGGTGGCCAGGCGGATTTTTTCACCACGGTCATTGGTGGTGATGTACTTGTATTCCGCACCTGGGCGAACTTCACGCAGGCTCGGGAACGCCCCCATGCCGACCCGGGACGCCACCTTGAAGTCACTCAAACGGCCCTTTTTGGTCCACAGGTGGTAGGTCTCCGGCGCCTCGTCCCAGCCGAGCAGCACCGACTTGGCGGCGCTGTCCACTAGGATGTTGCCGAAGTCGCTGGAGTCATGGGTGAACGCCAGGCCGACCATGGCCATCGGATCAAGAGTGGCCACCAGAATGCCGCGATCATGCAGCGAAGCACGGGCCAACTCACGGAGGCTCATGTGGTTATAGGCGTTGTCTTTCTGGTTCTCCGCCTGACCCAAACGGCCCGCCAGAGAGGCGCGCACCGAATCGCCGACCAGATTGCCATTGCTGATGTGGCCATGATGCCCGGGGCCGCTCGTTGGGGTGGTGGTCGAACCCAGCGCGACCAACAGTTTTTCACGCGCCATCTCGGCCGTGCAGCTCAGATCATTGAGGCAGGTGTTGAGCAGCTCGGTGTGGCTGGTGACCAGCGAGCCACAGAACGCGGCATTGATTGCGGTGCGGCGAGCACCATCCGCAGCCATGACCTGGGCGCGCATCTGATCCAGGGTCAGCGCAACCGGCGCCGGATCAACAACCGGCGCAGGTGTCGGGGCTGGAGCTGGAGCGGGCGCTGGGGTTGGAGCAGAACCGCGTGGATTGAACAGATTTTTTGCCGAGGTAGGCATATTCGTGAACTCCTGCATTCGTTTTGAAGTGAGTTGGGCGGCCGCCTTGAACGGATCAAGCACGTTGTCAGCGAAACCGGCCGCCACCGCTTCGTTGCCATCCATCCAGGTTTCCGCCTTGAGCAGAGTCTGAATGTCCTCGATCGCCTTGCCCGACTTGCGCGTATACGCCTGAATCAGCGTGCTCTCGACCTTGTCGAGTAGATCGGCGTACTCGCGCATGGCGTCGGCATCACCCACCTGCCCACCCCACGGCTTGTGAATCATCATCATGGCGTTGGCCGGCATGTTGATTTCATCCCCGGCCATGGCAATCACGCTGGCCATCGAAGCAGCGAGACCGTCGATGTACACCACCACCCGCGCCGAATGGCCGCGCAGCAGGTTGTACATGGTGGTCCCTTCAAACACGTCGCCACCCGGCGAGTGAATGTGCAGGTTGATCTGAGACACATCGCCGATGGCGGCCAAATCGCGGGCGAACTGTTTGGCGGTAATGCCCCACGCGCCGATCTCGTCATACAGCATCACCTCGACCACCCCGCGCTGCTGCGCCGCACGGAGCGAGTACCAGCTTTCACCGGGCTTATTCGTCGGAGTTATCGAGGCCCTCGGCCTCATCATCGGCAGGCTTCGTTTTGTTTTGCTGTTCATTGCTTTGCGTTTTTCCATAGGTCTCGTGATAGAAGTCCGAACTGAAGACCAGTCCCTGTTCCCGGTTGGTTTTGATTTCCGAAGCCCGGGAACGCTTGAGTTCCTGCGGGTTGCGCTGCCGCGCCCGCGCCACTTCCGATTCGTCGGCAAAGCCGGCCTCGACCAGAATTTTCCAGGCATTGGCCTCATGGATCGGGTTGATCCAAGGCATCACCGGCCCTTGGTAGATCGCACCAAACACCGTGTCCGGATCGACGTCGACCGGCACCTTTATCACCCCGCTGGCAATTGCCATGTGCAGCCATTCGCGATAGACCGGGCGACTCCAGTA
>NZ_JBKFTN010000062.1:0-2287 GCF_050432945.1 Pseudomonas sp. 18173
CCGCCTGCAACAGGCCGGCGAACAACTGCAAAAGCTCTCGGTCGACGCCCAGGCCGCCAGCGCCGAGCCGGCGGATGTAGCGGCACAACTGCAACTGCTGCGCAAAGATCTGGAAGCGTTGAAGTCTTCAGTCCTGCTGCTCAGCGCCCCGCAGGGCATCGCCCTGACCAGCGGCCAGCACCTGCAACTGGCGGCGCAGCACAACTTGATGCTCAACGCCGGCGGCGAAGCTGATCTCAGCGTGGTCAAGCGCCTGTTCATCGGCGTGGGCCAGGGCCTGAGCCTGTTCGTGCGCAAGCTGGGGATCAAGCTGATTGCCAATCAGGGGCCGGTGCAGATTCAGGCGCAGAACGACAGGCTGGAACTGCTGGCGCGGCATGGCCTGGACATCACCAGCACTGAAGACGAAATCCGCATCACGGCGAAGAAGAAAATCACTCTGAATGGCGGGGGCAGCTNTACATCACCTTGGAGCAGTGTGGCATCGAGTCGGGGACGGCGGGTGATTACAAGGTCAAGTCGGCAGACTACGAGTACTTGCCGACCAAAGCCTCCCTGGCGGTACAGCTATCGGCATTGCCAAACCTCATCGACCCTCCGCTCGAGTTCCATGAGCAGTTTCGGATATTCGGGTCCGATGGAGAACAACCCTGGGCCAGCGTGCCCTACAAGATCAGCGCTGCCTCCGGCAAGGTCTGGCGCGGCACCACCGACAGCCAGGGGTTTACCGAACGCGTCTACACCGCCAAGCCCGAAGAGCTGTCTTTGGTCTACGACATGGAAGAGGAAGAAGAGGAGGAGGAGCTCGAAGGGATCACTTTGCGGCTTGGGCTGTTTTTTGATGGGACGGGTAATAACCTGGCTAATGCTGCGGCTACGGAACAGTGTCGGCGTGAGGACTTGGCGCTGTTCGACTCGAGCGAGCTGGAAAGTATGGTCTCGTACTGCAAAAAGTTCGGATTCGATGGATTTGATGGCGATGGCTTCAGTAATACGCCGGATAATAGTTACGGGAATGCGCCGAGTAATGTGGTGTATCTGCGGGAGTTGTATCCAGACAATACGGCCACTCCTATAACGCCAGCGGCGGAGATCGGTTATCTGAAGGTCTATCTGGAGGGGATCGGCACCCGAAGTAATGGCAAGGATTCGCTCTACGGTATGGGCACAGGCCTAGGCGAAACCGGAGTAGTGGCGCGGGTTGAACAGGCATCAGGACTAATTAAAGAGCAGTGGGATCTTTTTCAAAAAGCCAACCCTGGTACTTACATCCGGAAAATAGAGTTCGACATTTTTGGCTTCAGTCGTGGTGCTGCCGCTGCACGGCACTGTGCGAACGAGCTGCTCAAGCCTAGTCGAGGCTTGTTCGGGGAACTGTTGCAGGCGGGTCGGTTCACCTTGGTAACCACCTTCGACCCGGCGGTGGACGTCAGCCTCAACTTCATCGGCTTGTTCGACACCGTCGCCGCCATTGGTGGCATTGACCTAGACGTCTCGGATGAACACAACCCGGGCGTGAACCTGTACCTGCCACCCGCTTGTGCGCGTCAGGTCATCCAGCTCCAGGCTCGCGACGAGTGCCGGCACAACTTTTCCCTCAACGGCGTGCATCACCACCATCGACAAATCCGCCTGCCCGGCGTGCATTCAGACATTGGCGGTGGCTATCTTCCGCGTGCCCGAGAAAGGGTTTGGTTGACCAAGCCCATTGTCGTCTCCTTGCAACAAAACCAACCGATGAAGTCGCTCCCGCAGTGGGCGCGAGCCCGTGCCCAAGTGGAGGAGCTACGTGCCGGCGGCATCGCGGACGACGGCAAGATCGAAATCAGTACATGGCCGTCACCCAAAGCGACGCGCGGCGGTCCGGAATCCAAGACGGAGGATCACCTGTTGACGATCGAACTCGACCGATCGGTGCGTGGCGAGTTGGCCCTCATTGCCCTGCGTGTCATGCGTGAGTTGGGGGTATGCCATGGTGTGCCGTTTGATGTAATCGATAACCAGGACAAGCGCTTCCGACTACCGGAGGAATTACAACCCATCGCCGCGCGCATCCTAGATCAAGTGTTGGGGGGCAATGAAGTCAGCCTTGATCCCGAGCAGGAACGTCTGTTGCGGCGACGCTACATTCACCAATCTGCTCACTGGGTGCCGAGTGCAAAATTCCTGCTCGTCAGCAAACCTGCGAAAGACAGCAAGCGCAGTGTCTATCCGAATTTTCCCCAGAAGGGGTATCCCCAATGAAGCGCCTGCCCCTGCTCGTCAGCCTGCTGTTCAGCCTGTGCGC
>NZ_JBKFTN010000063.1:0-2110 GCF_050432945.1 Pseudomonas sp. 18173
TGTAGGAGCGAGCATGCTCGCGAAAAACCTGAGCACGCCATAGGTTGCCAGACTCATCGCGTAATCGTTGGCGTCCATCGCGAGCATGCTCGCTCCTACAAGGATCACGCCGTATCCGTAGGTGAATCCTCGATGAAAATCCGTTACAAGGTAAGCCTTGTGGCTGCTTGTGTGCTGTTGGTAACCACCAGCCTGCTGTCGCTGGTCCAGGTAGAGCAGGTACGTACGATCTTGCGTCACCAGGTCGAGGCGAGCATTGGCGAAACGAGCAATGCGGTGGCACGCCAAATTGAAAACTGGCTCAACGGCAAGCTTCGCCTGATGGACCTGGCCGCCCAGGCGATCGACAGTCAGTACAGCGCGCAAGCGACCCAGCGAATCATCGACTCGCCCATTCTCAAAGAAGAATTCAAATTGGTATTCGGTGCCCTCGAGTCCGACGGCAGACCGATCAAGAACACCGCATCCTGGAACCCTAAACCTGACTATGACGGTCGCACCCGTCCCTGGTACGCGACGGGCAAGGCCGGTCACCAGGCCGTGTTGACCGAACCCTACAAGGACTCCACCACGGGTGAAATCCTGATTTCGGCTGTCGCCCGGATCAGCGATGCCGGGCAACTGCTCGGGGTGTTTGGTGGTGACATCCGCCTGACGGCGGTGGCCGATGCCATCAATACCCTGGATTTTGGCGGGGCCGGTTATGCGTTCCTGCTGAGCAAGAGCGGCAACATCATTTCCCATCCGAACGCCGAGTTGAACGGCAAACCCTACAGTGAGCTTTTTGCCGGAAGCTCGCCAGCGCTCGACAACCGGCTTCAGGAAGTCAGCAGCGCTGGAACGTCCCGGCTGGTTTCCTTTATTCCGCTGACCGATCTCAAGGGCATGGACTGGTACATCGGCGTGGTACTGGACCAGGACATCGTCATGGCCGCCGTCCGCGTCCTGACCTGGCGCGCGATCATCGGCACGGGCCTGGGTGTATTGCTCAGCCTGTTGGTGTTGGGGCTGTTGGTCAGGCGCCTGCTCTGGCCGCTGGATCAGCTCAAGGAATCGCTCGCGGATATCAATCGAGGGAGCGGCGACCTGACCCGTGAATTGCCGATGCATGGCAACGATGAAATTGCCCGGGTCTCCGGGGAGTTCAACCGGCTCCTGCAGAACCTAAAGGCGCTGATCGGCGATGTGAAAACGGGCTCGCAACACGTCCGCGAGAGCAGCACGGCCACGTCCTGTGAGGCGGACCTGGCTGCCGGCCGGGTCCAGAACCAGCTACAGGAACTGGATCAACTGTCCACCGCCATGCAGGAGATGGCCTCGACGGCCGAGGATGTGGCGCGCAATGCCCAGGCGGCGGCCGAGGCGGCGATTGCCGCCAACGAGGAAACCGAAAACGGCGTGGCGCTTGTCTCCCGGTCAACGGGCGCGATCAATCGCCTGGCAGTGGAAATGGACGACACCGGTCGTGCCATTAACGAACTGTCCACCCTCAGTCAAAGCATTGAATCGATCGTGGCAGTCATCACCGGCATCGCCGACCAGACCAACTTGCTCGCGCTCAATGCTGCCATCGAGGCGGCGCGAGCGGGTGAAACCGGACGGGGTTTTGCCGTGGTTGCCGATGAGGTGCGCTCGCTGGCCTCACGTACCCAGCAATCCACCCAGGAAATTCGCCAGATGATCGATCAACTGCAGGCGGGTGTAAAACACGCCCAGGCGCGAATGCAGCAAAGCCGCGACGCGGCCAGCAAGACGGCCGGTGATGCCAATGCCGCCAACTCGACGCTTGCGCGCATACGTGAAGCGATTTATCGGATCAATGACATGAACTTGCAGATTGCCGCCGCCGCGCAAGAACAGAGCGCGACGACCGAGGAGATCAATCGCAACACCACCAACATCCGCGATATCAGCCTGGAAGTTTCCGACAGTGCCGAAAAGCAGGTCCGCCAGTGTTCGGCGATGGCGGGCTACGTCGGCCAGCAGGACCAGCTACTGAGCCGCTTCAGGATTTGAATGTTGCCATTGAATGGCATTGAACCGGGGTCGGACCACCGGCCCGTTACAGATCACCCAGACAACTATTCCACCGAGGTAAGAAAGATGAGTG
>NZ_JBKFTN010000064.1:0-1851 GCF_050432945.1 Pseudomonas sp. 18173
GTGACATACACATAGATGCCCTGGCCCTTGATGTCGTGCGGCACACCGACCACCGCGGCTTCGGCGACTTTCGGGTGGGCGACCATCGCGCTTTCGATCTCGGCGGTGCCCATGCGGTGGCCGGAGACGTTGAGCACGTCGTCCACGCGACCGGTGATCCAGTAGTAACCGTCGGCATCGCGACGGGCGCCGTCACCGGTGAAGTACATGCCGCGGAAGGTCTTGAAGTAGGTGTCGACGAAGCGGTCGTGGTCGCCATACAGCGTACGCGCCTGGCCCGGCCACGAATCGAGAATCACCAGGTTGCCCTCGGCCTCGCCCTCGACGATGTTGCCCAGGTTGTCCACCAGTGCCGGCACCACACCGAAGAACGGCCGTGCCGCCGAACCCGGCTTGAGGGCGTGAGCACCCGGCAGCGGGCTCATCATGTTGCCGCCGGTTTCGGTCTGCCACCAGGTGTCGACGATCGGGCAACGGGATTGGCCGACGTTCTTGTAGTACCAGTCCCAGGCTTCCGGGTTGATCGGCTCGCCGACCGAACCGAGCAGGCGCAGGCTGCTGCCGTCGGCGCCTTCGACAGCCGCCGTGCCGGAGGCCATCATGGCGCGGATCGCGGTCGGTGCGGTGTAGAGGATGTTGACCTGGTGCTTGTCGACGATCTTCGCCACCCGGGTGATGTCCGGGTAGTTCGGCACGCCTTCGAACAGCAGCGTGGTCGCGCCGTTGGCCAGCGGGCCGTAGACGATATAGCTGTGGCCGGTGACCCAGCCGACGTCGGCGGTGCACCAGTAGATTTCACCCGGGCGATAGTCGAACACGCGCTCGTGGGTCATGGCCGCGTACAGCAAGTAACCGCCAGTGGTGTGCTGCACGCCCTTCGGCTTGCCGGTGGAACCGGAGGTGTACAGGATGAACAGCGCTTNTAGATTTCACCCGGGCGATAGTCGAACACGCGCTCGTGGGTCATGGCCGCGTACAGCAAGTAACCGCCAGTGGTGTGCTGCACGCCCTTCGGCTTGCCGGTGGAACCGGAGGTGTACAGGATGAACAGCGCTTCTTCGGCGCCCATCTCTTTCGGCGCGCACACGGTGCCGGCCACTTTCATCAGGTCCTCGAACCAGATGTCGCGATGTTGGTTCCACTTGATGTCGCCACCGGTGCGCTGGCACACGATGACTTTCTGGATGCTGCTGGTTTCCGGGTTGGTCAGCGCGTCGTCGACGTTGGCCTTGAGCGGGATCTTCTTGCCGGCACGGATGCCTTCGTCGGCGGTGATCACCACTTTCGAGCGGCAGTCGATGATGCGACCGGCCAGGGCTTCCGGCGAGAAGCCGCCGAACACCACCGAGTGAATCGCGCCGATCCGGGTACAGGCCAGCATGGCGACCACGGCTTCGGGGATCATCGGCATATAGATAGTCACCACGTCGCCGCGGTGCACGTCCTGGCCACGCAGGGCGTTGGCGAACTTGCAGACTTGCTCGTGCAGTTCACGGTAAGTGATGTTGCGGCTTTCGGCAGGGTCATCGCCCTCCCAGATGATCGCGACCTGATCGCCGCGCTCGGCCAGATGACGGTCCAGGCAGTTGTAGGAAACGTTCAGGGTGCCATCGGCGAACCATTTGATGTCGACATGGTGATCGTCGAAGGACGTCTGCTTCACCGTGGTGAACGGCTTGATCCAGTCGAGGCGCTTGGCTTGCTCGCGCCAGAAGCCGTCCGGGTTGACGACCGACTGCTGGTACATGGCCTTGTAGGTCGCCTCGTCGGTCAGCGTATTGGCCAGAACCTCGGGACGAACGGGATACAGGGAAGCCGCACTCATCTTTCTTACCTCGGTGGAATAGTTGT
>NZ_JBKFTN010000065.1:0-1788 GCF_050432945.1 Pseudomonas sp. 18173
AACCCGTTCGCTTTCCTCGTAATCCTTGATGTCCGCCAAGCGAATCAGCACGGCATGCAGCAAGGGTTGGCCGCGGTTTTGACCGATGCGCTTACGGTGCGCGATGTGAATCATCTGTTCGACCGGCACGCGCTTGGTGGTCAAAGTCAGCTGGAAACCGGCGGCATGCCCGGGGTGATGCTTGACCAGGTGATAGGCCCGGACCCGCCGCCACTGATTGCGCTCGATACCCTGCACAATGCCCTTGGCTTCATCGTTGTATTCCCACGGCAGGTAATCCGGCTCCAGCAACTCCAAAGCGAAGGGCACCGCGCTCAAATGCTCATAGCTGGGCACACGTCCCTTGAGCTTCTGCGCCAAGGCTTCGCCATCGCGCAGCCAAGTTCGGCACACCTGCCGCTCCATCTGCGGTCGGGACAGCTCGCCGGACGTTTCCGGACGCAACGACCACTCGGCCCAGCGAGCCTTGATCTGCGCCGCAAACTCCAGATGCACTTCCCCGGCATAGCTCAACGGAAACGGCTCGACCGCGATGCCCATGCCGCCAACCACTCGCTCTTCCAGGCGATCGAACAAGCCGGTGACGATGTCGTGGTCTTCGTCCAACTTGCGGCACTGCTCGCGCAAAGAACGCGCCGAACGCTGCAGCGAGCGGTCCGCACTGGCCGATTGTTTTTTGGCTTGGTGGGTGCGGGTCGCCTGCGCCGCTTCAAAGGCCATGATGGTGCTACGGGCACGCAGACGGTCAGCCACCAGCCCGGGAAACACCGGGGCCAGCACGCGATCCAGCAGGTTCATCGGAATGTCGCCAAGGCGTATGGCGGCTGCCCCGCCGCTGCTGCCTGTTGTGCTCGCAGCCGGCGTTCCCATTCCAGCCGACCAGCGCGGATTTCCTCCAGGTCATCCATGATCAGCTTGCGACCGTTAAAGAGGATTTCCTTGCCCTGCAGGATGGCCAGCTCGGCCTCCAGATAGCGGTCCACCATGTCTTGAGCGGTTATAGCCATGCGCCTTGTCCTGTATTAAGCCAGCCGCCCGACTCGGCGGGCTGGTCGGGTGATTGTTCCGGCTCAACCTGAGGCACCGACACCGTGGCCGATGTCGGTGCGGCAACGGTGGCCGGTTTGCTTTCCTGCTCGTGACTCACCGGCACAACCCAAGTGCCTGACGGCAACTGCTGTGCGAGCAGGTCGAGATTCATGCCAAAGCGCTGCTGTGTTATGCGCAACGCCGCCAAGGCGTACACCAGGCAATCGAGCGCTTCGTTTCGTCGCCCGCCGGCGTCCCAGCGCTGGACGCGCTGGTGTTTGACGATCACCCACTTGCGGCGCTCGGCGGTCAGTTGCCGCAACTCGTCTTCGCCGCAAATCATCTCGTTGGCAGGCAGGTGGATACAGCCAGGCACAGGTGCACCCGAACCGTCCGGCTGCATCCTGAGACGGCCATAAATCAGCTCTTTGGCATTGTCGGTACCCACTTCGACAAGGTACGCACGTCCCCCTTTGACCTTGGTTTTCTTACGCGGCCAGGTCGCAATCGGCTTGCCATAGGTCGAGGCACCGAACACAGGGATCACCCACTGGGTGCCGTGCTTGATGCATTCCTCACGTACTTCATCGCAGTAGTGACCACCTTGGTCCCAACACCAACGCTCGACGCCCATCACCGTGCCATCCGCCCGGGTGAAGGTCTTGTGGATCTCCATGCCAACCTTCGCCCGCAGCTCGATGCTGCCCGGGTCACCTTGAAGCACGAACTTATGGACCAGCCAAGCTTCCTCACCTGCGC
>NZ_JBKFTN010000066.1:0-1602 GCF_050432945.1 Pseudomonas sp. 18173
CCTGCTGCAGCACGAATTTATCGACTACTGGAGCCGCCCGGTCTATCGCGAATGGCTGCACATGGCGATTGCCAGCGGGGTGATCAAAGTGCCGGTCGACGTCGATCCGGACACCGTGTTTGGCGCGATCTACCAAGGACCGGTGATGCCTTGGATCAACCCAATCCATGAGGCCAATGCCTGGAAAATTCTGGTCGAGGCCGGCTTTTCCGATGAATCGGAAGTGGCGCGGGCGCGGCAGCGCAATCCGCAGGAGCTCAAGCGTTCCCGGGCTTCGGAAATCAAAACCAACCGGGAACAGGGACTGGTCTTCAGTTCGGACTTCTATCACGAGATCTATGGAAAAACGCAAACCGATGAACAGCCAAAAAAACCTGTCGCTGATGAGGCCGAGGGCCTCGATAAGCCAGACGAATAAGCCCGGCGAAAGCTGGTACTCGCTCCGTGCGGCACAGCAGCGCGGGGTGGTCGAGGTGATGCTGTACGACGAGATCGGCGCCTGGGGCATCACCGCCAAGCAGTTCGCCCGCGATCTGGCCGCCCTGGGTGACGTGTCACAGATCAACCTGCACATCCACTCGCCGGGTGGCGACGTGTTTGAAGGGACCACCATGTACAACCTGCTGCGCGGCCATTCGGCGCGAGTGGTGGTGTACATCGACGGTCTCGCTGCTTCGATGGCCAGCGTGATTGCCATGGCCGGCGATGAAATCAACATGCCGGCCAACGCCATGATGATGATTCACAAGCCGTGGGGTGGGCAGGTGGGTGATGCCGACGCCATGCGCGAGTACGCCGACCTACTCGACAAGGTCGAGAGCACGCTGATTCAGGCGTATTCGCGTAAGTCGGGCAAGGCGATCGAGGACATACAGGCGCTGCTCAAGGCTGAAACCTGGATGGATGGCAACGAAGCGGTGGCGGCCGGTTTCGCTGACAGGGTGCTTGACCCGTTCAAGGCGGCCGCCCAACTCACATCAAAACGCATGCAGGAGTTCACCAACATGCCTACTTCGGCACAAAATCTGTTCAATCCGCGAGCATCCGCTCCAACCCCAGCACCGGCTCCAACCCCAGCTCCGACTCCAACGCCTGCACCGGCTGTCGAATCGGCGCCGGTTGCGCTGACCTTGGATCAGATGCGCGCCCAGGTCATGGCAGCGGATGGTGCTCGCCGTTCGGCGATCAATGCCGCGTTCTGTGGCTCGCTGGTCACCAGCCACACCGAGCTACTCAACACCTGCCTCAATGACCTGAGCTGCACGGCCGAGATGGCGCGGGAAAAACTGCTGGATGCGCTGGGCTCGATCACCACCCCAACGGGTGGACCTCACCACCATGGCCACATTAGCAATGGCAACTTAGTCGGCGATTCGGTGCGCGCNACTCAACACCTGCCTCAATGACCTGAGCTGCACGGCCGAGATGGCGCGGGAAAAACTGCTGGATGCGCTGGGCTCGATCACCACCCCAACGGGTGGACCTCACCACCATGGCCACATTAGCAATGGCAACTTAGTCGGCGATTCGGTGCGCGCCTCGCTGGCCGGTCGTTTGGGCCAGGCGGAAAACCAGAAAGACAACGCCTATAACCACATGAGC
>NZ_JBKFTN010000067.1:0-1489 GCF_050432945.1 Pseudomonas sp. 18173
AGCGCAGGACATGCTCGATATCGCGGGGCTGGGCATCAACAGCGCGACCTTCGCGGCCAACGTGAGCATAGCGGCTGACGGGGCGGACACGGTGGTCGGCATCGGGGCGGACAGCATCCGCCTGGTGGGCGTCGGCAGTGCGGCCATTGATCAGTCGGACTTCATTCTGGCCACTTGAGGTCCTGGTCAGTACTGTCGCAGGGAGCGTGGAAAGCGGAGAGGAGGGCACTGGGTGCCCTCCCTTTCTCCTTTCATTCGATTACCCATGAGCTATCGGGGTGCCAGCAGCGTACTGGAACTCATCAAAGCAGGTTGGAACCGAACTGCGAAAACAAAGCAACAATGGAAAAAGGAAACCCGGCCTTGAACATTTCAGCCATCTGCCTCCTGAGCGGCCTGTTGGTTTCGGTCGCGGTTACTGCTTGCGGAGATACTCAGGTCTTCAACCTGGATTTCACCAGGTCAGCCACGCAGACGCTGAAAAAACTGAATATCAACGACGCTGGCATTATTGCCGTCTCAAGTCCTGCCGCGTTTACCTTCTGCCGAAAAGGATCGTCAACGCTCTGGAAGTACCAGGCGTTGGATCTGGAGCAACAAGCTGCAATCCAGTTCGGCCAAAAGGGACCATTGACGGACTATCAGCGAATTACCGTTGCGCAAATCAATAGCGCTGCCTGTGAGGATCATCTGGCGCCATTGGTTAAACCGGCTATCAAGCGTGGATTTGTCCTGGGCCTGATCACCCTGTTTCTATTGGTTGGTCTCCTGTACACCTATCGGGCAATCATGTATTGCCGTTATGACCAGGGCGATTTTTCGAAACCTGGCTTGCAACACTTGAGCGACTCCCGATTACCGTATAACTCATCGGTCCTGGCGTTGGCCGCGTGGGGTATCGCTGTAGCGACGGCATTTGTCTACTTCGGGTTTTGAACGGTCTGCGTAACTGGCAAGCGCAAGTATGAGTGGCTCCCGGTATTCGACGATCAAAAATTTCTTTCGCTACCGTCTGAGTGACTTGATTCACGACCTGTTTGTTTCAACTGACTCTGCATTACGGTCTGCCTGACAGGGGGCGATCTTCCTGGTGCAGGTTTCAACCCCGGTGTTACCAACCCCCACCGGTGTAGCGTAAAACCACGTTCAGGTAACAATCATCTCGTCCTCAAAAAATCCCTTCGAAAAATTTCATCAACGCCAGAAGCCTCGATTCCTGCGCTCTCCAGCCGTATCCGGATTTTTCTTGAATGTTCATTCAACAAGTTGGCCGCTTGATTGCATATGATTGTATGTACAAGTAAATACGTATGTGTATGGGTCGAGATGACTCAGCCATCGTCAACGAATTCGCGGGTGCGCACTGTTACCCAATTGCAATTGAATGTGCCAAAGCGCAGGGCTTGAGCCTGCCAATGATTACCCCGGTTATAGGAGCCTGAAAATGCACACACTGAACCTGATCCCCGGCCAACTGAGCCTCGCCCAA
>NZ_JBKFTN010000068.1:0-1483 GCF_050432945.1 Pseudomonas sp. 18173
TCAGGCAGCGCGACGCCAGCAACTCGGTCGCCGCGTTGATGTCCGGCGCGAAGAAACGGTCCTTCTCGTAGAACGGCACTTCGTTGCGCAGGATGGCGCGGGCCTTTTCCAGTTTCGGCGAGGTCTTCAGGCCATTGCGCAGGTCCAGGCCCTGGGCCGCCGCCAGCCATTCCACGGCGAGAATCCCGCGGGTGTTCTCGGCCATTTCCCACAGGCGTTTGCCGGCTGCCGGGGCCATCGACACGTGGTCTTCCTGGTTGGCGGAAGTCGGCAGGCTGTCCACCGAATGCGGATGGGACAGCGCCTTGTTCTCGCTGGCCAGGGCCGCCGCGGTGACCTGGGCGATCATGAAGCCGGAGTTCACGCCGCCGTTGGCCACCAGGAACGGCGGCAGTTGCGACATGTGCTTGTCCATCATCAGCGAGATGCGGCGCTCGCTCAGGGAACCGATTTCGGCGATGGCCAGGGCCATGTTGTCGGCGGCCATGGCCACCGGCTCGGCGTGGAAGTTGCCGCCGGAGATCACGTCGCCTTCAGCGGCGAACACCAGCGGGTTGTCGGAGACGGCGTTGGCTTCGATGGCCAGCACGTCGGCGGCCTGGCGGAACTGGGTCAGGCAGGCGCCCATGACTTGCGGCTGGCAGCGCAGGGAGTACGGGTCCTGGACCTTTTCGCAGTTTTCGTGGGAGTCGGAGACTTCGCTGCGCTCGCCCAGCAGGTCGCGGTAAGCGGCGGCGGCGTCGATCTGGCCTTGCTGGCCACGGGCGGCGTGGATGCGCGCGTCGAACGGCGAACGCGAACCCAGCACCGCTTCAACGGTCAGGCCGCCGAGGGCCAGGGCGCCGGCGAACAGGTCTTCACCTTCGAACAGGCCGCGCAGGGCGAACGCGGTGGACACCTGGGTGCCGTTGAGCAGGGCCAGGCCTTCTTTCGCGGCCAGGGTCAGCGGGGTCAGACCGGCGACTTTCAGCGCTTCGGTGGCTTCCATCCACTCGCCCTTGTAGCGCGCCTTGCCCTCGCCCAGCAGCACCAGCGACATGTGCGCCAACGGCGCCAGGTCACCGGAGGCACCGACCGAGCCTTTCAATGGAATGTGCGGGTACACCTCGGCGTTGATCAGGGCGATCAGCGCGTCGATCACCACGCGGCGGATGCCGGAGAAACCACGGCTCAGGCTGTTGACCTTGAGCACCATGATCAGGCGCACCAGTTCGTCGCTGATCGGCTGGCCGACACCGGCGGCGTGGGACAGCACCAGCGAGCGCTGCAGGTTTTCCAGGTCTTCGCTGGCGATGCGGGTCGAAGCCAGCAGGCCGAAACCGGTGTTGATCCCGTAGGCGGTGCGGTTCTCGGCGAGGATCTGCTCCACGCAGGCCACGCTGGCCTCGATCTGGGCCGCGGCGCTGTGGTCGAGGGTCAGCTTCACCGGCTGCTGATAGACGGCACGCAGTTGGGCGAGGCTCAGTTGGCCGGGGATCAGGTT
>NZ_JBKFTN010000069.1:0-1468 GCF_050432945.1 Pseudomonas sp. 18173
AACTACATCGGCGGCGAGTTCGTCGCGCCTGTCAAAGGTCAGTACTTCACCAATACCTCGCCAGTGAATGGCCAACCGATTGCCGAATTCCCGCGCTCCACGGCTGAAGACATCGACAAGGCCCTGGACGCTGCCCACGCCGCTGCCGATGCCTGGGGCGCCACCTCCGCCCAGGCACGCTCGCTGGTGCTGCTGAAAATTGCCGACCGCATCGAGCAGAATCTGGAAACCCTGGCGATCACCGAATCCTGGGACAACGGCAAGGCCGTACGCGAAACCCTCAACGCCGACATCCCGCTGGCCGCCGACCACTTCCGCTACTTCGCCGGTTGCCTGCGCGCCCAGGAAGGCAGCGCTGCCGAAATCGACGGCAACACCGTGGCCTATCACATCCATGAACCACTGGGCGTGGTCGGCCAGATCATCCCGTGGAACTTCCCGATCCTGATGGCCGCCTGGAAACTCGCCCCGGCGCTGGCTGCCGGTAACTGCGTGGTGCTCAAGCCTGCCGAGCAAACCCCGCTGGGCATCACCGTGCTGGTCGAGCTGATCGGCGACCTGCTGCCACCGGGCGTGCTGAACATCGTGCAGGGCTTCGGCAAAGAAGCCGGTGAAGCCCTGGCCACCAGCAAGCGCATCGCCAAGATTGCCTTCACCGGCTCGACCCCGGTCGGCTCGCACATCATGAAGTGCGCCGCCGAAAACATCATTCCGTCGACCGTGGAACTGGGCGGCAAGTCGCCGAACATCTTCTTCGAAGACATCATGAAGGCCGAACCGTCCTTCATCGAGAAAGCCGCCGAAGGCCTGGTGCTGGCGTTCTTCAACCAGGGCGAAGTCTGCACCTGCCCTTCCCGCGCCCTGGTGCAGGAGTCGATCTACGACGAGTTCATGCAGGTGGTGATGAAGAAGGTCCTGCAAATCAAACGCGGCGACCCGCTGGACACCGACACCATGGTCGGTGCCCAGGCGTCCGAGCAGCAATTCGACAAGANCCTGCCCTTCCCGCGCCCTGGTGCAGGAGTCGATCTACGACGAGTTCATGCAGGTGGTGATGAAGAAGGTCCTGCAAATCAAACGCGGCGACCCGCTGGACACCGACACCATGGTCGGTGCCCAGGCGTCCGAGCAGCAATTCGACAAGATCCTTTCGTACCTGGAAATCGCCAGGGGCGAAGGTGCCGAGCTGCTGACCGGCGGCAAGGTGGAAAAACTCGAGGGCAACCTGGCAAGCGGGTACTACATCCAGCCGACATTGCTCAAGGGCACCAACAAGATGCGCGTGTTCCAGGAAGAAATCTTCGGCCCGGTGGTGAGCATCACCACCTTCAAGGACGAAGCCGAAGCCCTGGCCATCGCCAACGACACCGAGTTCGGCCTGGGTGCCGGCCTCTGGACCCGCGACATCAACCGCGCCTACCGCATGGGCCGCGCCATCAAGGCCGGTCGTGTGTGGACCAACTGCTAC
>NZ_JBKFTN010000070.1:0-1459 GCF_050432945.1 Pseudomonas sp. 18173
CAGGCATGGCGTGAATCCGGCATCCGCCAATCGACCACACCCGTCGAGGGCAGTGGACTGGCGGCGGTGGATCACTGGCTCGACCAACGCATCAACGATCAGGCCATGCTGCTGGTATTGGCGGTGCAGTTTGCCCCGCAAGCGCCCGAAGGCACGGCAGAGGTTGCTGTGGGCTTACTGCTGGGTAACCGCCTGACGCAAACCACCCTGGCGCCGATCGCCTACCTCCACCGTCCTGAACAGGAGCGCGAGCCGACCGATTCCGATCTGCTCTACGCCACGCGCCAGGCCCTCGACTGGGTGCCGCTGCAAGCGCAAGCGGTCGAACGGGTCTGGCGGGTGGGGATCGATTCACAACGCAATGGCGCCATTGCGAGCGTGTTGATGGACGTCCCCATGCCGGTCCAGCCGCCACAGGGTGTGTGCAACCTCGATGCGGTGCTCGGGCAGCCAGGGAAAACCTCCCCTTGGCTGGCCATCGCGGCTGCGACACAGGCCATTCAGGGTGGCGCCGGGCCGCAATTCATTTTCAGTGGTGGCGATGTCGGCGCTGAACTCTGGGGCACGGTGTTGATGCCGGTGTCTCCACTTTCGACATAGGAAATCTCGAATGCAGTTTCGACGCTCTGTAGGGATCGGTGTGCTGATCGGCGGGCTGTTGCTCACCGGTCTGGTCTTGGCGGGAGTGCTCTGGCGCTATCCCGAATGGTTGGGGATGGCCGCCGGCAGCGACCGGCAAAGGATCTGGCTGGCGGTGACATCGGTCCTCTCCCTCGGGGTGATGTTTTGGGGTGGCCACCATTGGCTGGGGCGGCAACTGGGGCGCGCCGATTATCTTCAGCTCGACGGCGATGATGCTCGTCAGGCGGCGCCAGTCTCCCTCGAGGAGTCCGTCGGGTCCCAGGTGGCACGAACCATCGAGGCGATCAATGAGAACCTGCGCGAACAACACGGCCTGCTCTGGCGCGTCAAGGTTCGCGTGTTCCTGGTGGTCGGCGAACCGGAGCAGATTGAAGCCATCGCCCCGGGCCTGGCCACGCATGATTGGCTGGAAGGCCACGATACGGTCCTGCTCTGGGGCGGCAGTCCGCAAACCGCGGCCAGCGACCGGGTACTGCAGCTGTGCCAATGGCTGAGTCGCTGGCGCCCCCTCGACGGCGTCATCTGGGCCGTCAGCACACCGCAAAGCACCGACCCCCGCGCCATGGACCACGGCATACGCCACCTGCAAACCCTGGCGCGCCAACTGCGCTGGCAGCTGCCGCTGCACCTGTGGCAGGTCTGCGACAGTAAATGGCAACAGGGACAGCGCCAGCCGGTCGGCTGCCTGCTGCCGATCCCCGTGACGCCGCCGGTGGTGGAAAGCGCGCTGGACAGCCTCCTGCAACCCCTGCGCCACGCCGGCTGGTTGCAGATGCAGGACTCGGTGGACAACGATTTCCTCGTGCGCCTGGCCCGC
>NZ_JBKFTN010000071.1:0-1409 GCF_050432945.1 Pseudomonas sp. 18173
CGAACGGCGTGGTCACACTGCCGTTCGGCGACAATGTTGGCAGCATTCCCGAGGCCGTTCTTCCCCAGCCCGATAACAAATTACTCATTGCGGTAGCCACTACCAAGCCGCAAATGGCCCTCGCCAAGATTGCACGGCTGGATGAAAACGGCAGGCTGGACCCTACATTCGGTACTGGTGGCATCGTTGAAATCCCTTTCGATGACGGCACATGGTTTTCACCCCGTCACTTGCATTCGCTGGCAAATGAAGGATGGTTGATCACGGGTGCCGTCGAGAGCAGAACGGAGCCAGGCCGAGATCTGGCGGTCGTGCGTCAGCTCAAGGACGGTGCGTNTGGTTTTCACCCCGTCACTTGCATTCGCTGGCAAATGAAGGATGGTTGATCACGGGTGCCGTCGAGAGCAGAACGGAGCCAGGCCGAGATCTGGCGGTCGTGCGTCAGCTCAAGGACGGTGCGTTGGACACCACCTTCGGCAAGGACGGTAAAGTCACCCTCAACATCTACGAGCTTATCGGCGCCTCTCGCGATAGGGAGATCCGTTTTCTCACCCATCGCCATGACCAAAAGCGCTATGAAAGCCTGGCTGAAAGCGCAGGTGATATCGGTGCAACCACTCTCGTGCGTCAAGACGGAAAGATTGTCCTGGTCAGTACCGTTGTTTATGACTTCAACAATCTGCAAGGGATTGTGATTCGCCTGAACAAGGACGGCTCGCTGGACACGAGTTTCAATCAAAAGGGTTCTTTGCTGGTTGAGTTACCGGGCATCGAGCGTATCTCGAACAATGCTTCCGGAGTGACCTTACAGCAGGACGGTAAGGTATTGGTCTGCGGTGATTTCAGCCGAACGCCCGAGGACGAATCTCCGGACGCCTATGTGATTCGTCATGGCGAAAGCGGCAACATTGATAGTAACTATGGCGACAATGGTGTCGTCATTGTTGCTGATGCCCAAAGGCTCGAGCTGAGCTCAATGACGTTGAAACCTGATGGCGGAATTATTGCGACTGGCTCTGCGCCGAGAAATCAACAGGGATTGATTGTATCTCTCAATGACAGCGGAAGTTTCAATCTGGTGTTTAACAATGGGAAGCCATTGTTCTCTGACTTCCTGGATGAGGGTTTGTCCTGGCGACGGAGTATTTTACAGGAGGATGGAAAAATCCTTGTCATTGGGCAGGGAGGCGGTACGTTTCTCGATGAGAACAGCTCGATGGTGGCTGCACGCTATCTCGCCGATGGCTCTCTGGATAAAGAGTTTGGTAATGGAGGCTGGGTTGTTTTCAATGACGAAAAAGGGATCGACCTCTATAGGGGCAGTGCATTGATGTCCGAGAATCGCGTGGTTGTTTGCGGGTATGCGATTGATCCACCTAACCCTCTTTGGGGGAGTGTGGTGCGTTACC
>NZ_JBKFTN010000072.1:0-1408 GCF_050432945.1 Pseudomonas sp. 18173
CGAACGGCGTGGTCACACTGCCGTTCGGCGACATTGTTGGCAGCATTCCCGTTGCCGTTCTCCCTCAGTCCGATAACAAATTACTCGTTGCGGTAGCAGTCACCAATCCGCAGGAAGCATCTGCCAAGATTGCGCGGCTGAAAGAGAACGGCAGCCTCGATCCTACGTTCGGAGTTGGGGGCATCGTTGAAATCCCTTTCGATGACGGCACACGGTTTTCACCCCGTCACCTGCATTCGCTGACGAGTGAAGGATGGTTGATCACGGGTACTGCCGAGAGTGAAACGGAGCCAGGCCGAGTGGATCTGGCGGTCGTGCGTCAGCTCAAGGACGGCACGCTGGACNCGGTTTTCACCCCGTCACCTGCATTCGCTGACGAGTGAAGGATGGTTGATCACGGGTACTGCCGAGAGTGAAACGGAGCCAGGCCGAGTGGATCTGGCGGTCGTGCGTCAGCTCAAGGACGGCACGCTGGACACCACTTTCGGCAAAGGCGGAAAAGTCACCCTCAACATCTACGAGCTTACCGGCGCCTCTCTTTTTATCCACCGCCACGACCATGACATAAAACGCGACGACTCATTAGCTGAAAGCGCAGGCAGCATCAGTGCGACTCCGATTGCGCAGCAGGACGGCAAAATTGTCCTGGTCAGTACCGTTCATTTTGACTTCAACAATGTGAAAGGGGTTGTTATTCGCCTGAACAAGGATGGCTCACTGGACACGAGTTTCCATCGCAAAGGCTTCTTGCTGGTCGAGTTACCGGGTATCGAGCATGTCTGGAACTATGCTTCTGGTGTGGCCGTGCAGCAGGACGGCAAGGTGTTGGTCTGCGGTCATTTCAACCGAACACCCGATGATAGTTCTCCGGACGCCTATGTGATGCGTTATGGCGAAAGCGGCAACATTGATAGCAACTATGGCGACAATGGTGTCGTCATTGTTGCTGATACCCACAGGCTTGAGCTGAGCTCAATGACGTTGAAACCTGATGGAGGAATTATTGCGACTGGCTATACGCTGAGAAATGAACAAGGATTGATTGTTTCTCTCAATGTCAGCGGAAGTTTCAATCTGGTTTTTAACGATGGGAAGCCATTGTTCTCTGACTTTCTGGATGAGGGGTTGTCCTGGCGACGGAGTATTTTGCAGGAGGATGGAAAAATCCTTGTCCTGGGGCAAGGAGGCGGTGTCTTTTTCGAAAAAAACAGCTCGATGGTGACCGCACGCTATCTCGCCGACGGCTCTCTGGATAAAGAGTTTGGTGATGGAGGCTTGGTTGTTTTCAATGATAAACAGGGGGTCGTCCTCTACAGAGGCGGTGCACTGATGTCGGATAATCGCGTGGTTGTTTGCGGGTATGTGATTGATCCAACTAACCCTCTTTGGGGGAGTGTGGTGCGTTACC
>NZ_JBKFTN010000073.1:0-1366 GCF_050432945.1 Pseudomonas sp. 18173
TGGAGCCTTCACGGCCCAGGCCCGAGGCCTTGATGCCGCCGAACGGCGCGACTTCGTTGGAGATCAGACCGGTGTTGACGCCGACCATGCCGTATTCCAGGGCTTCAGCCACACGGAACACACGACCCAGGTCGCGGGCATAGAAGTACGAAGCCAGGCCGAACTCGGTGTCGTTGGACATCGCGATCACGTCGGCTTCATCTTTGAAGCGGAACAGTGGTGCAAGCGGGCCGAAGGTTTCTTCCTTGGCCACGGCCGCGTTGTTCGGCACGTTGGTCAGGATGGTCGGCTCGAAGAAGTTGCCTTCCATCGCCTTGCCACCGGCCAGTACGGTTGCGCCTTTGCTCAGGGCGTCGGCGATGTGTTCCTGCACCTTGGCCACGGCTTTTTCGTCGATCAGCGGGCCAGTGGTGGTGCCGGCTTCCAGACCGTTGCCGATCTTCAGCTTGGCGACGGCCACTTTCAGCTTCTCGGCGAACGCGTCGTAGACACCGTCCTGGATGTACAGGCGGTTGGCGCAGACGCAGGTCTGGCCGTTGTTGCGGTATTTGGAAATGATCGCGCCTTCGACGGCCTTATCCAGGTCCGCGTCGTCGAACACGATGAACGGCGCGTTGCCGCCCAGCTCCAGGGACACTTTCTTGATGTCCTTGGCGCATTCGGCCATCAGTTGACGACCGATTTCGGTCGAACCGGTGAAGGACAGCTTGCGCACGATCGGGTTGCTGGTCAGTTCGGTACCGATGTCGCCGGCGCTGCCGGAAACAACGCTGAACACGCCAGCCGGGATGCCGGCACGCTGGGCCAGTTCGGCCAGGGCGAAGGCGGAGTACGGGGTTTGCGAAGCAGGCTTGAGCACCATGGTGCAACCGGCGGCCAGGGCCGGGCCGGCTTTACGGGTGATCATTGCAGCCGGGAAGTTCCACGGGGTGATTGCAGCGGTCACGCCGATTGGCTGCTTGATCACGATCAGGCGCTTGTCTGGCTGGTGGCCCGGAATCACATCACCGTAGATGCGCTTGGCTTCTTCGGCGAACCATTCGATGAAGGAAGCGGCATAAACGATTTCGCCCTTGGCTTCGGCCAATGGCTTGCCTTGTTCCATGGTCATCAGGCGAGCCAGGTCGTCCTGGTTCTCGATCATCAGTTCGAACCAGCGACGCAGTTTGCCCGCACGTTCCTTGGCGGTCAGTGCACGCCAGGCCGGCAGCGCCTTGTCAGCAGCTTCGATCGCACGGCGGGTTTCGGCAGCGCCCATTTTCGGCACGGTGCCCAGAATTTCGCCCGTTGCCGGGTTGTTGACCTTGATCGTCTGACCATTGTCCGCATCAACCCACGCGCCATCGATGAAGGCTTGCTGGCGGAA
>NZ_JBKFTN010000074.1:0-1242 GCF_050432945.1 Pseudomonas sp. 18173
TGAACTGGCCTAATAATTCCGGACACCTCTTAAGGGCGATATGATTTCGCCAACTTGGAGGTTCCATGAACGAAAGAAAGGTCTACACCCGCGAGTTCAAGCTGCATGCTGCCAGCATGGTGCTCGATGATAACTGTCCGGTTCCAGACGTTTGTGCATCGCTGGATATCGGGCCTACCGCTTTACGGCGTTGGGTCGATCAGGTGCGCAAGGAGCGCGAGGGTCAGCCAGTCAAGGGCACTAAGGCGATTACCGAAGATCAGCGCCAGATCCAGGAACTCAAAGCCAAGATCAAGCGCATGGAGATGGAAGCTGAGATCCTAAAAAAGGCTACCGCTCTCTTGATGTCGGATCCCGATCGTTTTCGATGATCGCAGAGCTAAGAGAGTCATTTCCGACGGCCGTGGTGTGTCGTGTTTTTGATGTGAAGCGCAGCAGCTTTTATGAGTGGCTTCAGCGGCGAACCCAGCCGCAGATCAGACGTGAAGAGCTCAAGCTCAAAGTGGTTGAATTGCACAGCGAAAGTCGCGAAGCCATGGGCTCCAGAATGATCAGCAAGAGCCTGAAATCCCAGAATATTGCAGCTGGAAGGAGCTTGGTCAGAGCGCTGATGCGGGAAGCCAACATTGTCAGTAAACAACGCCAGCCTCACCCATTCAGATCCAAAGGCGTGGAGGCATTTGTCGCGCCCAATCGGCTCAAGCGTAATTTCAAACCGACTGCCATCGATCAGGTTTGGTGTGGCGACGTGACCAGTCTGATGGTGGGCAAACGCTGGGTTCACCTGGCCATCGTCATCGATTTGTATGCTCGAAGGGTCATCGGCTGGGCATTTTCCCTGGTCAATGACGCCAACCTGGTCAGCAAGGCGCTACGCATGGCGACAGAGGTACGAGCGTGTCCTGCGGGGCTGATGTTTCACTCGGATCAGGGCTGTCAGTACACCAGCCGCAAGTTTCAAGAAGAACTGAGTCGCCACGGCATTTTGCAAAGCATGAGTCATCGCGGGCAGTGCTGGGACAATGCTCCGACAGAGCGTTTTTTTGGCACGCTGAAGTCAGAGTGGGTGCCTCGCAGCGGCTACAGCCTGATCGAAGAGGCCCAAACCGATATGGTGCGCTTCTTCATGTACTACAACCGCACCAGGCTCCACAGCTACAACAACTACCTGTCGCCAATAGCCATGGAGCAAAAAGCGGCATAAACACCGTAATCGGTGTCTGGGATTACTTGACCAGTTCA
>NZ_JBKFTN010000075.1:0-938 GCF_050432945.1 Pseudomonas sp. 18173
GATTTTTTCGCCGCCCGGTGGGATGTCGACTTTTAGGGTGTGCTTCACATCGAGGTTGAAGTTGAAGGTCAGTGTCGAACTGCTCGGCAACATGACGTCGCCGAAATCGAAATCACCGTGGGGACCGACGGTGTAAGTCAGCGAGCCGGTGTAGTGCCCTGAAGACATACCCAGAGGGTTGGGCGTTTCCAGTTCATAAGCGAAATCCAGGTGCTCGTAACGTAGCCAGGGAACATCAAACATCGCCTGCTTTGTGCAGGCAGCCTCAACGGGTGTTTTCCAGAAAAAACCGTAGTAAGTTCCGCTGAAGTACCCCACGCCGCTATAAAGACAGGGAGCGGGACTATTTACCCAGCTACTTCCCCACAAACGGTTATGTGCCAACCGGTAGTCATCATGGTTTTCACCGATCAGTTGCATGACATCCTCGGTATGATATTCCGAACCTACACCGACGATCCTCACCCTGACCGTCTCCGGTTCCCGGGTCGATTCGTGATAGACCGTCAGCTCGCGCCACTGCGCAGGCACTTGCAGTGTGGCGCCCTGGCGAGCAGAAGGGTGGTTGGCAACGATCGGCGCTGCGGAGTGGAACTGAATCGGCACCTGCAGGCTGAACATCTCATTGTCCGCGCACTGTCCCGGGTACTTGACGCAGTAGCCGCTGGGTGGCGTTGTGTTCTGGAACTTGTTGAGATGAGGACGCGCCGAATCCGGTTTGAACAGCGCGGTGATGGAAACGTCGTGGGCGTCAGCCGGTGTAATAGCCATACAGGCTACCAACGCCCCTCCCAGCCAATACCTTGAGATACAAGAACGCAAGACGTTCATTGATGTACAACCTCCACCCTTCGGATTGCCTTCAACCCGCGGTCTCTGATCTATTTGTTGTGTTGGCCAAGGTATCCGGCGTACAGCGCAGATCACCGATCATCAGC
>NZ_JBKFTN010000076.1:0-872 GCF_050432945.1 Pseudomonas sp. 18173
CGAGGCGAACTGCCAGCTCTTGCGGCCCAGGGCCGTCGTAGCCGAAGCAGCTTAAGTGACTGAGATCAAATTTCCAGCCACTTAATTAGATAAAACTCATGGAGTTTTAGCCAACGCCTTTTCAATCTTGCTTGTATTATTAATATCTCCACCTTTATCCACATAGGCGTGCCAAGCTGGAACTGCCTTCTTGAATAGTTCGAGGCATTGAGCGGTGGCATCTGATTTCTTGATAACCAAATCCATCTTCAAATTACCATCACTATCAAATGGCTCCTTAAAAATCAGACCACGCACCTTAAGGAAACTCATTAAAACTGTATACCGCACAACTATCTGCCTCTGATATTCGGTGCTTTTATTTCTAGACATTAGCATCGGTATGCTGCACAAAGTAAAATCCAAATCATTCATTACCAACCCCCTATTACCTTGCACGAATTACTGTCGACACATCAGTTACTTCAATCAATTTTTTGGTACCCGGCTCGCGCACAAAAACTCCACCCACCTCTCGAATTCTCATTTCTTTTTCCAACTGTGCAAATTTCGAAGCGGTCAAACTTGTAATTTCTTTAGCCGTGCCGGAGCCATCAGTATTCTTAACAACAAAATCAACTCGACGCCCCTCACCAGTTAACGGGTCGTTGACTATTTTTCCCTCAGCATTACGTAGATACCTTTCGCCGAGAACATTTTTCTTACCGTAACGTTTCTCAAATATTGCTTTGGCCCTAGCCTCTCGAGCAGAACCGGCCACTTTGTTTGGTATGCATTCCCATCCCCACGGATCAGTCCATGCAGTCGTGTTTGGAGCATAGCTGTAGAGATTGTAACCCCCCAACAACCCAATCGGATCCTGCGTAACAAAC
>NZ_JBKFTN010000077.1:0-817 GCF_050432945.1 Pseudomonas sp. 18173
CCTGTTCGGCGGTATTGATACCCAGGATGACCGCTATGAAGGCCGCGTCTGGGCGTTTGGCGCAGGTGAGGAAGCATGGCTGGTCCATAAATTCGTGCTGCAAGGTGACCCGGGCAGCATTGAGCTAAGGGCCAAGGTCGGCATCGAGATCCACAAGACCTTCACCCGGGCGGATGGCACGGTGATGGGCGTCGAGCGTTGGTGTTGGGACCAAGGTGGTCACTACTGCGATGAAGTGCGTGAGGAATGCATCAAGCACGGCACCCAGTGGGTGATCCCTGTGTTCGGTGCCTCGACCTACGGTAAGCCAATAGCGACCTGGCCGCGTAAGAAAACCAAGGTCAAAGGCGGACGTGCGTATCTGGTTGAAGTGGGTACCGACAATGCCAAAGAGCTGATTTATGGCCGCCTGAAGATGCAGCCGGACGGTTCGGGTGCGCCTGTGCCTGGCTGTATCCACCTGCCTGCTAACGAGATGACTTGCGGCGAAGACGAGTTGCGGCAACTGACTGCCGAGCGCCGCAAGTGGGTGATCGTCAAACACCAGCGCGTCCAGCGCTGGGACGCCGGCGGGCGACGAAACGAAGCGCTCGATTGCCTGGTGTACGCCTTGGCGGCGTTGCGCATAACGCAGCAGCGCTTTGGCATGAATCTCGACCTGCTCGCACAGCAGTTGCCCTCAGGCACCTGGGCTGTGCCGATGATTCACGAGCAGGAAAGCAAACGGGCCACCGTTGCCGCTCTGACACCCGCCACGGTGTCGGTGCCTGAGGTAGAGCCTGAACAATCATCCGACCAGCCCGCCGAGTCGGGCGGC
>NZ_JBKFTN010000078.1:0-765 GCF_050432945.1 Pseudomonas sp. 18173
CGCCCGGATTCCGAAGCGCTTCGCGGAAAAGACATTCGCCGATTTCGTCGTATCGAACCCGGCACAGCAGATTGCCCTAGATGCCTGTACCGACTACGTCGACAACTTTTCGAAGCATCGCCGGGAAGGTCGCTGCATGTTGCTGTTGGGGAAAGTCGGTACCGGCAAGACCCACCTGGCCATCGCCTCTGCCAGTCACCTGATCAACGAGTGCATGGTCAAGGCGATTTACCGCACGGTGGGCACGCTTATCGGCGAGATTCGGGCGACGTTCAATGATCGCTCAGGCGAGTCCGAGGAGCACATCTTGCGTGAGGTGANAGTCGGTACCGGCAAGACCCACCTGGCCATCGCCTCTGCCAGTCACCTGATCAACGAGTGCATGGTCAAGGCGATTTACCGCACGGTGGGCACGCTTATCGGCGAGATTCGGGCGACGTTCAATGATCGCTCAGGCGAGTCCGAGGAGCACATCTTGCGTGAGGTGATCGGCGCGGACCTGCTGGTGCTTGATGAAGTCGGCGCGACCAAGCAGAGCGAGTTCGAACTGGCCACTCTGTTCAGCATCATCAATGGTCGTTACGAGCAATGCCGTCCGACGATCATCGTCAGCAACCTATCTCCCATCGAACTGAACGACGCAATTGGTGCGCGCTGTGTCGACCGTATCCGCGAAAACGGCTGCATTGGTGTGGCATTCGAGTGGGAATCCCAACGCGGTAAGGAGGGCTACTGATGAACGCCGCCAAGCAACAAAACATGCTC
>NZ_JBKFTN010000079.1:0-760 GCF_050432945.1 Pseudomonas sp. 18173
CGCCCGGATTCCGAAGCGCTTCGCGGAAAAGACGTTCGCCGATTTCGTCGTGTCGAACCCGGCCCAGCAGATTGCCCTGGATGCTTGCACCGACTACGTCGACAACTTTTCGAAACATCGCCGGGAAGGTCGCTGCATGTTGCTGTTGGGGAAGGTCGGCACCGGCAAGACCCATCTGGCCATTGCTTCGGCCAGTCACCTGATCAACGAATGCATGGTCAAGGCGATCTACCGCACGGTGGGCACGCTCATCGGCGAGATCCGGGCAACGTTCAATGATCGCTCAGGCGAATCCGAGGCGCACATCTTGCGTGANGGTCGGCACCGGCAAGACCCATCTGGCCATTGCTTCGGCCAGTCACCTGATCAACGAATGCATGGTCAAGGCGATCTACCGCACGGTGGGCACGCTCATCGGCGAGATCCGGGCAACGTTCAATGATCGCTCAGGCGAATCCGAGGCGCACATCTTGCGTGAGGTGATTGGCGCGGACCTGCTGGTGCTCGATGAAGTCGGCGCGACTAAGCAGAGCGAGTTCGAGCTGGCCACCCTGTTCAGCATCATCAACGGCCGTTACGAACAATGCCGTCCGACGATCATCGTCAGCAACCTGTCTCCCGCTGAACTGAACGACGCCCTTGGTGCGCGCTGTGTCGACCGCATCCGCGAAAACGGCTGCATTGGCGTGGCATTCGAGTGGGAATCTCAACGCGGTAAGGAGGGCTTCTGATGAACGCCGCCAAGCAACAAAACATGCTC
>NZ_JBKFTN010000080.1:0-740 GCF_050432945.1 Pseudomonas sp. 18173
CCGCTGGAACAGGCCTGGCAACGCGTCCTGCAACCCTCGGCCGCGGGCCTCAACAGCCAGTGGCAACGGGCGATCGTCAGCGACTGGCACAGCGCTTTCGCCGGCCGCTATCCCTTTGCGGCCACCACCAACGACGCTTCCCTGCCCATGCTCGGGCAGATGATCCGCGCCGATTCCGGGCGCATCGAACAATTCCTGCAGCAACAACTGGGCGGCGTGCTGCGCAAGGAAGGCAGCCGCTGGGTGGCCGACTCGCGGCACAGCCAGGGCCTGCGTTTCAACCCGCAGTTCCTTGCAGCGATCAACCAGCTCAGCCACCTGGCCGACGTGCTCTACACCGACGGCGGCATGGGCATGAGTTTCGAATTGCAGGGCAAACCGGTGCGCGATGTGGTGCAAACCACCTTCATCCTCAACGGCGAAAAACACCACTACTTCAACCAGAAAGAAAGCTGGCAACGCTTCAGCTGGCCGGGCTTCACCAGCCATCCAGGTACCCGCCTGACCTGGACCAGCGTGGTTGCCGGTGAACGCCTGTTCGGTGATTACGAAGGCACCTGGGGCCTGATCCGCCTGCTGGAAAAAGCCAAGGTCACGCCGCTGACCGACAGTGGCAGCCAGGTCCGCCTGCAGCTAAAGGCGCCGGACGGCATCGACCTGACCTGGTACCTGCGCACTGAACTGGGGGCGGGGCCGCTGACCTTGCTCAAGCTGCGGGACTTCAAGTTGCCGACGCAGAT
>NZ_JBKFTN010000081.1:0-696 GCF_050432945.1 Pseudomonas sp. 18173
ACTCCCCCGCGTCACTCTTCAATTCGCGACAGGAGTCCTTGTCATGCTCGTTCAACCGTTAAAGAACCTCTCCCCCCTGGCCCTGCTCGATCCGGAAATTCCCGGGCGCAGCGAACCGCAACTGCCCTCCGGCGAATGGGGCATCAACCTTGCCGCCGCCCAGGGCAACTTTCCGGACCATGGGCTGAAAGTGCAGATTCCCGTGTGGTCGACCCAAGGCCTGGGCGACAAGGCCGAGCTGTTGCTCAACAACAACCTGATCGACCAGCACACCCTTTCCGACCCGGCCGAAATCGGCGAGCGTACAATCTTGTGGGCCGCGCCC
Source organism: Pseudomonas sp. 18173 (assembly GCF_050432945.1). Lineage (NCBI taxonomy): Bacteria > Pseudomonadati > Pseudomonadota > Gammaproteobacteria > Pseudomonadales > Pseudomonadaceae > Pseudomonas > Pseudomonas sp. 18173. The sequence goes on from NZ_JBKFTN010000081.1 coordinate 326, forward strand.
GCTCGCTTGCCGACCGGTTCATACACCCTGGCCTATCGGGTCACCCGGCTCAATCAGGCACCCGAGACCTACGCCCCGCCCATCAAGCTCTACGTCAAGCTGGAAATCCCCGGGGGCCAGGACACCGACCCGGAACCCGGCCATTCCAACCTGTTCATGTACATCCCCCCGGAAATCGTCAATGGCGGTGTGGACAAGGACATCGCCGAACAAGGGGTGCCCATCGTCATTCGCGCCGCCTCCGGCACCGGCATCCCGTACCCCGACGCCGCCGAAGGGGATGTCATCTTCGTGAGTTGGGGCGGAGTGTTCCAGCAGTCCGAACCTCTGACGGCGCAGCAGATCAGCGACCCGGTCAACCACCCGATTGA
>NZ_JBKFTN010000082.1:0-620 GCF_050432945.1 Pseudomonas sp. 18173
TGTCTGAGGTGCCGACATGCAACCACTTTTCCGTATCGTCGCCGATGGCACCGACATCACCACCTTGATCAATGATCGGCTGGTGTCGCTGCAGCTCTCCGACCGGCCCGGGATGGCCTCGGATTCATTTGAACTGCGCATTGACGACCGCGACGGTGTGGTGTCGCTGCCTGCCCGTGGTGCGAGTATGGAGATCTACCTGGGCTATGCCGGCGCCGACCTGACCCAAATGGGCCGCTTCACCGTGGATGAAGTGTCGGTCTCCGGTCCGCCGGGCACACTGGTGATCAGCGGCAAGGCCAGCGACATGCGCGGCAGCGGCAAAACCACGCGCAGTGGCAGTTGGGAAGACGTCAGCTTGGCGCAGATCGTCGGCGACGTGGCCGCGCGCAATGGCTGGCAGCCGTCGTGTCCGGTCGAAACCCGGGTACCGCGCATGGACCAGCTCAGTGAATCCGACTTCAACTTCATCACCCGTGTGGCCAAAAAACACGACTGCACCGCGAAGGTGGCCGACGGCAAGCTGCTGGTCCTGCCGCGCCAGGGCGGGCAGAGCGCGAGCGGCAAGGCCTTGGCTGTGATAACCCTGCAGCGCAGTGACGTGACCCGCTGGCAGTTTC
>NZ_JBKFTN010000083.1:0-570 GCF_050432945.1 Pseudomonas sp. 18173
AACGATGATTCGTGACAGTCCTGTGGTGCGCGCCTTGGCCCCTTGGTATGGGGTAAAGCATCGCGATAATACCCTGGATGAAAAGCGCTTCGATAACGCCAAGATGTTGTGGTGCCTGGGTGGCACGGCGGCAAAAAACTACCGGGAGAAAAGCCCGGATGAAGTGATCTATGACGAGCTATCGAAGTTCAATGCGGACATCGAGGGCGAGGGGGCCCCGACCATTCTTGGCGACAAGCGCCTAGAAGGNCGGCAAAAAACTACCGGGAGAAAAGCCCGGATGAAGTGATCTATGACGAGCTATCGAAGTTCAATGCGGACATCGAGGGCGAGGGGGCCCCGACCATTCTTGGCGACAAGCGCCTAGAAGGTGCCACGTTCAAGAAGTCCATACGCGGATCGACCCCGACGACAGTGGTTGTCGCTGACGACAACGAGGAAACCTCGGGGGAGGGCTGCCAGATCACGCGGGCGGCCAACGATTCCCCACACTTTCTGCGTTTCAACATCAAGTGCCCGTGCTGCGGGACCGAGCAATACCTGAAGTGGGGCGACCCGGCTACGCCGTTC
>NZ_JBKFTN010000084.1:0-552 GCF_050432945.1 Pseudomonas sp. 18173
GGCCCGCGATCTGCAGGTCGAGGGCATTGCCCGTTGGCGTCAGGCGTTGGCGCCGATGTTCCGGATTTTTGCCCGGGGCGTGCCGTTGCGCGGCCTGTGGTTCAGCCTGCCGGTGCCGGCCGGCACGGCAGAGGGTGGGCGTCTGTGGCACGTCACGCCGCCCTGGGACGGCGTGCTCGGCGACCAAACCCTGCACCGTCGCCGCCTGGGCTGGGGCGTCGTGCGCATCGGCTACGCCACGGCGCTGACCCTGATCGCCGTGTGGGGCGTCGGCCTGTTGCTGTCGTTCGCCAGCAACCGCGTGCACATCACCCAGGTGCAGAGCGCCATCACCTCGCTGCACCAGGCGCAAAGCGCCGACCAGCAACTGCTGGCTCTGCACCAGCTGACGCTCGAGCTGGGGCGCCTGAATGACCGCGCCGAACACGGCGCGCCCTGGTACCAGCGGTTTGGCCTGAACAAAAACACCGAGCTGCTTGAGACGCTGTGGCCGCGTTATGTCGAGGCCAATAACCGCCTGCTGCGCGACCCGGTGGCGGCCACTCTGCAACA
>NZ_JBKFTN010000085.1:0-528 GCF_050432945.1 Pseudomonas sp. 18173
TCAGCGTGCAGGTCAGCGATGGCCTCGGTGGCGCGGCCACCCAGCAGGTGACCGTTACCATTACCGGCAGCAACGACGCGCCAGTGCTCAGCTTCGCGGTCGGCAACGAGGTCGGCGCGGTGCAGGAGGACACCACGCTCAGCGTCAGCGGCCAGTTCAGCTCGACCGACATCGATCACGATGCCACCGCCACTTGGAGTATTGCCGGGTCAAATACCGGCACCTACGGCGCGATCGCCGTGGACANAGCGTGCAGGTCAGCGATGGCCTCGGTGGCGCGGCCACCCAGCAGGTGACCGTTACCATTACCGGCAGCAACGACGCGCCAGTGCTCAGCTTCGCGGTCGGCAACGAGGTCGGCGCGGTGCAGGAGGACACCACGCTCAGCGTCAGCGGCCAGTTCAGCTCGACCGACATCGATCACGATGCCACCGCCACTTGGAGTATTGCCGGGTCAAATACCGGCACCTACGGCGCGATCGCCGTGGACAGCAGCGGCCAATGGACCTACACCCTGGCCAACGGCAC
>NZ_JBKFTN010000086.1:0-471 GCF_050432945.1 Pseudomonas sp. 18173
CCGCGGCGCCACGACCACCTACGGCGAGGCCTATCACTACGCCGAACCGTACCGCGAGCTCGGCGACCGCTACCAGTTCTATCACGAGTTGCCCGCGGACAGCGGCTACTTTTATGCCCGCCTGGCCCACGAGCGCTACCTCAACCGGCAGACCCTGCTGAGCGGCACCAGCAGCAGCGCCACCCTCGCCCCAGGCCAGGTGCTGAGCATCAGCGGCGACGCGCCCCGGGCCTTCAGCCCGCGTTGCACGATCATCGGCGTGCACACCCGCGCCGCCCGCGATGCCAGCTTCGAATGCGATTTCGAAGCCATGCCGTACTCGGAATACCTGTGCTTCCGCCCGCCACTGCTGACCAAACCACAAATCGCCGGCACCGTCCCGGCCCGGGTCACCAGCGGCCAAGCCCGCGATAAATACGCCGAGATCGACAAGGAAGGCCGCTACAAGGTCAACTTCCTGTTCGACCGCGA
>NZ_JBKFTN010000087.1:0-438 GCF_050432945.1 Pseudomonas sp. 18173
CTTTTTCCATTTGGCGCCCTTGTCGAAACGCACTAGGTGCCAACTGCCTTTGCTGCGGTCATGACGGTAACGAAAGCGCAGCGGGTGCCGAGGATCCTTCAGCTCGGTAATGGTCGGGTCGACGGCATGCTGTTTGATGACGGCATCAGACAGTTTCACAGTCAGGGTTTTCAAAGGAGCAGTCATTGGTCATCGCCCCTTTTGCCAAGCAGGTCGACCACTTCAAATGTAGAGGGCCACATCCAAGCGCCGTAGCGCTCGGCCATTGCCAGGTCAACGAACAGCGCCAATGCGTGATCGGGGGTGCTGCCCAAGTCCACCTTGTACGAACAGCAGAACACGGCAAACCGATAGTTTGCCGAATCTGGAATAGCCAGGCGGCGATCAGGCATCTCCAAGCTGATCCCCATGCGCTTGCCCATTAGCCCCCCTTCAGCA
>NZ_JBKFTN010000088.1:0-423 GCF_050432945.1 Pseudomonas sp. 18173
AACGATGATTCGTGACAGTCCTGTGGTGCGCGCTTTGGCGCCCTGGTATGGGGTGAAGCATCGCGATAACACACTGGATGAAAAGCGCTTCGATAACGCCAAGATGCTGTGGTGCCTGGGTGGCACGGCGGCAAAAAACTACCGGGAGAAAAGCCCGGATGAAGTGATCTATGACGAGCTATCGAAGTTCAATGCGGACATCGAGGGCGAGGGGGCTCCGACCATTCTTGGCGACAAGCGCCTGGAAGGGGCCACGTTCAAAAAGTCCATACGCGGATCGACCCCGACGACAGTGGTTGTCGCTGACGACAATGAGGAAACCTCGGGAGAGGGCTGCCAGATCACGCGGGCGGCCAATGATTCCCCGCACTTTCTGCGCTTCAACATTAAGTGCCCGTGCTGCGGGACCGAGCAGTACCTGAA
>NZ_JBKFTN010000089.1:0-414 GCF_050432945.1 Pseudomonas sp. 18173
CTTTTTCCATTTGGCGCCCTTGTCGAAACGCACCAGGTGCCAACTGCCTTTGTTGCGGTTCTGACGGTAACGAAAGCGTAGCGGGTGCCGCGGATCTTTCAGCTCGGTAATGGTCGGGTCGATGGCATGCTGTTTGATGACGGCATCAGACAGTTTCACAGTCAGGGTTTTCAAAGGAGCAGTCATTGGTCAACGCCCCTTTTGCCAAGCAGATCGACCACTTCAAAGGTTGAGGGCCACATCCAAGCGCCGTAGCGCTCGGCCATTGCCTGGTCAACGAACAGCGCCAAAGCGTGGTCGGGGGTGCTGCCCAAGTCCACCTTGTACGAGCAGCAGAACACGGCAAACCGATAGTTTGCCGGATCCGGAATAGCCAAGCGGCGATCAGGCATCTCCAAGCTGATCCCCATGCGC